>JAJKJU010000310.1 GCA_021153565.1 Rhizobacter sp.
AGCGGCATCACCGTGCTCATCTTGGTGGCCGCAGTCTTGCGCGCTTACGCACAAACGCTGGTCAGCGCGATGCCCCGCCTGCGCTACTTGATCACCGGCGGCGACGTCGCCGACCCCGCGGCGCTGGCCAGGCTGCTGAGCCTGAACCCGCCCGAGCATCTGCTGCAGACTTATGGCCCGACGGAGACCACCCAGTTCGTAACCACGATGGTGTTGCGCGAGCTGCCTGCCGACGGTGCACGCATCCACATCGGCCGTCCGCTGCGCAACAGCCGCATCCACATCCTCGATGACCGCGGCACGCCCACCCCGGTGGGCATAGCCGGCGAGCTGCACATCGCCGGCGCCGGCCTGGCGCAGGGCTACCTCGACCAGCCCGAGCTCACCGCCGAGCGTTTCGTGCCCGACCCCTTCGGCGCGCCGGGCAGCCGCATGTACCGCAGCGGCGACCTCGCGCGTTGGCGCGCCGACGGCACGCTGGACTTCCTCGGCCGCAATGACCACCAGGTCAAGATCCGGGGTTTCCGCATCGAGCTCGGCGAGATCGAGGCCGCCCTGCTGGCCTGCCCCGGCGTGCGTGAGGCCGTGGTGCTGGCGCGCCAGCACGACGAGCACAAGCGCCTGGTGGCCTACCTCGTGGCCGAGGAGTCCGCCTCGCCTGAGTCACCCTCACCCGAGACGCTGCGCACGCAGCTGTCCACCCGGCTGCCCGAGTACATGCTGCCGGCCGCCTATGTGCGGCTGCCCGCCCTGCCGCTCACCCCCAACGGCAAGCTTGACCGCCAGGCCCTGCCTGAGCCCGACACCTCAGCGCTGGGCAGCAGTGCCTACGAGCCCCCGCAAGGCCCGGTCGAGGAGACCCTGGCCGCGCTGTGGTGCGAGCTGCTGGGCCTGCCACAGGTCGGCCGCCACGACGACTTCTTCGCCCTTGGCGGGCATTCGCTGCTGGCCGTGCAGCTGACCTCGCGCATCGCCTCAACCCTCAAGCGCCAACTCACGCTCGCCCAGCTCTTTGCACACCCGACCCTGGCCGACATCGCGTCCTCGCTGCAAGACGCGCCCAGCACTCGTCCTGCCAGGGCCATCTCCAGCCAACACCGGAACCAGGACTACGAGCCAGTCCGATGACGATACCGCAGCCCAAGCGTAGAAGTGCTACACCAGCGTCTTTCCACGGCAGATCTGTGGCAGGACGGCGGTCCTCGATGGCAAGACTGGCAACCGAATTCGGATGGGATTGATTCGTCTGATTCAGGACGCCAAACAACAAGCGACGGCGCGGGCCCCAGAACACGCGACCCGCTCCTGAAGACTTGCCGGCTTGGCTGAGCACCTCTGCCCGTGGCCTCAGAGGCTGAGAGTTTTTCGAGCGTACCCGAGCAGCGCGTCAAAAGGCACCTGATCTAGGCGCAAAGCGCAGCCATAGCCCGGGCTATGGCGAGCATTTGCAACGACGAGCAGAGGTCTTTTGACGTGATGAGCGGGCATGATCGAAATACTCCCAGCCTCTCAGTCCGGGGCAACGCCGCACGCCTTTCACTCGGTCAATACACCAGGCCTACTTCACATCTCCGCAGGCGACATAGGTCTTCACCTCCGCACCGCTCTTGTGTACGTTGATTGCCCCACCCTTGCTAACGATGTCGCCCAGCTTCATGTCCAAGGTCGTCGTCGAGTTTCCGCCAACCACGTTTTGAAGTGGGATCCGAGGTTTCGGATCGAGAGTCGCGCAGGTGCCATCGTGGATGTGCGCGGGTTGCTGAGTACCGCTGGGAGCACCAGTCAGCTTGATCACGACTTGGGTCTTGTCGCCTTGCGGTGTCAGCGTGGCGGTTCCACTTTCGCCAGACGCGTTCTGAGACGAAAGATTCACAGTCACCGGCTTGTCTTGGGCAAGCGCCGCGCCGGCGACCAAAGCAAGGGCGGCACAGAGGCCGTAAGGAGTTTGTCTCTTCATGGAACCCTCCGAAGTTGAACCTCAGGTTCAGCAATCGACGTGCCCGTAGCGCTGATGCCTGCAGCTGTTGGCAGTCCGCGGCATGACGGTTGCTCTGCGTCGCCATGTGCGCGCGAACGGACATTTGATGTCGCCAAGAAGGATTCCCCGCCTGTCGATCGCACTACATTGAGCGGATGTGTTCCAACTACCGTCCGGTGACACGACTCGATCGGCTGCTGACCTTTTTCGGTGTCGAGCGCGCTCGCAGCGAACTGCCGCCGGAGGTCGATGTCTATCCGCTGGGCCTGGCGCCATTCATCCGGCTGGACCCGGACGGCGACCCGGACAATCCGCGACGCGCTCTGGTCGCCGAGACAGCGATGTTCGGTCTGCTTCCAGATGACGTCGCAGAACTGCAGTACGGCCGAAAGACCTACAACGCCCGATCGGAGACTGTCGACAAGCTGCGCAGCTACAAGAAGGCGTGGGCCAAGGGCCAGCGTTGCATCATCCCTGCCGAATGCTTCTATGAGCCGTCATATGAGACTGGGCGTTGCGTCTGGTGGAGCATCTCGCAGGCTGGGGGCGTGCCGATGGGTATTGCCGGCATCTACAACCTGTGGACCTCGCCTGACGGCGTGCAGACCTTCACGATGTCGATGATCACCGTGAACGCACAGGGCCACCCGGTCATGCAGCGATTTCACAAACCAGGCGAAGAAAAGCGGATGGTGACGATTCTGGATCCGAAGGCCTACGGCGCGTGGCTCACATGTTCTCCAGACGAGGCGAAGAAGTTCTTGCTGCCCTGGATGGGCCCGCTCGACACCACCGTGCGCGTGGAGCTTGCGCGTCCTGTGAGAGGCTGAGAGTCTTTCGAGCGTGTCCGATCAGCACGTCAAAAGGCGCCTGATCCAGGCGCAAAGCGCAGCCATACCTCGTGCTAAGGCGTCGATAACACCGGACGACTTGTTCGCGTAGCTGCAAAAATTCCAGGTTACCCGCACATTCGTCATGTACGACGCGATCTGGGGGTGAGCCCGCCTCAGAGGCTGAGAGTATTTCGAGCATGTCCGAGCAGCACGTCAACAGGCGTAGTAGCGCCAGTAGCAGTCCGCGGATGCCGCCAGATGCGTTGTACCGTCGCCATGAACCCTTGCCGGGCATGGGGCGAGTTGAGAATTTGTTCTCGCACGGCGCCCAGGGGGCGCGCCCCGTCCTCCAAACGCGTGCCTTGTGCCTTCGCACGCCGCCATCGCATGCGACACTGAACGCCTCACAGTCCCCCCCTCGGCACCCCGCGACCCTGCCATGCATCGGCTGCTGCTGATCGAATCGTCTCCGACCCTGCGCCGTGGCATGGAAAAGCTGCTGCTGCGCCACAGCTACGACGTGGTCTCGGTCACAGCCCACGAAAGCTCGCTGGCCGACATCGACCGCGAGGTGTCTCGCGGCTTGTCCGGCGTACTGATCGGCTGGTCGACTGCCGATTCGGCCGCGTGCGAAGCGGTCTTGCAACGCCTGGACCACGCCGACTGCCGCGGACTCGCCGTGGTCGTCCTGCGTTCCGACTCCAACCGCCTCGACAACGAACATGCCCTGGCCGAACGGGCCTTCACACTAGTGCTCGGATGGGAGCGCCATGCTGAGGTGCCGGGCCTCACGCGGGCCCTGCTCGCCCGCATCGCCCGCGAAACCCGGCAGCGTACGCCGTCGGATACGGGGCTCAAAGTGCTGCTGGTGGATGATTCGCGCACGAGCCGCGTGAAGTACCAGCGGATCCTCAAAAGCCATGGCTACACGGTCGTCACCTGCGACGACGCCGAGTCGGCGCTGGAGGTGGTGAAGACAGAGCGCTTCGACCTCGCCATCGTCGACTACTACATGCCCGGCATGAATGGCGCACAGCTGTGCCGCATCCTGCGCGAGCTGCCCGCCACTCGCGACATCGCGCTCGCCATCCTCACTGGTTCATATGAAGACGGGCTGATCAGAGATTGCCTGGAGGCAGGCGCCAGCGAGTGCATGTTCAAGACCGAGTCGAACCAGCTGTTCCTCGCCCGCGTGCACAGCTTGGCGACCTTGCGCGAACGCGAACTGCGGCTCGAAGGCGAGCGACTGCGGCTCGAGCTGATCCTCGGCTCGGTGGGCGACGGTGTGTATGGTGTCGACCGCGAAGGTCGCATCACTTTTGTAAACCCTGCCGCCTTGCGACTTCTTCAATGGCCCGATGCAGCTGGGCTGGTGGGCAAGTCGGCGCACGACCTGCTCCACTTTGCCGACGAGCACAGCCGGCTCATTCCGCCCGAGACCTGCTTCCTCCAGCAGGCCTACGAACTGGGAGACTCCCTCAGCAACTGGGAGACGGTGTTTTGGCGCGCCGACGGCCATGCCATGAACGTGGAGTGCACTGTCAGGCCGCAGCACCGCGACGGCGAATGTGTGGGCGCGGTGGTGGTGTTTCGCGACATCGCCGAACGCAAGCGCTTCGAGGCCGAGTTGCAATGGCAGTTGCAACACGACCACCTCACCAAGCTGTTCAACCGGCAATACTTCGAGAACGCGCTCGAGCAGGAGCTGCAGCGCCTCAAGCGCAGCACAGAAAGGTCGGCCCTTTTATTCATCGACCTCGACCGCTTCAAGCTCATCAATGACAGCGCAGGCCACGCCGCCGGCGACGCGCTGCTCACGAACATCGGGCACAAGCTCAAGTCGCGGGCGCGCCAGTCCGATCTCGTGGCGCGGCTGTCGGGCGATGAATTTGCCGTGCTGCTGCGCAACGTCGACGAGGGCAAGGTCATCGCATTGGCTGAGCAGTTTCGGGCCATCCTTGACGAGATGCGCTTCGTGTACGAGGGTCGCAGCTTCGAGGTGTCCGGCAGCGTGGGCATCAGCAGGCTGAGCGTGCACACCGCTACACCGGCCCATGCCATGAACTGCGCGGATGCGGCCTGTCAGATCGCGAAGCGCAAAGGCCGCAATCGAATCCACATGTTCGATGCGCAAGACGACGCCGAAGTGCTCGCGACGCTGGAGCAGTCGTGGTCCGAACGATTGCGCCGGGCGCTGGCGCGAGGCGCCTTCACGCTGCAGTTCCAGCCCATTCTCGATTTGCGTCGCCCGGCGCTGTACGGCTACGAAGCTTTCATTCGGCTGGACGACGCGAAGTCCCGACTTGCACCGTGCGCATTCATGCCTCAAGCCGAGCGTTTCGATCTGCTTCCCCAGGTCGACACCTGGGTGCTCGATCGCATCGCCAAGATGGTGGCTCAACGCCAGCCGCCGGCAGGGGTGCATCTGCACGTCAACGTCGCGACAGCGTCGCTGATCGATCCCGGCTACCGTGCGCGCCTCGCGAGCTTGCTGCGGCGAGGTGCGTTCGGTCCCATGCACCTGTGCCTGGAAATCAGGGACGACGAAGGCGCCGGGCGGCTCACCGCCGTGCTGCAGGAACTGCGCGAGCTGACGCGACTGGGCGTCACGCTGACGCTCGACGGCTATGGCCGGGGCTTCGGAGCAGTCGACCAGTTGCGCGCTTTGCCGCTCGCCGCGGTGAAGCTGGACGGCGAGCTGGTGCGGTCCATCCGTCAAGATGAACTCAGCGAGCATCTGTTGCGCGCAATGACCGAGCTGGCGCACACGATGAACCTCGTGGTGGTTGCGCCACTGGTCGAGGACGCCGACACCCTCAAGCGGCTGCGCGCGGCGGGCGCCGACTGCGCACAAGGGTTCGCCCTTGGGCCACCGGCCGATCACTGGCGTGAGCACGATGGCGGCGCATCGGAGAAGTCCCTGGATTGGAAAGTACCATCCGGCCTGGCCCAGCTCACATAGGTCGCGTCTCGATGGACCTTAGCGTTTCAGCAATTTGACCGCCCCGGACAGGGACTGCTTCGACTTCCAATAGTCCGTCCACGGGTCCATTTTCCGGAATGACAGGTACTCTCGCGCCGTCGCGATTCCCCACTGCGCACTACCTCTTGAGTGTCGGCAATTCGTCCCAGGCGATGGGCATCGAGATCCCCATGCCGGGCCGGGCGCGCGCAGAAAATGCCGCCGCGGTGGTCTGCGCGTGGCCGTTGCGCAGATAGTCGACAAAGACCTTTCCCACCCGATTGGCAGGACCGCTCTTCGCGACGAAACGGGACGGGACTGTCTTCGCCAGATGCTAGACCACGGCCTGTGAAAAGTCCTTGACTCCAGGTATGAAACTCAACGACGTTCATCTGCGCCGCATTCACCAGCGCTTGCGCCGTCGGCACCAGCAAGGCCGCGTGCCCCTCCCTGTTATGACCCGATGTAATTTCGGCTTGCCGAACCACGCTAATCGAGGTTGAGTCATGGCACCTGTCCCGCGATGTTTTCGGCGGCGCCCGCACATGTTAG
>JAJKJU010000311.1 GCA_021153565.1 Rhizobacter sp.
CAGTGGTACGGCCACCTGCAGCAGACCTACGGCCTGGGCGCGACGAACAGGTTCTCGGTCACCGGCTACAGCCTGGGTGGTCACTTGGCAACTGCGTTCAAACTGCTGCATCCATCGGATGTGAACCAAACCTACACGTTCAATGGCGCTGGCGTCGGCCGCACGCAAAACGGCGTCAGCTTGGCCGCCACCATCAAGCAGTTCGACGCCCAGCGCAGCGCCACAGTGGACCTGGGCAACCTCTTCACCGACCCGAGCGTGCGTTCGCTGTACGAGTCGCTTCGCAGCACCTTGCAAGGCGGCGGCAAGCCCACCGACGCCCAGCGCGCTGCCATCGACGCCATTACGCCGCCCTCGGTGACGGTCATCGTTGCCAACATCCCGATCAAGGTTAAGGTGCCCAACCGCGACCCGCAAGCCCAGATGCTCATCGAAGCATTCAACCGCGTCCTCACCATTCAGAGCGAGATGGCCCGAGTCGGCACGTTGCACAGCGGCTCGACTGATCCGTCTGCGCCTACAAGCCCCGTGACGCCGGACGCAAGCGCTGTCGAAGCGACCGACATCAACTACCAGATCGCGGTGCTGACGGCCGCCAAGAACACCAGCGCCGTCAACCCCATCCAGACCGCCGTTCAAGCCGTGGCCGGGCGCCAGCAACAGGCCCCCCTGCCGAATTTCTACGACATTTACGGAGACACCTCGCCCTCGGCCGTCTCCAACTCGCAACTCCACTACGGCGCGGAAACGCCGGTCTTCATCGAAGATCAGCCGCTGCTGCGCGGCAGCGTGGTCGTGGATGCCGCACAGCAGACGTATGCGTACAACGACTTCAAGCTACTCGTCGAAGGCTATGCCAACAACGACTTCGGCGACACGCACAGCCTGGTCTTGCTCGTGGACTCGCTGAGCGTGCAAGACGCGCTGGCCAAGCTCGACCCCAAGGTCGAGATCGGCACGCTCAGCGCAATCTTGAAGGGCGCATCAGCCGCCAAAGTCCAGACCGATCTTCTGGGTGGACAAGGCAAGGCCGAAGGCGACGTGCTCGAGCGCGTGGTCGATGCGCTTTACAAGATGTTCGTCAAACCGAGCGCCGATGGCACGGACACGACCACGCAAATGAAGGGCGGCACCTGGGCCGACATCACTGCGCGCAATGCGTTCTATAAACGGCTCGACGACATCGTCAAGAGTGGTGCGTTCCAGGCCGCGATGACCGGCGGGTTTGCCGCGATCAAGGCCAGCGCCATCGACCTCGCGGGCCAGGCCCGAGATGATTTCGGGGCGCTTGCAAGCTTGCTGACACTGAGCCCATTCAGCATCACCGCGAAGAACCCGGCTGACCGCGATGCGCTCTCCGGCGCACTGGGCAAGGCCTGGGGCAGCACCTACACCGACTGGCAGACCGACAAGAACTTGTCGCAAGCCGAGCGGGGCACCGGCAAAGAGACCTATACGGACCGCTGGATCAATGACCGCGCGCTTCTGCTGTCAGGCATCGTCGTTGCAGGAAAAGAGAACGTAACAGACAGCGTGGTTGCGGGCAATTTGTCCTTTGGGCAACGGCTGCAAACCAGCTATGTCAGCAATGGGGTGACACAACAGCTGCTGTTCCAGTCGTCACGCGGCGACACGTTTCTCAGCCCTGTCAGCTACCTGCGTTTTGGTGGTGAAGCCAACGACTTCCTCGTCGGCTGCACGCTCAATGATCGCCTTTACGGCGGTGGCGGCCTAGACCAGATCAACGCGGGTGATGGCAATGATTACCTCGAAGGCGGTGCCGACTTCGATTCCCTCTATGGCGAGAAGGGCGACGACACGCTTGTGGGGGGAACGGGCGACGACTGGCTCGCTGGCGGAGGCGACGACGATAGCCTTCTCGGCGGAGCCGGCACCGACACCTACGACATCGCCGCCGGCGAAGGCCTGGACACCATCCGCGACAGTGACGGCAAGGGCATCGTGCACCTGGGCAGCGCCACCTTGAACGGTGGCAAGCAAATCTCGGCGGGCTACTACCAGAACGCCGACAAGAGCGTGAGCTACACCGTGACGGGCGACATCGCCAGCGCAACGGGAGCGAGCGTGCTCGTCAGCAGCGCAAGCGCTGAGGTGCGCATTGAAGGCTTCCACGACGGCGACCTGGGCATTACCCTGGGTGCAGGCACGGCCGCCCCGGTGGTGCCTGTGCAGACCAGTGCCGATGACTACCTGGACGATATTGTCGGCAATGGCGCCGATGGTGGGGTAGGCAACGACGTGCTCATCAGCCAGGATCTCGCGCAGCAGCTTGACGGCGGCAGCGGCGACGACCTGCTGTTCGGCGGAGCTGGTGACGACACGCTGGACGGCGGTATTGGCAACGACTTCCTCAACGGTGGTTCCGGGCATGACCTCATCTCCGGTGGTGCAGGCAATGACCTGATCCTGGGCAGCTACAACTACGCAGGCATCGGCCTGACCGGGGCCGTGTCCACCGATCTGTGGGCCAAGGTGGCAGGCAGCTGGCGCTGGGACTGGGACTCCGGCGTGCCCGGTGATCGCCTGGTCTACATCAACGGTGACGACGATGTGGCCGCGGTGTGGAAGGTGAGCGCAAGCGACACCCAGTTCGGCATGGTGCGCTCCAGCGGGGACAAAAGCTTGGCCGACACGGTGTTCGCGGGCGCAGGCGATGACTTCGTGAGCGGTACGGATGGCAACGACTACGTCAGCGGCGACGGGGGCGATAACGGGCTGTTCGGCGGGCCCGGTGACGACACCGTGTTTGGCGGCGAGGGCAACGATGAGGTGGTGGGCAATACGGGGGCAGACTACCTTGACGGTGGCGCGGGCAAAGATGAGCTCGATGGCGGCTACGGAGCCGACACGCTATTCGGCGGTGGAGGTGACGACGTGCTGGTCGGCGACCTTCCCGATCTGTGGGGAACCGATGCGCCGCCCAGCACAGTGAATTTCTCGCGCATGGACAGTGACTACCTCGACGGCGAAGACGGCAACGACTCGTTGTGGGGTGGCGGCGGCAACGACACGCTGTATGGCGGCACTGGCAACGACTCCCTCGAAGGTGATGGTCTGGGCACACCGAACGCGAACCTCGGCAAGGACCTGCTCGACGGCGAGGACGGCGACGACACGCTCAAGGGCGGCGGCAGTGCCGACACCTTGTACGGCGGGGCCGGCAACGACGTACTGTTGGGCGACGGCAACGACAGCAACATCGAACTCGCCAGCGACGCAGGCGACTCTATCGACGGCGGCGCCGGCGACGACCAACTGTCCGGCAACGGAGGCGACGACACCCTGTACGGCAGCGCGGGCCACGACATGCTGCTGGGCGGCTCGGGCAACGACCTGCTCGACGGGGGCAGCGGCAACGACTGGATCGAGGGTGGCACCGGCGACGACACGCTTCGCGGCGGCGCGGGCGCCGACACCCTGCAGGGCGGCTTGGGCAACGACCTCTACATCATCGACGCCGACGACGTGCCGGAACAAGGGGTGCGCGTGGAAACTCTGGCGGGCGGCACAATGGTGATGCACACCGTGGCCGAGACGCTTGTCGACGAAGGCGGCGTGAACACGGTGCAGGTCAGTGGTGCGGTGAGCGCGACACAGCAGGGAACCGACGGCTCCTTGCGCCTGGTTCTCGGTGACGCGGCCAGCGCCAGGGTGCTGATGCTGCAGGACGCGTTTACCGGTGCGATCCAGAACCTGGTGTTGGATGCCGACCAGGGTGGCAGCACCACCGTGCATGAGTGGGTCCAGACACACGTGACGCAGTCGATGACGCTGAGCGCCATGTCGGCGGGCCAGACGGTATTCAGCGGCGGCGGCATGGACCAACTTACCGCCACTGTGGCCGGTGCCACGCTGGACGGCGGGCGCGGCAACGACACGCTCGTGTTGTTCAACGGTGGCAGTGCCGGAGGCACTGCCTTGCAGTTCGCTGCCGGCGACGGCCAGGACAGCGTGATCGGTAGTGCCAGCGCGGACGCCCTGGCCTCGCGCCAGGCCAACGTGGCGAAATTTGCGGACGGCGTTGACCCGGCTTCGCTGCGGTTGGTAGCGCAGCGCCCGGACAGCTTGGGGGGCCTGACGCGGGTGTTCCTGAACTATGGCGGTGATGGCGACCGCATCGAGATCACGTTCGACGGTGACCTGCGCAGCTTCGACCGTTTCGAGTTCGCTGACGGCAGCTCGCTCAGTTTGGATCAGGTGGCGGCGCGCGGCATTCTCTTCGATGGGAGCGTCGGTGTCGGCACATTCACTGGCACCTCCGGCAACGACATCATCA
Organism: Rhizobacter sp.; assembly: GCA_021153565.1. Taxonomy (GTDB): domain Bacteria; phylum Pseudomonadota; class Gammaproteobacteria; order Burkholderiales; family Burkholderiaceae_C; genus Albitalea. The sequence continues at coordinate 4,298 of JAJKJU010000311.1, forward strand.
CGGGCACCACGGCTGAGGACGGGATTTTTGGAGGCGCGGGTGACGACACGCTCGACGGCGGTGCCGGTAACGACCAACTCTATGGCGGGGCCGGCAACAACACCTATGTCTTTGGCCTCGGTAGTGGTCGGGACACCGTGAACGCCGACGCCGGCTCCGGGACGGACACCGTGCGTTTCCAAGCCGGCATTGGCGCAGCCGACGTCATGTGGAGCCGTATCGGCGATGACCTGCTGATCCGCTTGCGCGGCAGCGACGACCGCCTCACCGTGAGAGGGGCCTACGCGACGCAGCAGGTTCAGCAGTTCGTATTCGCCGACGGGTCCACGATCGCCCTCGATGCGTTGGTCTTGTCAACGGGAGCAGATCAGGCCAGCGCCGCTGCAGACGTGATCTATCTCGGCGCCAGTGGCGAGAGCGTCAACGCTCTCGCCGGCGACGACTCCGTTCTTGGGGACACGGGCGACGACACGATTGACGGGGGCACGGGAGCCGACACGCTCGTGGGGGGCGCCGGCAACGACAGGCTCAACGGCGCGGAGGGAAACGACAGCCTCATCGGTGGTACGGGCAACGACACTTACGTCTTCGGCAAGGGCGATGGGCAGGATCGAATCAACAGCTACGACGGCAACGCCGGCCAGCTTGACGCCGTGGAATTCGACGCCGACATTGCGCCAGCCGACGTCATAGCGAGCCGCAATGAGCTGGACCTCGTGCTGTCGATCAACGGCACGACCGATCAGCTCATGGTGACGGGCTACTTCCAGGGTGACGGCGGCGCGGGCTACCAGGTGGAGCAGCTGCGCTTTGCTGACGGCACGATCTGGGACGTGGAGGCGGTCAAGGCCAAGGTGCTGGCAGGCGCCGACGCCACGCAGACGCTCGTCGGTTATGGGAGCAATGACGCGATCGCCGCGGGTGCGGGCAACGATACGTTGCGAGGCATGGGCGGGAACGACACCTTGGACGGTGGCGCGGGCGATGACACGCTCGACGGCGGTTCCGGCAACGACACCTACCTGTTCGGCCGGGGCTCCGGTCAGGACCTTCTCAGTGGCTACGACGGCGCAGCGGCCAAGACCGACACGCTGATGTTCAGCGCCGGCGTGGCGCCTTCGGACATCGTGGTCACGCGCACCGACGACGACTTGTTGCTGGCGATCGCCAGCACCTCCGATGCGATCAGCATCCCGGGCTATTTCTCTTCGTTGCGGCCGGTCGACGTGATCCGCTTCGCGGACGGCACGGCATGGGACGTGGATACGCTCAAGACCCAGCTGTTGTCCGGCACGGCGGGAGCGGACACGATCTCTGGCTACAGCGGCGACGACGTGATACGCGGCGCCTCCGGCAACGATTGGTTGGGGGGCGGCACCGGCAGCGATGTGCTCTACGGCGAAACTGGCAACGACACGCTGCACGGTGATGAGGGCAACGATACGCTCGACGGCGGTGCGGGCAACGACACGCTGTTCGGCGACTCGGGTGGCGACACCGTCTTGTTCGGCTTCGGCGACGGTCTGGACGAATGGATCGAGCAGGTCAACAGCGTTGCCAGCGACGGAACAGACCGTGTGCGACTGAAGCCAGGCATCGCGCCGGCGGACGTGACGCTGACGCGCGTCACGGGCACGCGCAGCGATGCCGAGGTGCGTCAGATGGGCCCATTGCAGGATTCACTGGTGCTCAGTTTGGGAGACGGCAGCGAGCTGTGGCTGGACAACTATTTCGCGAGCACGGGCCAAGGCTTGGTGGAGAGCATTGAATTCGACGACGGCACGGCATGGCAGTACGCCGACGTGTTGGAGAAAGTTGGCAGCGCCGCCGAAGGCACCGCCAACACGATGACGGGCACCGCGGGCAACGACAGCTATGTGGTGGACCACCCGGTCGACAACATCGTCGAGGCGGCCGATGGCGGAACGGACTCGGTGGAGTCGAGCGTGTCGTACACCTTGCCGGCCAACGTCGAGAACCTGCAGCTGACCGGGCTGCTGTCGATCAGCGGCACCGGCAACGCCGGCGACAACGTGATCGTCGGCAATGCCGGTAGCAACGTACTCGACAACGGGGGTGGAGGCAACGACGTGCTGCGTGGTGGTGCGGGCGATGACGTGTACCGTGTGGTCAAAGTGGCGGCGACGGTCGCGGACTTGTCCGATTTACTGGGGCCGATGCAGACGCAAGTGGTCGAGGCGGCGGGCCAGGGAATCGACGAACTGGTCACCAACGCCTGGTCAGTGACACTGCCCGACAACGTGGAGAACCTGACGCTGGAAGGCTTGCAGGATGCCTACCACGTGTACGCCGGCCGTGCCACGGCGATCGAACTTGGCTACGCGGGCAATGTGCTGGACAACCGCATCGACCTGAGTCAGCCCGGCAGATTCCCAAGCTTCAGCTTCGACAACGGCACGTGGCTGCCGATGCGCACCTTGATCGACGGCGGCACAGGCGCCGACACGATGATCGGCTCGGTCATCGACGACACCTACGTCGTCGATGATGCCGGCGACCAAGTGGTGGAGACAGGGTTCTATGCGTTGGATCACCTCGAGACATCGGTGGCCGACCGCGTGGTGTCCGGCATCGACTACACGCTGGGCGCGCACCTCGAGCAACTGCAGCTGCAGGGTACGGCGGCGATCTCGGGCACGGGCAATGACTTGAGCAATCTGCTCGACGGCTCGACCAGCAGCGGGGCCAACGTGCTCAAAGGGGGCAAGGGCGATGACATCTACCGCATCGGTGCGGGAGACATCGTGGACGAGCAGGCGGGCGAGGGATGGGACACGGTGGTACTGACCGTGGCGACGGTGGTCCCGGTGGCCGTGTCGGACTGGGCCAACGTGGAGAACCTGCGGGCAGACGCCTTGGCAGGCGCCATCGCGCTGACCGGCGATGACGACGCGAACGTGCTGACCGGCAATTCGGCGTCGAACATCCTGCGCGGCATGGACGGTGACGACACCCTGGACGACGTGTACATCGCCGACCTCGCCAAGGACTCGATGGGCCGCCCGGTCTACCCGGACGATGCTGACGAGCTGTATGGTGGCAACGGCAACGACACGCTATCCAGCAACGGCGGTGCCGACTTGTTGGATGGCGGCGCCGGCAATGACGAACTGTCGGGCCACGGCAACTTGTACCGTGTTCGCTTCGGTGCAGGCTATGGCCAGGACACCCTGACCGACACGAAGAGCCAGCGGTCAGAGGAATCGAGCGCTGCCGGCCCGGTGCTGCAACGCATCGAGCTGACGGATGGCACCAGCGGCCAGGGGCTGCGCTTCAGGCAGAGCGACACCAGCCTCGTGATCAGCCTGGAGGGGAGCAGCGACTCGTTAACCGTGGCGTCGTTCTTCGAGGAGGGGGGAAGCGTGATGCGCAGCGGCATCGACACCCTGGTGCTGGCAGATGGCACGGTGCTGACGCGCGAGGCCATCCGCGCCGGGCTGGACGATGCCGACCGGGTCACGGCCACGGCTGGGAGCGACCTGCTCATCGCGGCGAACACGGGCACGGACCTGGCCGGCGGAGACGGGGCCGACTACCTCGTGGGCGGCGCGGGCAGCGACACGCTCAACGGCGGCACGGGCGCGGACCGTCTGCTGGGAGCCGATGGCGAAGACGTGCTCGATGGCGGCGCCGGTGACGATGTGTTGGTGGGCGGGCGCGGCGCCGACAGCTACCTGTTTGCGGCCGGCTGGGGAAACGACATCGTCGACGACTTGCAGGCCCGTGGGGCGGCGGCCATGGGGGTTGGCGTGGCCATGGACGACGACGGCGCGGTCGACGAGATCGCATTCGATGCCAGCGTGACGCTGGCGTCCTTGGACTTCGGCCTGGCGGGCAGCGGTGATCTGTTCATCACCCGGCGCGACAGCACCGACGTCATCGACGTTCTGGGCTACCTCGACAACGCCAACGGGGACATCGAGCGCATCCGCTTTGCCGACGGCACAGTACTGGGCCGCGCCGACGTAATTCGCCTGGCCAGCGTGCAGCATGGCAGTGCAGGCGACGACGTGATGATTGCTTTGACCAGTGGCAGCGAGCTGCATGGCGAAGCGGGCAACGACACGCTCGCCGGCAATGCCGGCAACGACGTGCTCGACGGCGGCACCGGCGCGGATGCGATGTCCGGCGGTGCGGGCGACGACACCTTCGTGGTGGACAACGTGCTCGACACCGTCAGCGAGAACGTGGCCGAAGGGCTGGACACGGTGCAATCGAGCGCGACCTTCGCGCTGGCGGCCAATGTAGAGAACCTCATGCTGACGGGATCGGCTGCCATCAACGCCAGCGGCAACGCGCTGGCAAACGTGCTGACGGGCAATGCGGCAGCCAACACGCTCGACGGCGCAGCGGGTGCCGACACGCTCGTCGGCGGCAGGGGTGACGACACTTACGTCGTCGACAACGTCGGCGACATCGTCATCGAGAGCGCCGATGGAGACAACGACACCGTTCAATCGAGCATGAGCTGGACGCTGGGCGACAACCTCGAGAATCTCACGCTGAGCGGCACGCTGGCCGTCAGCGGCACCGGCAATGCACTGCGCAACACGATCATTGGCAGTGCCGGTGCGAACCGTCTCGATGGCGGTGCCGACGCTGACATTCTGATCGGCGGCGCAGGTAACGACAGCTACGTGGTCGACGATGCGGGTGACCAGATCGTGGAGGCTGTAGGCGGCGGCATTGACACGGTCGAGGCTTCGGCCAGCCACACGCTGGAGGCCGAGGTTGAAATTCTGACGTTGACCGGCGACGGTGCCATCGATGCCATTGGCAACGCGCTGGCCAACCGACTGACTGGCAACGCGGGCAGCAACGTGCTAGACGGTGGCGCTGGCATCGACACGCTGATCGGCGGGGCCGGCGACGATGTCTATCGCGTTGACAACTCCAATGACGTTGTCACCGAAGCCCTTGAGGCTGGCACCGACCGTGTGGAAGCCAGCGTGTCGTGGGCGCTGGGTTACAACCTTGAAGATCTCCTGCTCACGGGCACCGCGGCGATCAATGCAACGGGCAATTCGCTGAACAACAGGCTTATCGGCAACTCCGGCGCCAACGTGCTGGATGGTGGCAAGAATGCCGACACACTGATCGGCGGGGCGGGCGACGACATTTACATCGTCGACAACGCCGCCGACGTCGTGACGGAGAACGCCAATGAGGGCACGGACAGCGTGCAAGCTGCTACCAGCTGGACGCTGGGCGCCAACCTCGAGAACCTCACACTCACCCGCGTAGGCGGAGCCGACAGCGCCACTGGCAACGTGCTGAGTAACGTGCTCAACGGCACCAGCGGTGCCAACCGCATCGACGGCGGGGCGGGAGCCGACCGGATGATCGGCGGCGTCGGGAACGACACCTATGTGGTCGATGATGCAGGCGACGTCATCGTCGAAGCGGTGGGTGAAGGCACGGACACGGTCGAGTCGTCGATTGACTACAGCCTCGGAGCCAACCTTGAGAACCTGACGCTCACGGGGACTGGTGCGTTGAGTGCAAGCGGCAACGCGCTCGCCAATGTGCTGCGCGGCAACGCGGGCAACAACGTGCTGGACGGCCGGGAGGGCGCCGACACCATGTACGGTGGCGCCGGCGACGACGTGTTCCGCGTCGACAACGCAGGCGACGTGATCAACGAGCGCGTCGACGAGGGCACCGACCGGGTCGAGGCCAGCATCAGCTACACCCTGGGCATCACGGTGGAGAACCTCACTCTCACGGGCAACGCTGCCATCAATGGCACTGGCAACTCCATTGCCAACGTGCTGGTAGGCAATGCAGCGGCCAATCAGCTCAGCGGCGCAGGAGGGAACGACACCTACGCCGGTGGCCTGGGGGCCGATGTGCTGACGGACACCTCCACCACCTCCGCCGACACCTACCAGTGGGGTCGCGACCAGGGACAAGACGTGGTCACGGACTCAGGGGGCAATGACCGCCTGCAGGTCCTGGCCGGCGTGACAGCAGACCAGCTGTGGCTCCAGCATCTCGGCAACGATCTGGACGTGAAGGTGATCGGCACTGGCGACGACATCCTCATCAAGAACTGGTACGGCAGCACGTCCAACCGTATCGAGACTTTCGTGCTGTCCGATGGCAAGACGCTGCTGGCGGCCGATGTGCAGAAGCTCGTGAACGCGATGGCCTCGTTTTCTCCGCCGGCGGATGGACAAACCACGTTGCCGACGAACTACCAGGGCAGCTTGTTGCCTGTGATTGCGTCGAACTGGCATTGAGGTACTGGGGCTTGACGGGATCGGCACGCCGATCGGACCACAAGCAACGGGCGGGAACGATGGGGTTGTTCGCGAAACTCAGAGGCTGAGGGTTTTTCGAGCGTGCCCAAGCAGCACGTCAAAAGGCGCCTGATCCAGGCGCAAAGCGCAGCCATAGCCCGGGCTATGGCGAGCATTTGCAACGACGAGCAGGGGTCTCTTGGCGTGATGAGCGGGCATGATCGAAATACTCTCAGC
>JAJKJU010000312.1 GCA_021153565.1 Rhizobacter sp.
CGGCGGAGCATGACGCCGGTGGCTTCGCGCAGGCGCTGGTCGGTCATGACGTAGCGGTGCGTCGAGGTCCACCACGCGCGGTACAGCGCATAGAAGACGGGGACGACCAGCCAGAACGTCAGTGCGCACACGACAAACGTGCACGCGTTGGTGACCTGGCCTTCGGGGGCCGACCACAGGACGCCCGTCTCATCGCAGAACTGTCCGCCCGGGCCGGCGAGGTCGATGGTGTTGTCAGTTTCAGGTACTTGCACGTGTTCTCCCTGGCTCACTGCTGATGCGCAGTTTGTCCAGGGAGGTGCGATGTGTCAGACGAAACCCCGAGGCAAGTTCCACCGGGTTTTCGCTTGACTGGCAGAGTCAAATGCAATAGGCCTTCTTGCGGGCGGCATGTGCAGCCCGCCCCCTTCGGACCCGAGACCGTGATTTCGTCGCCGCGCCACGACCGACCGGAACCGCTGCCCAATTGCCATGGGCCGCGTCAGCTCGAACATCAGGGACGGGGGCGGCCTCGACCGCTCGCGCGTTGAACGCCACCGGCGTTCAACGCGCCAAGCGCTCCTCCAATATTGGGCGGCGGATATGCGCAGCAGACCTGCCGTTCGGCGCCGTCGGCTGGCCGATCCTTGACGGCCAGAAGCGATCCGTCGTCCTTGCAAGCTGTGCGGCTGTGTGCGGCTGCATAGAGACTGTCTGCTGCTGTTCCGCTATGGGCTTTCGAATGTCGCCTGCTGCCGAAAGCTGACCTCCTGCGGCCTTCTCGGCGAACGACAGGTCCAACTCGGAAGTTGACGTTCGCCGACCCCGTCGAGGAAACCGAGTTCGGCGACAGTGGTAGTTCGGGGATGGCAACCGACGACCGTGCCGAGATCGGGTGTGAACGGCTGCATCCTAAAGTCGCGAACTCGCGGTCCCGACCCTGAGCAGCCGGTCGATCAACCGCACGGGACTGTCGGAAAGCGGCCGTTCAACGATGAGTTTCTGCGGCGCCGTCAGGCGTTCCGTGTGTTAGCACAGCATTACTCGAGGCTAGTGCGCAACGCACGTGCCAACTCATCAGAATCCCAGTACACCGAGTGCGCCCAACCCTTCTCGGCGATCAAATCACTCGCGGTGTCCGCCACGCTGATGTCCGCCGGCGTGCTTCCATCAGCCAATCTGAACACGGTGCCGGCAGTGAATGCGAGTAGGTCCATAGGGTCCCAGAGGTTGGTCCAGCGTACGATGCTGGGGGGCAGCTTTACGGGCGCATCGCGCCGATAGACCACGAGTTCAGGCGCACGGGGATCGACGATATGGAAGAAGGCCGCTTGGCTACCGAAGGTCACGAACGATTTGATCCACAGACGCTTAGCTTCTGACATCGGCTTCACCGCCGCGTCGAACGCCACCACGCCGCCCAAACTGTGCGCGATCACACTTATTGGCTTCTCCTTACTTCCGTAGCCGGGTGCGTACTGCGCCAGAGCGGCACGCAGTGCGTCTTGAATCCGGTCAGGCTGGCGCTGGTAGCTCATGATGTCGCCGAGCGTGGCCGAGATTGGCACTGCGAGACGCGCGCGAACGCTCTGGTTCAAGCGCCCGAGCTGGTTGCCAATGACGCGACCGAGCGCATTGTCGATGCCCTCAATTACGTGACTGGCAATGCGTTTGACCGGATCGATGAGGCCACGCGTGTCGTCCTCGCCGGCCAAGCGGTCATCGCCGCGCACGGCGTGGCCGTCGCCCACGACGAATTCGCCTGGTGGCGACGTCGGCCGCTGTACAACGCTGCTCGCGGGGATGTCGCGCAACACGGCGTCGATAGCGCGGCCGACGATAGCCAGCGTCTCACGGTCGTCGGTGTACTGCAGAACTTGGGTCGCGACGAGCTCGCTGGACACGGCGTCTCGCACCTGCTCGGACTGCGCTCCGGGAACACTTCGCACTAGCGATGCCGGTTGCACCTGGCCACTTACGATGTCAGCTCGCGTCGCATTGTCGAGCACACCGCGTGGGCCGACAATGGCACGAACTGCTTGCGGATTCAGATTGAGGGATATGCCGTCATCCGAGCGCACATGCCATTCGCCATCGGTGAAGGCCGGTAGGCAATCGGCCAGATCGGTCGATTGCCCTCCCAGGTCACCCCAATAAACGGGGACCAACTGTCTTTCCGGTCCCAGCGCTTGCTGAAGCTTTTCGACCTGCTTGGCGAACGGTGCGAAATCATGGTTGTTGACCCCATGGACGACCAGAATGGGTTCGATCATGCTTGCTCCAACCGCGCGAGCGGATTGCCGTACAGGGTGTAGGCGAGGGGCGTCGGATCGCCCGGGCTGATTGCGTGCAGCTTGGCGCGTGCAGTCTGCATAGCCTCGCCGAGCGTCTGGCCTTGCAACAGCTCGCTGTAGAAAACTTCGGAGAACTGCCGCGCGCTGCTGTCCCGCACCTCCCATAGAGTGCCGATGAAGGCGCCGCTGCCGCAACTGAGAAATCGGTCGGCCCAACTCGCCAGCTCCGTATATAGCTCAGTGGTTCCCGATGTCGTGCAGGCGTTCATAAACACCAGGGGAGCGCGCGCTTTGAACTTGTTTCGCGGCACTGCGGCCATGAAGGTCAGGTCCCAACGCCTGGGTCCGAAAGGCACGTATGCGCCGGCTTGTGCGTTCGGCACATTGACGTTGTGCGCAGCAAAGTGCAGCAGGTCGAAGCCGCCAGTAGTCATCAAGGTGTTGAGACTGCTGAGGTCGCCGATTGTGTCCGCGCCGCCAAGAAGTGTCCGCAAGTTCTGCATTTCTGCTTGCGCCTCCGGCGGAGCGTCGTCCGGCAGCACCAAGACCTTTGTCGCACGTCTCAGCGACCGACTCGGTCCGGCACCGTACCGCCAGCGCGCCACGGTGGCCGATGCCCCAAGAAACTCGCCGTCCCCGGTTTCCGGGTCGGCCAGGAAGAGCAGCTCCCACGGTGTCGGGTCCGCTTCGGAGAGGATGTTAAGGACGCGAATCTTGCTCTTGCGTTCGATAAGCAACGCCTTGAGAGTGTCTGGCACTAACTGTTCGAACAGCAGGGTGCCCATGCCGCGCAGCCAGATGGCCTGATCCTCCATCTTTAGGCCATAGAGGTTGCGCGCCTGGGCGTTGAGATTGGCGATGGTAGTGTGGTAGGTGTGCTGCCGTGCGTTCAACAGTGACTCAGAATACATCGGCGGCCAGACGTCCCTCTGATCGCTGCGCAGCTGGAAGCGGTAGCGCCGCGTGTCAGACTCCATCGCGACGTCCAGTGTGTATTCGCCTATCTCGGGCTCGCGCAGTTTCAAGTCGCCCGTGACCTCATGGGGCGCTGCGACGACGGGGTCCGTCTCCACAGCCACGTGCAGCGTCACACCTGCAACCTGCGCTGAGCCGTTCCAAGCCATGACCTCAATCTTTTGGTGGCCTGACTTCTGGGCGATGAAGGCAAAGCGCACCTTTGCGGAATCGCCACCCGCGGGGACCTGCAGCGTCAATGTCGTCGGACCGTCTGCCTTTAGGCCCGGGGCGTACACGTCGATAGTCAACGAGCCAATGAAATCGCCGAATGGAACGTTGCTGGCATCGCTGTCGAACGAGGGCTGCGCTGCCTCGCCCGCTACCTGAACGATCACGTAAGTCTGCGCGTTCAGCGCGACTCGGTTGTTTGTGCGGGCGTTGAAAAAGCGAGGCGCGGTTGGCGCTGGCGAGAAGTCCTCGGGTTGCTCCTCACCGTCGACGCGAGCGCCCCCAACAGGCGAGGCGGCGGTGGGTGAGGAACGAACATCGAAACCGGGATTTTCTGCGCGGTTCTTGAAAATGTCGTCGATGTACCCCCTGTGGAGGGGCGGCCATGCGCCAACGACGACCGGAACGCCGTGCTCGAAGTCGAGGGCAGGAAGCGTTCCTGCTGCTGGGTCTGGCATCGAAACGAAACCCACCGCTTTGCCATCACGCACCACCACGGAACCCGGGACCGGCGCCTCGTGCTCGGTCACGGTCGGGCTCTGCCTGGATCCCTGGAGGTCCAATAGCGTCCGCAGGTTCGACCGCCGCCGAGCCTGCTCGCTGCTGCCAAGCAGGTGCAACAGCAAGTCGGCAGCATTGAAGAGGTAGAAGCCACCTTCGTGATAGACGATTGCATGCGTTGCTTGCTCGTTCTTCGCCAACAGCAACCGTTCAACCGCAGCAAGTCCTATCAAGGCAGCATCGAGGGCAATAAATGCGGAGCTATAGACCCACTTCTCTGGCACAGGATGCGTTGAAGGTGATGCCATAGAGAACCTCTGATATGGATTCGAGGTTACTGGGCTTTGAAAGGCAAGTCTAGTCAACTTCTGTGCAGCACGACTCCGCGAAAGTTCAGAGAGAGAGAGAGTTCATCTCCTTTGTGGACAAGCCCACTGAGGCAGCCGTAGAGTTTCAGGGTGACCAGCTTATCCTACGCGGCGATTCGGTGATCGAGCTGCAACGTATGCGGACGGGCGGCCAACGAAGCTGGAGGCATGATGCAGACGTTCAGTCCAGAAGCTGAGTGGCAAGCCTTGAGTTCGCGCCTTGATCGCATGTTCGAGACGGCACCGGAGAACTCGGATCGGCTGTCAGCCGAGACGAAGCAACTCGTCCCGGGCGCTTTGTGGGAGCTTGGACGCCAGCTCGCTAGCGCGTTCGAGCAGCGGGGTGCAGGCAGAGGGTGGGCGGACGACGACAGGTCCGCGTTGGAGGACGTCGGTCCGATCGTCCTGAAGGCTAAAGCCGAATGTGAAAAGGCGGGGGCTCCCGACGCCTTGCGCATGCTCTCGCTGCTTGTGGACGCCCACGACATGCTTGCGTCTGAACCTGAGCTGGCCGAAGCTCGCGCGTCAATGTTCGATCAATGGCATGAAGCGGTGCACACGCACTTCGTGGCATGCCAGATGCTTCGCAACTGGCGCGAGGATGATCGTGCCACATGGCTTGAACAACTGTGGGCGTTGCTGCATCGCACGCTGTTGGCTGGCTTGACCAAACTTGGTGCGCGCCTAGCGTTTCGCTTCTGTGTCCATGCCGCCGATGCGATCAAGTTTCAGTTGGCCGTCGGTAATCAAGTTGCTGCTGTTCCGCTGCGAGGACGCTATCGCGCGGCTTGGTATCTACATTGCTCGGTCCAACCGACGGAGGTTTCGGAGCGCGCCTCTGCGCCAGGATTCTTGTGGGCGCCGCTTGCCGAGGAACTGTCGCAGATGCACGCCCGGACTGCAGCTTTGAAGGATCTGCTTGGTGAAGGCCTGCCTTCTGCGGCTGCCAGAGAGCTGGACATCTCCGTCGCATTCCGTGGCACGAGCAAGGAGGAATGGCGAGAGTTTTATGGGGCCTACGACAAGGGGCAACCCTGGCGGGCCTCCTTCAAAGCTAAGAGCATAGATCTCAAGCAACTGGCCGCGCAGCATCGGCCGATTGAGTACTTTGGAGTCGAGTCGGAGCCTGATTCCGACCTCGTGGCGAACCTTAGTACGGTGGCACTTGCTGACGGCGCTCAGGTGATAGATCACCTGGAGCAAAGGCTGGAGTCCATTTCGACTTTGAGTAAGGTTGAAGACAGTTCTCACGCCGCCGCAATGCTTGCACGTGATGCTTCAGGCCTGCTTCCACGAGTGCACGCCGCCGCAGCAGCCGCATACGGTCAGACCATCTGGACGCTCCTGCTTCAAGAGGATCTAGAGACCGCCGCACCGCCAACTCCGGTTGGAATCACAAACACGGCCTGACCGACTTCAGGGTATTGGACGAGGCGCACTGCGCGGGATGAATCCCAATGCTCGGCGGACGAGTCATTCATGAGTCCACCCTGTGTGGCTTTGTCGATCGGGATTGGGCTCACAAGAACCATTCCCACGGCCGAATGACGGTCAGGAGTTCGATCAGCAAGACCCACACCAGCAACTGGTTGCGCATGGCAAGGCATGGGAGCACCGACG
>JAJKJU010000313.1 GCA_021153565.1 Rhizobacter sp.
GCCTGCGAGAGATCGTGCTGCGAGGAGCGACACGCGACGTGCTGATGTCGACATCGGTTCCGGTGTTCATGTCGCATTGAGGCGTCGGTTCCTCGCTATTGAGCGACGGGACTATCTCCACTGACGGCCTAGGATGTTCGCATCTATCGCCACAATTTCGCGAAGACCATGCTCGTTGCGGCTCAAGAGATCACACTCGTCCCAGTCCGCGCTTGGTAGGAGCTGTCCTGGCGCGTCCCCGCATTGCTACAGTTGGAAAGGCTTCGCCTCGTGTCACGTTCTCTACTTTCATTCCTCGTCCCCTCGTGTTTTGGATTTGGCAGGTCAAGGACTCCGCTTTCAGCTGAGAGCGACCACCCGCGAGGCCGGCAGCGAGGCGCAGGTCAGGGATCAACGCTGCCCAGGGTTCAGCCGAGAAGCTCTATCAGCGGAAGCCGGAGCGACGCATCGCTTGCACCGCGCAGACCACTCCCGAACCAACTTCCGGCCTCGCAGGATGATCGAAGTAACACCATGCCTGCCCAAAGCATCCCCGACTTTTTGCGAGACCTGCGGCTGTTAAACAGAGAGGCTGAGCAAATTGTCGAAAGCATGTTGGCGGCCGTTGTTGCTCAGCGTTCTGATGAATTCGAGGAAAAGGCAGGCATGCTGAGGACTTCACGCCATGTGACCCCTGTCCAGCACAATGCCATCCTCAAGTGGTTCGGTGAGGCGAGGAGTAGTGGCAACGTGGCTATAACGCTCCCACCTCGCGATGTACCCACCAAGCAACCTGCTGAGCCATCAACCAGCCGCTTCTATGTTCCGAGGGCCGGACATCAGGGAGGAGCGACCGCATTCACGTCATCCGGCCGTTCGAGTCCGCCCAAGACTTTGCGCACACACACTTTCTTGCAAGACCTCCAGCCGTCAAACGAACAGGCTGCGAAGATTGTGCACAGCATGGCGCAGGACGTCGTTGGTGGCAGGCGTGATGAATTCAAGAAAAAGGCATACCAGCTGATGCAATTAGACGAAGTGACCCTTGCCGAGCACGATGCCCTCATCAAGTCGTTCGATGCGGTGAAGGCAAATGACAGGCTGGCTATCAAGCTCCGGCCAACTCAAGCTTGAACCGCAACAGCTTGTCCCCACATGAGGTGTCGCAATCTGTCCTTCTGGCAAGGCGCATGAATTCTTGCAATAGCCAATTGCCCTTCGAGTTATGTTGAGAAGACTTTCAACGTCATTGACATCGTGGGTGAATGATCGTTTCAATTCATCCCACTCTTCCGAATCCGGCGCGACGAGCGCCGGGCATCGAGGTGGAAGCCAATCGCCGGCTCGGCCAGACGGGTTGCCTCGTCGCCGAGTGCTGTCCGAAAGCGAGCGGGACTCGCTGGCCCAGGCAAACCGCCGGCAAATCTCGCATGGAATCCGGGTCAGCCGCCGAGAAGAGCCCGTTGAAGCGTTGAACGAACCCCGACTCGCGATGATTCGCCAGCTCTCCGCCGTCGCACAGGCCGACGTAATGCCCCCGGAAAGCGCGAACCTGGTCTTTGCCCAAATGGTCAAGGGCAGGGTGTTGCTACTGAAGAGCTTGTGCGACCGACAGCGTGACAAGGCGGTGCCGCTTACCGGATTGGTCTTTCTCGGCGAGAACCATAATCGCTGGACTGCCCATGGAGGGATGGCTCCCAACAAGCTGCCGCGACTCGTCCTCACTCACGAATTGGCCCCGATTGCGGCGGCAGATCGCGGTCGCACGGGCAGCGGAACGAGGTGCCTGTCCGCAAGGCCGCAGGCGTGGGACGTGGCGGGAGTCATCGCACATGAAGCAGTTCATGAGGCCCAATTCAACACGTCGCCCGCATTGGATACCTCCACGCATCCGCGCGCCGGATTCCTGGAGGCAGCGCGGCGGCTGAAGTGGGGGGGAGCCGACTGCGGCGGCGACCTGATCATGTACGTCAGCGACCCGCTCGAAGTACAGGCTTATCTGGAAGAAGTCCATGTGCATGAGCTGCTGGCCGGCAAGACGGGAATGCCTTCGTTCTCGTTCGCGCCCGAAATCGGCATGGACGAGTTCGCGGGCATGCTCGATGAACTGGCTGACACTTTGAAGACAGACGGCAAGAGTATGGCGCCCAGTGCTGATCGTTCAGGGATGGTTGCACAGTTCGATCCTGCCTGGTATCCAGGGATCGGAGGCCTGATGGAACGTATCCTGCTGTCCACGGCAATGCTTCATACGGCAACGTGCTCCCAAGCATGGAACCGCGGGGTCACGGAGCATTGGAGAAATACGCTCGCGGCGATGAAAGACAGGGTCGACGAGATCACGATGAATTCGCCTCGGCAGGAAGATGTCATCGGGTTTGCTGCGGCACTGGAAGACTTCATTGCCGACAGGCCCAGGCGCAATGCTCTGCATGCATTGGAATTGATTGCCGATACGCTCGAAGTGTTCCTCCACAACCTGGAGCGATCATATGGGCACGTTCTTCATTTACCGAAAGGGGAGCGGATCAGCGAAGAGGCGTTCGTCGCCGGGAAGAACGACCCGGCAGCGATGCTACAGGGAGTACTGGAGCAAGCCGGGTATGCACATGCGCATTGCGTGGGCAACGCCATCGCCAATGCGAAGGCGGAGTCTGGATTTTCGGAGGGCGTGGCGCGCCTCGAGGAAGCGATCCGCAACGGCGAAGGTGTATCGCGCGACGACGTGTGCGAGACCGTCGTGCGCCTCGCGGCCCGCCTGCTCGGGCTCGACGCATCGCAAATACCTCCCGGCCTGATGCCGGAAGTTCATCTGTACGATGCCCCGTCCGCGGTGCTGCCCGAACTCCCCGGCTTGAATGGGGTGAAGCACCAAGCTCGCAAGGCGTCGTTCGATGTCGCTGCGTGGCAGTTTCTCGTCCCCATTCACACCTTCGATGAACCCGGCCGGCTCGGACCTCGGCTTGCGCGCCTGGCGGCAGACATGGCGTATGCGGCCGCAATGCTTCATGTGGTTGGAGATGTCGATCTCATGAATAACCCACGATTCGTGCACTCCGTACATACGTTGTGGTACGGCCCGTTGAGCGCGAGATTCATTGACTTCCTGGCAAAGGGAGAGGCGGCGAAGGCGTCTCGTCAATTCGTGGAAAGTAAACCCGACTGCGCGGCCGCGGCGCTGCGGGCGATGGTCCGCGAACCGGAACACGAGGACTGTGAAGCCCGAGTTTGGCACCTCGGCCTTCGCGCTGACATGAAGCACACTTGGAAGAATGCGGTCTCTTCGCTTGGCCCTCAGGAAACGATGGGCCACAGCATGGCGGCTGCAGCACTCGAGGCTCGCAGCGTCTACGAGGCCCGCACCTATCGCCGTTGGCAAACGCGCCTCGTCGCCTTTCGACGCGCGGTCGGGGAGTTGTAGGCCGCGCGTACGTACATCCGCCACGACAGACACGAATTCAGGCCCAGCCGGGCATGCAGCACGTTCCAGCGCTGCCAGAAGGCGGTGGACGTCGGTTTCTTGCGGTGCAGCCGGCAGATCTGGCGCACCAGTAATGTGGCAACTGCCGTTGCTGTGCGACGGCCGCCAGCTGTCGGCGAGCACGTTCGTAAAGCCCAGGTTCGCGATCTGCGAGGCTTTAAAAAGTCCCCATGGCCCGGCCTAGACGCCTAGACTATCTCGACAGTCATTGTCATAACACCAGCAATTCAAAGCGATCTCGGACTTTTTCCAGAGCTTTCCGGCCTGCCTTGCTTATACGGCAGTCTTGCAAGTTGAGCGAGGTGATCCTGGTATTGGCCGCCAGGGCTCGCGCGCCCGCAGTGCCGATGTTGTTCTCCCTCAGGTCGAGCGAGGTGATCGAAGTGTTGGCCGCCAGAGCTCGCACCCCCTTATCGCCGATGTTGTTCTTCCGCAGGTTGAGCAAGGTGATCTTGGTGTTGGCCGCCAGGGCTTGCGCGCCCGCATCACCGATATTGTTCGATTCCAGGTTAAGCGAGGTGATCCTGGTGTTGGCCGCCAGAGCTTGCGCGCCCTCAACGCCAATGTTGTTGTCGGCCAGGTCGAGCGAGGTGATCGAGGCGCTGGCCGCCAGGGCTTGCACGCCCGCAAAGCCGATATTGTTGCCCCGCAGGTAGAGCGAGGAGATCGAGACGTTGGCCGCCAGGGCTTGCGCGCCCGCATCGCGAATGTTGTTGTGGGCCACATCGAGCGAGGTGATCGAGGCGTTAGCCGCCAGGGCTTGCGCGCCCGCAGCGCCAAAGCTGTTGTTGTTCCGCAAGTTGAGCGAGGTGATCTTGGTGTTGGCCGCCAAGGCTTGCGCGCCCGCAACGCCGATGTTGTTGGTCTGCAGGTTGAGCGAGGTGATCGAGGTGTTAGCCGCCAGGGCTTGCGCGCCCTCATCGCCAATGTCGTTGTTGCCCTCCAAGTTGAGCGAGGTGATCGAGGTATTAGCCGCCAGGGCTTGCGCGCCCGCATCGCCGATCCTGTTGACTGCCAGGTTGAGCGAGGTGATCTTGGTGTTGGCCGCCAGGGCTTGCGCGCCCGCATCGCCGATCCTGTTGGCTGCCAGGTTGAGCGAGGTGATCTTGGTGTTGGCCGCCAGGGCTTGCGCGCCTGCATCGCCGATCCTGTTGTGTTCCAGGTTGAGCGAGGTGATCTTGGTGTTGGCCGCCAGGGCTTGCGCGCCCAACCTGCCAATGTCGTTTCTCGTCAGGTCGAGCGAGGTGATCGAGGTGTTAACCAAGAGAGTTGTGGGTGGAGGTGGCCAGCAGGATGAATCTGGAGACGAGGTCGAAGTTTCGCGAAGCGAGTAAGGCTGCCGCCACGGTTGGTGCGGAGTGCGTGCAGGGCCTGACCGTGCGGAATTCAAAAGAATTGGAGGACGCTTTGAAAACATACAAGAGCGCGAAAATCTCCAAGATTTCATTGAATGGTGATAGGTTCACCGACAAGGACCTTCGAGCCCTGCCGCCCTCCTTGCGCGAGTTGTCAGTGATCGGTGCCCGAAACATTTCCGCTGCTGGATTGGCGCACTTGAACAACTTGCCGATGCTTGAATCGCTCACGGCACAAAACTGTTCGATCCGGGTTGACGGGGCGCGGGTGCTCGCTGCCAAAAAATCGATCACCACGCTCAACCTGAGCAACAACCTCATCGGGGATGAAGGCGCACGGATCCTCGCAGAAAGCACTTCGATTACCACGCTCGGCCTGGCTTCCAACAACATCAGGACTGGATGCGCAGAGGCCTTCGCCAAGAATACCTCGATCACCTCGCTTGACCTGGGCAACAACGTCCTCGGGGATGCAGGCGCAGTGGCCCTCGCCAAAAACACCTCGATCACCTCGCTCGACGTGAGCAAGAATTCCATCGGGCCTACAGGAGCGCAGGCCCTCGCCGCGAACACCTCGCTCACCAAGCTCAACCTGGCATCGAACCACATCGGGCATCAAGGCGCAGTGGTCCTCGCCGCGAACACCTCGATCACCAAGCTCAACCTGGCATCGAACCAGATCGGAATCCCAGGCGCAGTGGCCATCGCCAGAAATACCACGGTCACCGAGCTCAACCTGGAGTCGAACTTTATCGGAACCACAGGCGCAGTGGCCCTCGCCAAAAACACCACGCTCACCAAGCTCAACCTGGCATCGAACCAGATCGGGGATGTAGGCGCAGCGGCCTTCGCCGCGAACACCACGGTCACCGGGCTCAACCTGGCATCGAACCAGATCGGAAACACAGGCGCAGTAATCCTGGCCAGAAACACCAAGGTCACCAAGCTCAACCTGGCGTCGAACCAGATCGGGGATGAAGGCGCAGTGGCCCTCGCCAAGACCTCCTCAATCACCTCGCTCGACCTGGGCAACAACCACATCGGCAATGCAGGCAAAGTGGCCTTGGCCAAGAACACCTCGGTCACCAAGCTCAACCTGGCATCGAACAACAACATCAGGGATGAAGGCGCGCATGCGCTCGCGGGCAACACCTCAATGACCGCGGTGGACCATTACAGGTTCGGGCTCAACCGGATGCACGTACCGATTGGTCGTCAAATCGGTGGTGAGCTTGCGGCTGCGGCATTGAACCTCTCTATTGGTCATCGAGTCGGTCGTGAGGTTGCGGCTGCGGCACCGAATCGCTCCTCCAACAACATCGGTCTCCACTCTCTCGCTGCTGGGATTGACGCTGCGGATGATGGTCGCCGGTTCTCTCGCTACGCTCACGCTCTCGGATCGCATGCGTTGGGAGAGGCCAGCAATAGCGAGAACGCTGAGGGCCTTGTCCCGCACCATCTGCAGGGCCTCACCCGATTTCCCAGAGGGACTTAGGGAACCCAGGGGAAGAGGAGCACGCGCTTCGATTGGCGCACCATCGGTCTGAGAGGCTGAGAGGCTGAGAGGCTGAGAGGCTGAGAGGCTGAGAGGCTGAAAGGCTAAAAGGCTGAAAGGCTGAAA
>JAJKJU010000314.1 GCA_021153565.1 Rhizobacter sp.
CTGGGGCAACATGAATCGCTACTTCCTTGTTGTGAGGGACTCTCACCCTTTACTCCTTGCCGGTCTCCCGGCGCACTACGCACGAATCCTTACCCTGGGCCGTTTATGGACATCTCCCAACGCATTGACCTGATCCAAAGGCAGGTTCGTGCTGCCAAGCAGATCGACGCCCGCGAGCAAAGGACCGGCGTCACGGACATGTTCGGCGCAGACACACAGCCCGAGCCGACCGACGGCCGCTGCAGCCCAGATGAAGTCGATGCCTTCTGGCGCCGGTATCTTTCAACTGGTGAACGGCGGATCGCTACATCCGATTTTGCAGACATTCTTGAGACAACGAACTGGCTTCCAGGTGAGCTGCAAAGCTCGCTGGTGCGCCTCGTGAAGGCAGGCGCAGTACGCAACCTGGATGCCGATGCTTCGAAGAGGCGATCGAAGCCGCTGCACTTCGACAAGGCCGAGCGCCTTCAGCTCGCATAGCGCAGAGGTGGCCGCCCAAATTCAGACACCCCGATAAGTGGAAACTCTATTGTGGTTGTCAAGCAGACCGGAAAAGAGAGTGCCTACCATTGCGTCGACTAGGCCGCAGTTTTTTCGCATGGGTTGCTACTTCGCGAAGGTAGCTCCCATCCAAGGCGCCGGCCGCAAGATCGCCAATATTACCGACTCCAAGTCGAGCAATCGTCTTCTCAAGCGGTGGAATACAAGCGACTTGGCCTGAGTGTCTGAAAAGAGTGTTTTTCAGACACTCGCTCGTAAGACCTCGACGCTCACCGGAACTGACCCAGGTCTGCTCATCAGAACCTGACCCAGCGGATGCGCAGTCACTTGTGGGTTCCAGGTGTCGGTTGAGGCCCTTGGCTCGTTGGTTGAGGGCGCCGCCCTGATGGGGTCGTCGACGTAGGTGGAGCGCGCCGAAGGCGCAGCGGCCCTAGGCCGCGGGGGCTGGGGCTCGCCCCAGTAGAGGGCCCGTTCAGGGTCCGCAGCAGAGCCTTGGCGCAGCCAGGCGGGTGTGACCCTGAGCAAGCAGCGCAGCGATGGTGGCGGCTCCTCCAAGCCCCGCCGCGGGGCTCAACACCCGCGTACCACAACGGGACCTGCGCGCCCTCTTGACGGCTTTGTCTGGAGGCCTGTAGCGGTGCTGCCATTCAGGCGGGTCGGCAGGAGCGAGTTGCGGGAGACATCGGAAGGTCATGTCGGCTTGTGAGGCGGCCTCTTGGCGCGCTCGGCAGGTGGCGATGGCGAAGCGGCCGGTGCTGGCGTTGGGCTGCTTTCGGGCGCCGCCTCACGCAGCGACGGCCCATCAATGCGGATGGTGATGCATTGGTGACGCAGACGGTCCAGCAGCGCGTCAACCAGCGGCTTGTTGCCGAACATCTCGTACCACGCTGGGTAGTCGAGGTTCGTCGTGATGATGCTGCTGACCCTGCCGTAGCGCTGCTCCATCAGGCGGAAGAAGGCATTGACCTGCTCGGGCTTGAGGGTGAGGTAGCCGAGTTCGTCGATGACGATGGGGCGCATGCGCGACATCGCCTTGAGCAGCTTGGTGGTGGTGCGGTCGGCCAGGGAGGCGTACAGCTCGTCGAACAGGTCCTGGGCGTTGTAGAAGCGCCCGGTGTAGCCGTTCAGGCAGGCCTGGCGCAGCAGGCCGATCGCAATCCCGGTCTTGCCCGTGCCGGTCTTTCCGATGAGCACCAGGTTCTGCGCGCGGCGCACGAAGTCCAAGCCGGCGAGCGCGCGGACCTGGGCTCGGTCCACGCCGGACTGTTTGGCGAAGGGGAAGGTATCGAGCGTCCACGGCCAGGGCAGTCGTGCCTGCGAGACGCGGTAGACCAGGCGGCGCTCGCGTTGGAACGCGGCCTGTTCGGTGAGCAGGCGGTGCAGCACGTCGGCGGCGGGTTCGCCCTGTGCTTGGGCGCGATCGAGTTCGTCGTCGAGCGTTCGCGCCATGCCCTTGAGGTTGAGCTCGCTCAGCAGCGCATGCAGCTGTTCACGCGTCGTTGTCTTCATCGTCACCGGCCAGCGCGAAGAAGTCGCCCGCCACGTGCCGCAGCACGAGGTGCTCCAGCCGGGTGAGATCGAACAGCCCGAACTTGAGCGCCTGCGCCACCGCGGCGAGGAAGGGCTCGCGCGGGTAGGTCTGTTTGATCTGCACCAGCCGGTGCAAGGCACGCACGCCGCGGCCATGCTGGTGATGCAGCTTGAGCGCCGTCGCATAACGCTGCAGCACCTCGTGCTCGCCGCGCAGCAATTGATCCGTCAGCGCCGGCTCCCGCGGCGCGCGCTGTGGCACGGTGTGATGTCCAGGAAGCGTCCTGCGCACGTCGCGTTCGTCGATCACGCGTACGTGGCTGGCCACCAGCATCGCGCGATGATGGATCTGCACGCGCTCGTAGTGCTTGTAGACCGTCACCGTCTTGCCCACCAGCCGCTCGGGCACCGAATACCGTACGGTGTCCACGCTGACGAAGCCGTACAGGTCCACCACTCGATCGAGCACCTCGTAGGCCGGCGGCAGCACCGCCGGCAGTCGGCGCAGACAGGGCCGCTCCGTGGCGTACGCCGCCTCGGGCGACATGCCCAGGGCTCGCTTGGGCTTGGCGTTGGCGATGTCGATGCACCAGCGCAGCGCCTGTGCGTTCAGGTCCTCCAGGCTGGCGAAGGTCCGCCCGGGCAGGAGGTTGGTTTGTATGTAGAAGAATGGTCTCTCGATCCGGGCTTTTCGATTTGGATCCAGGACACGATGGGCCATGAACTTGAAGCCCAGCGTCGCGGCGAAGGCCTCCATCTCGGGGGCGATGACGGCGTCGGCGCCGGCCCCGCCCACCACCATCACGCAGGTGTTGTCGATCACGCAGTGCGGGCAGGTGCCGTCCATGAAGAGCGCCGCCTGCAGCAGGAAGTGCTTGGCTTCCAGTCGGGTGAAGCGCAGGTAGTACCGAACAAACAGACGCCGCGAGTACGCCAGCGTCAGCGCCGCGCACTGTGCAGTGAGGGTCTTGCCTGCGATCGTCACCCGGTGCGGCGAGGTGTCGTGCTGCATCTCCTCGCCGGGTGCGAAGTGGTACTCGCCCGATCGCTTGGGCGCCGCGCGCAACTCGGCTTGGCGCACCCAGCGGGTGAGCGTGCTGTACGACGGCGCCATGCCGTGTTCGTCGGACAGGATCTGCGCGATGCGTACCGCATTACCCTGCGCGCGCACGTAAGCCTCCTTCAGCCGCTGCTGCATCGCTGCATCCACCGCCGGCGTGACCGCCGGCGCACTGGGCTGGCGCAATATCCGCCGCACCGTGTTGCGCGACAGGCGCAGCAGCCGGCTGATCTCGTGCAGCGAGCGACCCTGCTCGCGCAGCATGTGCACGCTGTTGCGGATCTCGATCGACTTCATGACCCAACCTCCTGAGTTCGGCGTCCACCTCGGGCACGGCCGCGCGCACGCGGCGGCACGCTCGCGCCAGCGGCATGCCCGCCGGCCACTGCAGCGCGCCCAGGGCCCTGCGCACGCGCTCGAGTTGGGCTTGTAGGTGAGCGAGTTCGCCCACCGCCTGCTGTTCCGGTCCGCCCTTCAACTGCGTGGCCGCGCGCTCGCGCTCGCGCTCGGTGACGCTGTCGATGAACAGCCGCGGGTGCTCGACCATGCGTTCGCGCTGGCTGCTTTGGGCGCACCGGTAGTGGGCGAACCAGTCACTGAGTTCACGCGTGGACAGCGCCTGCTGCGGCTGGCCCAGGCTGGCCAGCAAGCGCTGCGCGTGATCGGCGTTGGCGCGTGCCAACGGCACGAACACCCGCACCGCGCCCCAAGTCGACACCTGCGCGCAGCGCACCGCCTCGAGCACTGCTTCGGGCACCTCGCCCAGCAACTGCAAGCGGCGCTGTACCCAGCTCACATCGCGCCCGCATTGGAGCGCCGCTTCGCGCTGCGACAGGCGTTGCCCGTCCATCAGGTCGCGCAGTAGCAGCGCCTCCTCGATCGCCGTGAACGTGCGTGAGTGTGAGCGAGCCAGCACCTGCGCCAACGCCTGTGTCACCGTGCAGCTCCAGCACTCCACGCGTGCGGTATCGCGTCCGAGCTTGCGCAGCGCGGCCACGCGCCGATAGCCGTCGATCAGCACCCACGGTGAGGCCATGATCTTGCCTTCGGGATGCGGCTCATCCACGGCAATGCATGCGATCAGTTGTCCGCACGCGTCGATCGACTGCACCAGGCGCTGCACCGCCCGCTCATCGCTCACGCGCGTCGCAGCGAACCGCAACTCCAGGCGGCGCAGTTCGACTTCGATGTCAGGGCGACTGCCCATGCACAACTCCTCGGCTACCTTGTGAGGCAGCGTTGCGTGGGACTCGGCCGTGGCGCAGGAAGCTGCGGCGAACCATGGGCATGCACACACCGCCGCACCAGCGGCAATGCCACGCTACGGCCGTGACTGCCGCCGCCTTGACAACCTCAGCCTCGACCGGGTCCGACACCACTGTCGTGGGTGCGGGTACCACCTGTGAAGCCTGATGCGTCACGATCTTTTGCCGTCGGCGATACGACGAGGCCCGCCGCGCGTGCGCGAAGCGCCCGGCCCGCGTGCTCTGGTAACGCCGGCCTGCCGCACGCAGGCCATCACTCCGCGATTGATCGCGGCACTCAATGCTGCAGTACCGCTGTCCGCGGTCGCAGCCTCTGCACACCAGCACTTCGCTCTGGCAGCGCGCGCACGAATACGTCCGTGCCGCGCCAGCGCTGGCCCCTGCCGCCAGCCAATCCACGTTGTACCCCCGCTCCAGTCCCCACAGCGTCTGGTGCGATCGGCTGTGCTGAAGCGGTGGACGAGCCCCGTCCGCCGGTGCAATACTTCTCGTGCACTGTGCTCAACACGGTGGGGTGCGGCGGCAAAAGCAACTGCCCAGGTCGTTCGGCTGCCGCGCCCGTCTTGATCCCCCAGACCAGCACCGTTCTACCGCTCACAGCCCTGCACGCGCAAGACCGAACGCCACCGTCGTCAACAGCGCCGCTACGTGCGCCTCTCCTGCTCGGTCGCCGGCCCGCCACCCAATATGAACGCACGACAGGCCGTCAGCAGACTCGCGCCCAAGGGCAGCTTCCACCCCCTGACAACCACCTCGTCCGTTACAAAAATCTCACCCGTCACTGGGTCAGTTCTATTGAGCGAAGATGGGTCAAATCTCGTGAGCGCCAAAGTAAGATATTGATTTCACTCGAAATATCAAACGGTCCAGAACCGCACGGTTTCGAGAAGTGTCTTAATATCCCCGCATGAGCTTGGTTTAAGACATTGAGTGTGCGACTTGCTTCTGGTTCGTCAGGTACCGCGCCGCCGCCAACGACACCGAGAGCCCGAGAGCGGTTGTCCACCGTGAAGGTGGACAACCTTGTGAACAACGGTAGCGGTAGCGCCGCTAAGCCGTGCCAGCTCTCGCTTTGCGTCTGGTGCCCCATCAGCGGGCAGCTGTGCGATGTGCGATGGCCCCTTCGTTCCGACCTGAAGGGCCGCGCAGTCCAAAGCCCCCCATGTTGCGCCTGTCGGACATCGAACAAATCGGATACCGCCGCGTCATCCGCGTTCGATGTCCGGACCGCGTCGATCGGGCCTTGGCGGAACACGATCAGGCACGCGTCCATCACCGAAATGCTTGTCGACAAACGACGTCCGCGGCAAGATTCCGATCGCTTGGGTCGGATGACTTCGCCAAGCCCAACGCCACGTTCTTCCAACTTTCCAGCGCTTCGGCGGAGAGTGATCCAAACCGTGGGAGGCCAAATCATGCGGCTTGACGTGCGTGTGGCGCATTAGCACTCGGCATCTTGGCCAATGCGGCAAGTCGCTTCACCGAGAATTCGTCGTTGAGGACAGCTACTCTGACCTGCACCAAGCGGTGCGCGCCCTCGTCAGTCCATCGCATTTGCTGCTTCTTCGCCATGCGATGGATGACTACCTGATTCACCGCAGACTCGGCAATGCTGCTGCTGATCGGCAGCCCCTTGCGGTAGCGCGCGCCATAGTTCACGAGCTCGCCGGCGTTGTTGTCGATGTAAAAGTACAGGCGGCGCAGATTCCACCACAACGTCGAGTTCTCATAGCCTTCCCTCGCCAGCAGCGAGGCATCCAGAGC
>JAJKJU010000315.1 GCA_021153565.1 Rhizobacter sp.
ACGCAAGCGCGGTACGTCGCTTGTACTGGTGCGCACTGCAAGCTGCGACGGCCCCTGCCGAGCCGCCCGCGCAGGCGACGGCACCGCCATCGGCTCCTGCTTATCGTGCAAGGAGGCAGCACTGCCCGAATCGATTCGCGTCAATCGGGAAACTGGGATGTCTGGCATGTCGTCGTTCGGGTGGAGCAGGAAAGGCTTGGCGGCAAGCGCCATTCGGGCCTCGTGCGCATCAAGGGGGAGGCAAGGTCGCATCGCGCACCGCGCGGCTGCTGGAACGGCAAGCATAGGGCACGTCTCGTGCGCAGATTGATGGCCAGGCCGAAGCCTTGCGCAAGAAACCGAAGGGGTTGTATCGGCGACAAGTTTGGACACCTGGACGCCGCCCGAAGGGAAGAAGCGGTGCGCTCGCGAAGCCATTGGAGGAGCTGAGACGGCGTTCAACTTCGTTGCGGTTTCGGTCGGCACGAAGTCGCCAGTACGCGCGCCTCACGGTGCGCGCGTGGATTGAAACGGTGACTCGTTTCGCCCATGGCTCTGCTGCCGTCGTCGCGCGCGCCTCACGGTGCCTTGCCGCGAAGTAAAACTGAGCGGAGCCTGAGAAGAGTCGTCCCTGGAGGTGACAACCTTGATGCGCTTTTAGTTCGCACTCACCGCAAAGCAAAAGTGAGCCATTGCGGAGCTGCGAAGTAAAAGACATTGCGTCGAACATTAGCCAAGTCAGGTGCCAAACGGCCTCCCACGGTTTGGAACACTCTCGAAGGAGCACGAGCGTGGATTGCTGCGCAAAAACGCACGGTAGAGCTTGCGGCCTGCGGTTCGTCACATGTTCATCAAGAATGCCCACCGACGCTCGCTGACACTGAGGCGGCCATGGACTTCGCCCTCTTCACCTCGCGCCGGCACGTCGGACCATCCCGACCGGAATTGCCGCACATCCAGATTCCAGTACTGGTACTGGGGCCGCCAGAATGAAGGCCGAGACGATGGGACATCTACGCCGCCGGCGAATGCCGCGCCACGTTCTACAGCAACTGAACACCAGGAGCGCCTAACCCAACAGCAGCTCGTGCGTCTTGTACCCAAGTCGGGCTTCAAGTTTTGTGGCCGCGTGCTTGGACGCGCGCTACCCGAGAGCAATTACTCCAATCTGGACACAGACCATATGTCGACTTTGACTCGTACCCTCACCGGACCTCTTGCTACGACCCTGTTTGCTGCCGTCATTGCTGCGTGCGGTGGGGGGTCGAACGGGTCGGGCGACACGCCTGGCGCCTCCAGCCCTGCACCGGCACCGGCACCGGCACCGGCACCTGCACCTGCACCTGCACCGGCACCGGCACCTGCTCCTGCTCCTGCACCTGCACCTGCACCTGCACCCGCACCTGTCACTTTCATGGGCAAGAGCACGGTGTTGATCGGAAGAACGTCGACTGATGCTCTTTCGGTTGCCGCACCATTCGACGCTCAGTACCAATACGTCGTCAGTCCGCCGGCACCGTCGAGCAACCTGTACACGGCGACGTCCTGCCCGGATGGGACGAATTGGTGGGGATGCGTGGGCGGTAGCATCGGGGGGCTCATCCCTAACGTCGAAGCCCGCGCTGCGCAGGCCACCTATTCAGGTAAGTCGTATCCGCAGACAGTGATGTGGACGTGGTTTGAACTCGGCCTCCTGGCGCCCGTGAATACGTGGCAGGACGAGGTGACGGCGGTCAACCGGGTCGACCTCCTCACCAGATACCTGAACGACTACCGTTTCTTCCTCCAGAAGATCGGCACCTCGCACGACATGATCGATCTCGAACCCGATTTTTTTGGTTTCGCGCGAGGGTACGGCCCTCTGGACCAGGACCCGGCGCAGGTGACGGCTGCGAATCCGACCGACTGCGGAAATCAGCCGAACACCGTGGCGGGTCTGTCTCGATGTCTGATAGCAATGACCCGCAAGTACGCTCCCAACACGGCCGTCGGCCTGCACCTCACCTGCTGGGACTGGCCTGGCAACGTGGATAAATGCGCCAAAGATTACGTGACCCTCGGGGGAAAGGGCGCCGACTTCCTCGTCGGGGAGGTTGAAGACAGGGACGCAGGACTCAACGCCAAGCTGGGGAATGGCAACTCATTCTGGAGCGACCAGAAGTGGGCCACGCAACTCGCCTATTGGAAGCAGATGGCCGAGGCGGTCGGCCACCCGATCGTCGTCTGGCAGATCCCGATCGGCAACATGGCACAGAACAACACCGACTACCACTACCAGGACGACAAGGTGGACTGGCTGTTCTCGCACATGGACCAGGTCGCGAGCGCCCATGTCGCGGCTTTGATGTTCGGCCAAGGATCGGACCTGTCGACCACGGCTGAAACCGACGGCGGCAACCTGTTCGCGAAGACGATCGCCTATCGCAATACAGGGGGCACGCCGCTCAAATAGCGTGTCCCTGCGTGCTGTTGCATAGTCACCCTGGCGCCGGCCTGGCCGATCCCCTGGTTTGTTTATTGCCTAATGCGCAGAGTTCTTTCCATGGGTGAGGCCCGCGATTAGAGCGCGTATTGTGTCAGCGCACGATCCAGCTAATTTATGCGGCCCTTTGGTAAAAATTGCTGGCCGGACGGGCCTGCGTGCGCTGCTCGATTGCTAGAAGCCGCCGATGGCTGCGGCCGTTGTTCCCGACAAACCTCTGTTCACGGGGCCAGACGTGCAGCTTGCCAACCGGGCGGGGCAATGGGTGCTGCACTACCAGCCGAAGGTGGACCTGAAGACTGGAACTCTCGTCGGCATGGAGGCGCTGGTGCGCTGGAATCATCCGACGCATGGTCTGGCTATCCGGATTGCTTCATCGGAATCGCGGAGGAGGGCGGGGCAATCGATGCCTTGACGGACTGGGTGCTGCGAGAGGCGCTGGGGCAACTGACACGCTGGCGCAAGGATGGATTGGTGCTTCACATGGCGGTCAATGTCTCGATGGAGAACCTGTTTTCCGACGACTTCTCGCGTCGCGTCGGTACCATGGTGAGCAACAGCTGCAGCACGCCGCACGAATTGACGCTGGAGGTCACCGAGAGCCGGCTCATGTCTGCGTCGCCGGTTCCTCTCGAGAATCTGGCGCGACTTCGCATGCAGCGTTTCGGGTTGTCGATCGACGACTTCGGAACCGGACACTCTTCGCTTTCACAATTGCGCGACGTGCCTTTCACCGAGCTGAAGATCGACCGTGGCTTCGTGCACGGGGCGGGCCCGCTACAACCAGATCATCCGACCGATACTGGAGGGCAGCATAGGCATTGCCAAGCGCCTGGAAATGCAGTCAGTGGCAGAGGGCGTCGGAACCGAAGAGGACTGGCAGCTGCTGCGCGAGATCGGCTGCGATTTGCCGCAGGGATATTTCATCGCCCGGCCGATGGCGCAGCATCAGGTGGCGGCCTGGCTCGAACAATGGCGCACCCGCGTGGCGCGTCTTGTCACATCATGAGGCTTTATCCCGTTCCACAAGGAAGAGGTGTGGGGCGCGGAGCCTTCGAGTGTCGTCAACGCATGGCCACGACCTCGACTTCGACTCTGCGATCGGGCTGCAGGCAGGTGATGAGCTTGGGGTTGGGCTTGCTGCCCTTGCAGTCGTCGCGCCTGGTGACCGGCTGAGACTCGCTCTCTCCGTGCGCCGAGATCTTGGCGCCATCGATCCCGCCCACGCTGACGAGGTAGGCCTTGACCGCCTCGGCCCGCTGCGACGACAGCTTCTGGTTGTAGATCTGCGAGCCGAGCCGGTCGGTGTGTCCCACGACGCTGATCACACTGAACTGGGTGCCCTTGAGCTCGTTGGCGAAGGTGTAGTTGGTCTCGCGCTTGCTCGGGTTCTGGTTGAGCACGGTGACCGCGCCGGTACCGCTGAAGGTATCGCGCGCCTGGGCACTTTGCGCACCGATGCGTGCCTGCGCCGACCAGCGCTCGCCGAGCGGCAGCGTACCACCAAGTCGAGGTTCACGCCCTGCAGCTTGATTTGGCCGCTGAACGTGCCCGCCGGTGTGGTCGCCGATGAGAAGCCGAACTTGCCGAGGTTGAAGTAACCCGCCTCGAGCGCGAAGTGTCGATTGAACTGCCAGCCCCCGAAGATCTTGTAGGCGGTATCGCTCTCGTCGCGCGACATCGACGTTGTAGTCAGGCCGCCAGACAGCAGGCTGGCGGTGATGCGCGGTTCATCGATCTTGGCGCGCGATTGTCCGATCGAGAGCCCACCGTAGGCGTAGCCGTCCTCCTGGGCGAACGACGAAGCGGAGAAGAGCGCGCCAAGCCCGGCCAGGCTCAACAGGCGGAATGCAGGGGTTCTTTTCATATCGTACTTTCGGGCTGTCTCTGGGTGCGGTGGGTGGGCAACTGGCGCGCGGGTGCTCATGGCGCGACCACCGTCGTGTTGACCATCGTCACCGACGCCGTCAGGCCGAGGGCGCGTCCGATCAAGGTGGTTTGCACTGTCTGGCCCGCGGTCGAGATCGTGACTCCGGCCGGCGCGATGATGGTGCCAACCATCGTGCTGCCGTCTTCATGTCCCAGGAAGTGGATCAAGTCGTTCGTCGCGGCAAGGGGCGTAGCGCGGGCCGCATCGGAACCAGTGTTGCACCGGGGAGCCCTGCTCCGTATGCGTACGTATGGTGCCCTTCGTGCATGTGCAATAAGGTCCGCCTTGAGATTCCATACGAGATGCGAGACCTACAAGTCGGCAGCGCGGGATTGGAGTCTTGAGGTCTGCGGTTCCTCCCACAGGAAGCGCCGTCTTAGAAAAAGGGCAAACCCGCCGGAAACGCGGGGACGCAAAGTCACCGGTCTAAGGGGCACATCGCCCTACGACAGCGGGACTGCCAGGGTGGCCGATGTCATTCGTTCGCGGCGGTATTGCGGACGGGGCAGCAGTTCTCTGTGGGGGTGCGTGCCGCGTTGCGGCCTGCGCCCACCTTCTTCCAAGAGTTGTCTAGGCATCGTGGATCGATGTTCTATCTCTTGGAGTTCATTCATGTTTACGAACCAAAATGTGTCACTGGTAGCGGCCGCTCTGGCCTCATTGGTGATGTGCGGTACGGCTGCAGCCTTCCAAGGCGACAGCGTTCTCACGGTCAATACAACGCTGACCTCGGCGTGTGCCGTGTCCCCGAGCGCGACGATCAGTTTCGGTTCGTTTTCGACACTGGACAACGCGGACAAGACCGCCAGCAGCGGCTCGACGTTCACCGTCGCCTGCTCGCTGGATATGGAGCCTCTGATTTTCGTGACCGGTACGCGCACGATTGACGATGCCCTTGGGCACGCGATGCCTTTCAAACTCAGCCTGACCGCCGGTGCTGCGAGCAACGACCTTCCGGCGACGGGTGCTACGGCGGCGGGCCTATCGATCGTGCAAGACGGAACAGCCAAGGTCGTGCCGCTGTACGCCCGGCTGGCGATGGCGGATTTCAAAGCGATGCCCGCCGGTACCTACACCAACGGCAGCGCCGTGACCGTGTCGGTTCTCTACTAAAAAGCCATGCGACTGCAACTGATCAAGTCCGCAGTCGCCTCGCTTGGCCTCAGCGTGCTGGTGGGGCTGGGCCTTTGGAGTTCCACGGCACATGCGTTAACGATCTCGCCGGTGCTGGTGGAGTTGTCGCCAGCCCGGCGGGTCGCCTCGATCACGATCACCAATCCCGGTGATCGCCCCCTTAGCTTCCAGACGCAGGTGCGCGCCTGGAACCAGCCGGACGGTACGGACGCCTATGCCGACACCGACGAATTGTTCGTCGTGCCGCCTATCGCCGAGATCGCCGCGGGCGGCAGCCAAATCTTTCGAGTCACCACGCGCACCCGGCCGAGTGCAGAGGAGCACGCCTATCGGCTGATCTTCGAAGACGTGAGCGAACTTGCCGCGCCCGCGACGCCGTCCGAAGAATCGTCGATCAGTGTTCGAGTCAATCACGACCTGCCGGTCTTCTTTGCTGCGGCGGGCAAGCTGCATTTGCAGTCCCGGCTTGGCCGGTGCGCGAATGCCACTGCCTGCCGGCCACGACCGGATGCGTGCGACTCGACAACGAGGGCAGCCGCTACCTGCGGGTGAAGTCGCTCACGCTGGAAGGCGCCAACTGGCGCAAGGACATCAACGCCGGCACGCGAGTGCTCGCGGGCGCGTGGCGGCAATGGACTTTCGACCTTCCACCCCAGTTGACACGATCGCTGCGCGTGAAAGCCGAGACGTCGGATGGGCCGGTGACGTTCGAATGGCCGATACCCGCGCGCTGAAACGGACAGGCAATGGCACTGCTTCCGCGATTCGTTTTCCGGGCCGCATCAGTGATGCCGGGACTCTGACGCACCGGCTTGCTGCTGCGTGCGCCTGCCTGCTCTTCGCTCTCGCAGCACCTTCGCAGGCGCAACCGAAAGCCGAAGTGCTGCTGCTCGACATCCGCGTCAACGACAAGGCGCTGGCCGGCATCGTCCGCGTGGAGCGGCTGGCGGATGGGCGACTTGCCCTGCCGGCCGAACTGTGGACAGAGGCCCGGCTCAAGCCCGCGGGCGAGCCCGTGACGCTCTTGGACGGCACGCGCGGCTACGTCCTCGAAGCGGCTCCCGGCATCGTCTACAAGCTCGACCGCAGCCGTTTGGCGCTCGAAATCATCGCGCCCGCTGCGGCCTTCGATTCGACCTTGCTTTCCCTTCGGAACTCGCTGACCGAGCCCACGCCGCCGCCCCTCGGTGCCTATCTCAACTACGAGCTGTCCGCGACGCGCGCCGAGCGCTCGTCGACGGGGTACGGCGCGCTCGTCGAAGGCGTGGGTTTCGGCCGCTGGGGAGCGCTCGTCGCGAGCGGCGTCGTTCGCGCCGACGAGCAGACGCATTCGACCATCCGACTCGACACCTACTGGCGCACCGATCTGCCGGGTCGAATGGAGACGCTGGTGGTGGGCGATACCGTCGGCACCGGCGGCGGGTGGAGCCGCCCGGTGCGTTACGGTGGCATACGCTATGCACGCGATTTCAACCTCGCCCCGGGCTTCATCACCTATCCGACGCCATCGATCTCCGGCTCGGCGGCGCTGCCCTCGACGGTGGATGTGCTGATCAACAACCAGCGCAGCGCGCAGTCGAACGTGCAGCCCGGACCGTTCAAGCTCACCAACGTGCCGATCGTCACGGGCGCCGGCCAGATGCAGCTGGTGGTACGTGACATGCTCGGCCGCGAGACAGTCATCAGCCAGAGCTATTACATCGCGCCGGTGCTGCTGGCACCGGGACTCTCCGACTTCTCGTTCGAGGCGGGCGCGCTGCGCAAGAACTACGGAACCCGCAGCAACGACTACAGCTCGGCGTTCGGCGCCGGCACGTACCGCCTCGGCATCACCGACACGCTGACAGGCGAGGTGCGCGCCGAAGCAGAGCGTGACCGTGCCGCCGCCGGCGCGAGCGTCGCAGCCATCGTCGGCGATTTTGCCGTCGTGGCGCTCGCCGCGGGTTACGCGGTCTCCGATGGCGAGCGCGGAGGACACTACGTGGCGAGCGTGCAGCGGACCACACCCAAGGGGGGCGCGAGCATCGCGGCGGAGCACTTCGACTCGGGCTATCGACAGTTCGGCGCCGACGCCTTCGAAACGCGGCCAAAGGACCAGATCGTCGCCGGCGGCGGCCTGGCGCTCAGGCTTGGCCTGACGGCAGGTTTGAGCTACACGCAGCGGACCACCTGGGATGGCGAGCGCTTTTCTCTGGTTGGCGCCAACGTCGGCGTTGCGATGCCCGGCAACCTGTACCTCAGCGCCTACGCGACCAAGGAGTTGAACGCCGGCAAGAGCTTCGCCGTCGGACTCAACCTGATCATTCCGTTCGGCGACCGGCGAATGATTGCGGCGAGCAGCGCGAGCGATGCCTCGGGGCACGTCGTCAATACGGTGCAGGCAACGCAATCGGTGCCTGCCGGACCGGGTTGGGGCTGGCGCGTGGCCGGGAGCGACAGCGAATCGCAACGCGTGCAGGCCGGCACGACTTACAACAGCAATCACGCGCAGTTCACCGCGGAAGCCAACGCGGGCCAGGACGCCAACGCCGTTCGGCTCGGCGCCAACGGTTCGGTGGGGTGGATGTCCGGCCTCGCGTTCGCGTCGCGTCGCATCGACCAGGGCGCGTTTGCCGTCGTTCACGTCGGCGACCTCGAAGGCGTACCGGTGTCGCTCAGCAACCAGGTCATGGCCGTCACCAACAGCAAGGGTCTCGCGCTGGTGACCGGGCTCCTGCCTTACCAGCTCAATCAGCTCACGCTCAACGCCGACTCGTTGCCCTTCGACGTGGAGATCGGCGGCATACGTGAAACGGTGATCCCATATGCGCGCAGCGGCGCACTCATCAACTTCCCGGTCAAACGCTCGCGCGACGCGCTGGTCGTGCTGCAGCAGCCGGACGGCGCGCCGGTTCCCGCGGGCGCGCGAGTCACGGTGACCCCTGTCAATCAGGAGTTCATCGTGGCAAGGCGCGGCGAGGCGTATCTCGTCGATCTCTCGGACGACAATCGCATCGAAGTGCGCTGGAAGGGTGGCAGCTGCGCCCTGGTGCTGAAGATGGCACCCGTGGTGCCCGGTGCCGTGCCGGCGCGAATCGGACCCCTGGTCTGCGGAGGTGCCCCATGAAGTTGATGCTTCGAGGGCTATTGGCGTCTATGGTTGCTGCCGCGTGCACGCACGCGCTGGCCGTCCCAACGTGCACCGTTGCGACGGGCGCAACACTGTCGTTCGGGGCCGTCGTCGCGCTTGCCAGCACGGGCAATGTGACGACCAACAGTGGCGGCAGCTTCTGGGTCAACTGCACGAGTGACGTGATTGCCGCGCCTTCGCTGTATTCGGCGACTCCGCGCGCGCTGACATCCGGCGGCAACAGTCTTGCGTTCGCGCTCAGCGCCGTGGCACCCGGCGGCGCCGAGTTGCCAACCGCGTCGCCAGGGGCACCGCTGGGAATCACGCGAAACGGAACCAATCAGACCGTCACGCTGCACGGGCGTATTTACTCCAGCAACTTCAGGTCGCTGCCAGCGGGCGCATATGCAAGCTCGATAGCGCTGACGCTCGAATACTAGTGTCGCGTCAAGCCACAAATGGCGCGGCCACCGAGGATATGCGCGGTGCCGCACAGATGACCCCGGTGCCAACGGCTACTGTCTCGGAACCATCCCCCATCATGTTGCGAAGCAAATGGGGCTCAGAGTTCGGGCACACCGCACCAGCTGCACGTTCACTGCCACATACCCCACCATGCCATCGTCTCGCGCCGACACTGCCACTTCCTCTCGTCTGCTGCACGTGTTGGGCACGGCACTCGATCAGAGCCACGAGGTCAAGGCCGAGGTGGAGGCGTGTGCCGAAGCCCTTGGATCACATGATGCAGTCCGGGTCGGCGGGACATGAGCTCGGCGTGGCATGCGGGGTCGGCGACGGCGGGACCGGCGCCGTGGCGCCGCCCCCAGGTTCACTCGACATGGCGGGGCCGGTGATCAAGGTCATGGCCGTCGACGACGACGGCTTCATGCGCGATCTGCTGGGTCGCGTGCTTGCAGGTGCCGGCATGCAGGTGGAAAGCTACGGCTCTGCCGCCGAGTTGCTCGGCGCAGGCGACCTGGCGTCGGCGACAGTCCTGCTGCTCGACGTGAAAATGCCCGGCATGTCCGGTCTGGACCTGCAGGACCTGCTCAGACGTCGTGGCATCGAGCTGCCGGTCGTCTTCATCAGCGGTTCTGCCGACCTGGCAATGGCCGTCACCGCGATGCGAAACGGCGCTGCCGACTTCATCGAGAAGCCGTTCCAGGCTGCGTTGCTGATCGAGCGCTTACGTCGGGCAGTCGCCCGCCACGCCGATCGCGTGGCGACGTCGGAGCATCCGGCGGACCCGCTGGTCCTGGCCCGTTTCGAGACCTTGACACCTCGGGAGCGCGAGGTCTTCGATCTGCTCGTGACAGGCATGAGCAGCAAGGCGATCGCACGCGATCTGGGTGGGAGTTTCCGAACGATCGAGATCCACCGGGCACAGGTCATGCGCAAGATGACTGCCCGCCATCTGCCCGAGCTCGTGCGCATGAGCATCGAGTCGATGGCGCGTCGCAGTGTCCGCGCGCGCTAGGCCGCTAGGCACATCCAAAGCGGATATGAAGATCCTCCTCAGGCGTGCCTTCCAACGGATGTGATGGTCCTTCGCAGCTGAGCTTCGGTGCGAGGGGCGCCACCACATGCAGCCCCTAGCCGCTGCAGGCAGCATCGTCACATTCGATCAAGCGCTCTCAAGCTCGGCATCCCCGTTCCAATAAAACGACTCATCGTGGAATGCTGCTCGCTTGGCTGGGGTGATCCATTCGTCCCAGGGGGATGACACATCCCGCTGCAACATCGAAGATGGGATTGCGTTACATCACATTGCATGTAAGCCAATTACTGGCAGCCGTTGCCAGAACCGGAGCCACCTTGAAATCCATTCTGAGGCCGCGCTGTCAGTGCGGCAGGTACTGCGACCCCCAATGCGGATTGCGTTTGAGCGGCGGCGAGCGAGGTCCGAAACTGAAGGCAGCGCTGATCATCACCCTGTGTTGTTTGACGGGTAGCACGTGGGCCGCCCAGCGGCAGACGAACCTCAGCGTCAGCGCAACGATAGTGGAGGTTGCCTGCCCGCCGGGCGTGACGGCACTTTCGTGTGCACCCTTTAGCCAAACGACGGCAGTTGCCGATTCTTATGACGTCGCGAGCCCTGCCGTGGATGGCGGCATCCCGCCGACGATCCAAAAAGTTCAGGGAAGACTGAACATCGTCACCATCACGTACTGATCTGGGCTCCGGGGTGATTTGGATTGAACGCACCGGGGGGCTTCGAAGGGTCAGGGACATCGTCGCGAGATGCCTTACATCGGCAGGGAAAACCGATAACTGACACCCAAACCGACCGACGTTGATCTGTACCTGAAGTCTTTGGGGTACAGCCCGACATTGTCGAGTGACCTCGTCGTGCCGACTTGTCCATAGATCGCCAGCCGGTCCGTCAGGCCGACATTGACGCCCACGGCCGGCTTCACAATGATCCCGTGGATATTGGTTCCGACCAGCAGTTGAGCAAACACCTGGAAAGTGTCATCCGCGGAATACTTGTTCTGCACTCCGATGCCCGCCAGCAATTCACCAAAGCCCGGGTAACCAAGGTAGGGGCTGTAGGCGATGCTGCCTTGAATGGGGACATAGATGTTGTCTCCAATCGTCTGGTCGACTTGCGCCGTCAGCAGTTTGAGCTTGCTCTGGTATCGGTTTCCGACTCTGACGCCAGACTGGGTTTGCGAGAAGACGTGAACGCGATGCCCGCTGAACCCGACGTCTTTCTCGCCTTGGCCCTGCGCGGAGGTGCCGCCCTTGGGTGAAATGCGGTACACGAGTGCTGCGCCCAGGGTCATGTTTCTGGACGTCCCGCGCGGTGCGTAGAGATATCCGCCGGACAATGAAAGGCCGAGGGAGTCGGTCAACCGGTATTCGGCCGACAGCTTGGGGTAGATCAACAATCCGGAACCGGTGTCTATCTTGTCGGGCGCATAGCCGCCGGACCCGAGGGCGATCTGGGAATAGATGTTGAAGCGGCGGGAGTAGGAAACCTTGTATCCGACGCCTCCATAGGCCTGGTTGTAGCCGGCGAGGCCGTGGTAGCCGACGCTGCCGCCGAATAGCAGATAGTGGTTGTTTGTCAGGAAGTGGTTGTATTGCGCATCCACCAAGTTGACGGTTCTCTTATTCAATCCCTGGGGGTTGATTTGAATGAGGTTGTCTGCGCCCAGGATGATGACGTCATTGCTGTCGTGGGTGGGGATGGATCCCTGATCCGATTCCTGCTTCGTCCGGAAAATCCGGCCAGCATCTCCATACGCCGCAACTGAGTATGAAAACGGCGTCCGGACATAGAGCCCGAATTGGGAGCCGTCGATCACGGAGTTGGTGAATCGAATCTTGGAATAGTTCAGCCCGACGGACACCTCGTTGAAGCGGTAGCCGAGACCGACATAACTCTTCAGAAAGCCGCCGGTGCCGGTGATGGTCTTGGCCTGCAGGTCGGTCTTTCCTCCGCCGCCTCCTCCCAACGAGGCACCCGCCGAAGCGGACCAATTCCCGAAGAGCCTTTGCTCGGTGTGAACGGTGGCGTCGAAGGCCATGAAGCCGCCGTACTCGCCCTTGAACAGCGGGGCATGGCCACCCACACCGACATACAGCCAGTCGTTGAATCTGTTCAAAAGGTGGAAGCCCACCAGGTCCACGGGTTGATAGCCTTTGATCTTGATGGCCTGGTAATCGAACATGACGAGCCCGCCGGCTCTTGTTGGCGGGGAGGCTTCCAACTTGTGCAGATCCGACTCTGTCGCTCGGGGGGCCTCGTCCGATCCGAACGCAGACTTGCTCAACATCATCGAGGCGATGAGGAGCGATGTCTTGAGTGATCGCAGGCGCAGGTGGTCGGCTTTTCGCATACGACTCCGTTTTTCCGAAAGGAGCCGATCTTGCCGCCGAGCAGGCGCAAAAGTACCAATTCCCCTTGAGAGTCGGAAGTGCGTGGCTGATGCAGGTTGACAGCCGTTCCGCTCGCGAGGATGCTGAGGCGAGCAATGCCACTGGTGCTGCAAGTGCCAGCGGAATCAGGGAGCCCATGAACAACGTCAGCGCCTCAGCGCCATGCAAACGCAGCGCCGATCTGATGGCCCACCGGCCGCTGGTCAAGCAGATCGCGCGCCGCATCCTGCATCGCCTTCCCCCCAACGTCGGCATGAACGAGATGGAGCAGGCTGGTCTACTGGGGCTGCAGCAGGCGCTCTCGCGCTTCGAGGAAGGGCACGGATCCAGCTTCGAGAGCTATGCAGCGCGCCGCATCGAAGGCTCGATGCTTGACGCTCTGCGCGAGGCGGACACGGTTCCGCGCGTTGTCCGTTCACGCGTGCGCAAGGTGCGTGTTGCCGTGCAGCGTCTGGAGCACCGGCTGGGCCGCCCGCCGCGCGCCAAGGAGGTGGCCAATGAACTGGGCTGGTCGCTCGAGGAATTTCACCGCACCATGGCCGACTCCGGCGCTGGCAGCATGCGCACTGGTGATGAAAATCTGGAGAACCTCGAAGACGACTCGGAGATTTGGGGCCATGACGGTGACGAACACTCCGTGATCGACGAACATGCGGACCCGCTGCAACTGCTGCAAAACCGGCAACGCCACGCGGCGCTCAATGCGGCCTTCGACGCGCTGGAGAAAGCTGAGCGCTACGTGATGAGGTCGATCTACAAAGACGATCTCACGGTGCGCAACATCGGTCTGAACTTGGGTATCAGCGAATCTCGCGTATCACGCATGGCGTCGGACATTGTCGCGAAGCTGCGCATTCGGCTGCGCGAGCAGTAAGGATTTGGCCCGGAATAAATTGTTTCGGGGTGCGCCGGGAGACCGGCAAGGAGGAAGTGGTGCAAGTCCACTGCGATGAAGGTATAGCGAGCCACATCGGCCCCGAGCCGTGCGCAG
>JAJKJU010000316.1 GCA_021153565.1 Rhizobacter sp.
TCTTTGAACACTGGGACCAACTCATCGCCTTCATGCTCGATGGCCTCACTCCAGCTCCCAAGAAACCACGCACAGGGTGATTTTCAAAATGAGAATTGCTGAGGTATCGCCCTTCGGCGTGCGGTCCATCACATCCGCGGTTCGCCGTTTTCGTTGACCGTCACCGTCGGTCCCGGCGGCGATGTTGATTGCATGTGATGTTCGACACCACGGAACTGATAGGTCACGTCCCAGTAGTCGGGGCGGCCTTGTGCAGGGGTCGCAGCGCAGCGCTGAACGTTTTGAATCGACGTCGTCTGAGCATCACGGCCGACATTCGCGCCGATGGCTGCGCCCGCCACGACCCCGCCCACGGTAGCAATATCGCGGCCCGTACCGCCGCCGATCTGATGGCCGAGGATGCCGCCCACGATGCCGCCCACAACGGCGCCGCCGACGTTCGGGTCACGACGCTGCTCTTGCACGACTTGCTCACGCTCGATCCAGCAACGTTGCTGCGGGGCCGCAAACACGGCGCGCGCCGCGGTCACCCTGGCTTCATGGATCCGCTCTTCGGGGCGTCGGCGCCAGTCGTATACCGGCACAGGTTGAGGCGCGTAGCGACCATCGTGGAATCGAGCGGTCGGATGCACTATCCGCACCGAGGAAACGCGGTCGTTGAGCCCCATCGAACTCAGGCTTGGATAACGACCGGGACGCAAGATCACGCACAACCCGGTGAAGTTCACGTGTTCACAAGCCTCCCAACGCTGCCCGAGCACCACGACTGACGACGCGCGATCGTTGAATCCGAATCGCTTGAAGTTCTCAATGTCTCCCTCGGTGGCGAAGGCCCGGCCCTGGAAGCCCTCGCGTTCGTAAAAGGTGATCTGCCCCATCATTGGCTGCGGCGCGTAACGCCCTTCGTCGTATCGCCTGTCGCGCCCGATGGCGCGCGCGGACGACAGGCGATCGTTCATGTTCATGTCCCGAAGCGAGGGGTAGCTGCCGGGCCGCAAGATCATGCAACGCCCGTGGAAGTCGGCGTCGTCGCACACTTCCCAGGGCTCACCGACCACCACGACCGACGATGCGAGGTCGTTGAACCCGAAGCGCCTGAAATTGTCGACAGGCTCTTGCGCGGTGAATGCGCGGCCGTCGAAGTTGTCGTGCTCGTAAAAGGTGATCTCCGCCGAGGCGTGAATCGAAAGAACGGCCGCGACGACGGCAAGTGCCGATTTCAAAATCGGATTCATTGAATTTTTCCTTTGATCGTGGCATGCATGCCAAGGCACAGAAAGCCCGGCATTAGTGCGACAACGCGATGTCGGTTGCGCTCGACGACAGCCGTGAAGCGGCGCGAGGTAAACGTATGTTGCTATCGCCCGCCCTGCTTACGATCGAACCTTGTCAGCCATCATCGACACCTCATGGTCAAACGCCTGTTCGACAGCGGGATTTGCATCGCAGCACTGCTTCTGGCAATGGTTTGCGGCGCCTGCTCAACCGTTGCGCCTCGCAATGATTGGGAACATCGTCTGCGCGGAGACGCCGTGGTGATGCTCGGCGAGGTGCACGACAACGCCGAACAGCATCGGCTGCGGCTGCTGGTGCTGCGCCACGCATTGGCTGCCGGCTGGCGCCCCGCCATCGCGATGGAGCAGTTCGACCGCGAGCACCAGATCGACATCGACCGCGCACGCCGCGAACGACCCGGTGATGCGCAGCATGTGATCGACCTCGCCGCCCCGGTTGGCACCGCGTCGAGCAGTGGTTGGAACTGGGATTTCTATCGTCCGTTCGTGGCGCTCGCGCTCGAATACGACTTGCCCCTGATTGCAACGAACGTGTCCAACTCGGACACGACCAATATCGTTCGAGGCGGCTACTCAGCGGTGTTCGACAACGCCAGCATCGCAAGGCTGGGGCTGGACCAGCCCATCGCGCCCGACTGGCAAGCGGCCCAGGAGCGCGAGATCGATGCTGGGCACTGCCATGTGTTGCCACAAGCCGCGTTGCCGCGGATGGCACGCGCACAGTACGCTCGTGACGCTGTCATGGCTGAAGAATTGCGCAAGCACGCCGGTAACGGCGTGATACTGCTCGCCGGCAACGGCCATGTGCGTCGCGATATCGGCGTTCCGCGCTGGATGAACGGCCCGTTGCGAGACCGGGTGTTTGCGGTCGCCTACCTTGAAAGAAACACTGAATCGATCCCCGATTCAGTCTTCGACGCTGTTGTGCGGACGGCTCCGGCCGAGCGGCCCGATCCGTGTGCCGAATTCGAAAAACGCAAGCGCCGTCAATGACGAACGGCGCGCTCCGTATTCACGCTGCACTTCATTCATCGAGAGAGCCGGCCTTGAAGAAACTCCACGCCGTGCCATCGTGAAGGTAGGAGCACCCGTCAGCGCTAAACCTTGACGGGGAAGAACTCGCGGTATGCGCGCGGGACGAGCCGCGAGAGCTGCTCGTCCGTGATTTCACCGAACTGTTTCGGAGTGATCGGCTGACCAACTCCGAGCTTTCTGGCAACCATCTCTGCAATGCATGATCATGCTGGGCGCGCATCCGCAGGTGCGGGACGATTTCCCGCGGCCCCGATCAGATCGTCAACTCTCGTTCGACATCTTGCGCCTTGCGCCGAGCCAGCGCCAGATTGGACTTGGCCTTGTCCAGCACGAAGTAGACGAACACGCCTTCCTTGCGCGATACCGGGCGAATGATGTGGTATTGCTTGCCCAGCGTAATCAACATGTCGTCGATCACGTCGTTCAGGCCAAGCTGACGCATGGTCTTCATCTTCGAGCGCACGACCTCGGTGTTGCCGGCCGCAGCCACTTCCATGTCGACGCCGGAGCCGGCCGATCCGAGCATCATGCCGCTCGAAGAGTCGACCACAGCCGCGCACATCGCGCCATCGACGGTTAACAGGTCATCCAGGGCTTGTCTGATGGTTGCCATATTCTCTTTCCAGTCGCTGAGTAGGGATCGTCATGATCCGAAATGAAGATCGCTTCGACGCTGCACGCCATAGATTGCAGCGCCATGCCGGATCTCCGGATGGGCATGTGATGCGGTGACGCCGTGAAGGCGTCTAGCCAGACGAGCGAAGGAGATCGCCCAGCGCTCGGGCCTTGCGCTGCAGGGCGATCCAGTCGACACCCTGATGTTGGCCGTGCGAGACCAGCAGAACGTCTGGATCGCTGCAGCACGGGAACACAGCGAGCACGCCAAGGGTGTGGTACATCACGGCAGCACCTAGCGCTCCAAGGCCGGCGAAATGCAGCTTCTGCCGGTCGTGAAGTCGCCAGTAGTCCACTGCCGCTTCCCAGATCAGTTCTGCTTTCGGCACTCCACCACGGGCATGCCAAACCAAGCCGGTGCTCGCGTCCACGAGAGCGCAGCCAATGATGCTGGGTTGGGCTGCAATGATGTCCAGTTCAGAACTTAGTTGGTGAGAGTTCATTCCGCATTCATCGCTTTTTCTGCGGCCGCGAGGTGATTCCACACCAGGCCCAGTAGCGCGGTCTTGTCAGTCACAACGACAACAATGATGGCGTGATCGCGCACCTGCATGCAGCGCACCATGAGGCGGCCATCGGTGGAATCGATGACGAGACAACGAGGTGTGCCAAGGCCGCTTTCTCGGCTGGCGGCATCGCCGAGAGCAGCAAAGGAGCTGACCATCGCGGCCAAGCGCGAGGCCTCAACGCCGCTGTAGCCAACCTGTACCAGGTCAAAGCCG
Source organism: Rhizobacter sp. (assembly GCA_021153565.1). Lineage (GTDB taxonomy): Bacteria > Pseudomonadota > Gammaproteobacteria > Burkholderiales > Burkholderiaceae_C > Albitalea. The sequence goes on from JAJKJU010000316.1 coordinate 3,728, forward strand.
TCGGCGGTTGCGACCACGACCGCGCGGGTCCCTTCGATCGCGGTGAGCAGCGACTGGGCCACCTGCCGGGCCTGCTGCGAAAGGAATGTGGGTACAGAGGACATGGACTTCTTCTTTCAGAGGCGCATTTCAGCTTGGACGAGCACCGTATCGACCAGCGTCAACACGTCTTCGCGCTTGCGAACATCCACCGCCAGCACCGGGAACAGAAGCCCGCGGGCAGCCAGCATGTCGCAGAAGTCGTCGACAGTCGGCAGCGGACATTCAATCGTGCGGCCGATACCTACCGCGCAACTCATCGTCGGCAGCAGATCCTTGTATGCATCGAGGTAGATCGCAAGGTCGTCGAGCGGGTTGGGCCGCGAGTTGTCAATAAGAATCACCAGGCCGAGCGCATCGGTAGCGATGATTTGCCACATGAACTCGAAGCGCAGTTGACCTGGCGTACCGAACAGCCGTACGAATTGACCATCGCCGAGGTCGACCTGGCCGAAGTCGAGACCCACGGTCGTGTTCTCCTTGCCGAGGCTGGCGTCCGTGTTGCGCACGTCGGTCACGACGGGTGGGGTGTCGCTCAAGGCCCCGATGGCTGTGGTCTTGCCAGCACCAGGAGTCCCCGTGAAAACGATCTTGAGGTGATTCAACGTCGCCATGTCAGTCCCAAGCTGAGTCGGATCTTGCTGAGCAAGCCGCGGTCAATTGCCGGCGAAGAACTGACGGGCCGCCGCGGGCTCGTGGTGCCAGCGGTTGACACCGGCGGCGGCGTCGGCGGCGGTTCAGGTCGGCGGGCGCCTGCAAGCTCTACGTCCAGCACCTCACCCTTCATCAACGCGAGCAGGAATTCTTGGCACTCTTCCTTGCCCACGTTGCTCAGGCGGGCCAGTTCATCCAGATCGAGATGCCGCGCCGAGAGAAAACTCGCGAGGCGCGGGTGGTAGCGATAGCCTTGCAGCAGCGCAAGCGGTGGCCATCGCCGCAAGCGGAATCGCGCAGCCGGCGGCAATACCACAGCGGGTGGAGGTGCGGGGGCCGGCGGCGTGGTGTTGAGGGACGGCTTCGACGAGACAGGTGTTGCGGCAGGCGCTGCGGCAGGTGTTGCGGCAACTCTGCGTTCCACGCCGGACAGCATCTCGATGAAACGTTCATATTCCAGAGGGCGGACCAGGTGGCTGGACGTCTCGGCTCCAGCCGCATGCGCGTCCACCACGCGCAGAGTCGCCACAGGATCGTCCACCATGCCGCGCACGGTCTGCGCTTCGTCGCTCCCCAGCATCAGCACGTCCAGCTCGCCGCTATAGACAATCTTCCAATCGAACTTCAGCCGCTCGCGGCCGATACGCAGGAAAGCGGCCGCCTTGGCAAGGTCCGCATCGGTCAGGTTCTGTACAAGCAACTTGAGTTCGCGCCGGTCAGAAGGCACCGTGGAGGACGGAGAAATCATTGCTGCATGCCACCATGGCTGGCCATCGCGGCGTTGTGTGCACGCGACCGAATCGGTTGGCTTGTGGCGAGTGACGGCGGAAGGAGATTCATTGCGTGTCCCGTGGACGCATCGATTTATGCTGCTCGACTATTGCAATTAGTGTCTGCTTGCTCGCGGCTGAACAGGCCGCGATCAATTGCGTTAAAGCAGGTTATATTGGTCGACTGTGCAGGTCATGACCAAACACTGACCTTGATGTCGGAAGCCAAGATAGCCCCGTGCGCCCGTGCCATGGATCACGCTCTCTGCGTGGCTTTTTTATTCAGTGCTGACCTTGATGACCGAATCTCGTTGAGCAAAACGTACAAGCCTGGGTCACCCTCATGCGGGTGCACGTCACTTCGTTCGACGTGATCAACTAAGGTGGGACTTGCACTCGCAGGAGTGCCCATGCTGGGCGCACAGGCGAAAAGCGCCCTTGGACCTTTGTCCAAGGGCGCTTTTCCCTGGGTGTCTAGGTGAGTGGAATACGCGATCGAACCCACATCCGCTCTTGGGAGACCAACTGGCGTACGAGGCGGCGGTGGCTGGCCGACCCTTGGGCACGACCGACTTGTTGCTGGCTGCCAAGCGCCTGGAGTTGCAAGCCAATGGATATGGCTCGACTGGCCAATACGCCCCTGCCCACCGTGGCTGTGGGACAGGACGAAGACGGTCCATATGAAAAACCCCCAAGCCCGGGCCAGAGATCGAGCTATGGGGGGCAAGGCCGCCCTTGGGGCTGGTGGCTTACTTCCAGTTCGCAGCAATCACAGGCCGCGCCGTTCCTGCTGTTCCAAATATGCCTTACGCTGTCCTCGCCTATTCAGCTTATCAATTGTTCGTGGGCTGGCAACAACAAGATCGCCGGGGTCGTATTCGTAAGAGGATTCGGTTGAAATGTAAGATATGGTAACTGAGCTGTGAGAAGAAGATGCGTCGGAAGACGACTCGCTCGAGTCGCTGGAGCGAACTGGATTCGCGCACGATTGCGTTTCCAATCCCTGTTCGTTGGAACTCAGCGGAGAAGACAGCGAAAAGCCGCCCTGGCGTCGATCGGATGCGCGATCCGACTTTTCAGCCCAGCGGTATTTTCTTGCAGCTACGCGTTCTTGATATGCGGAAACGCGAACCCATTACCGGGAAAGCGAGCACCCCGACGCTTTACCGAGACCCCAACGGCTCAAACTCGCCGTACTCGCACCAAAGCATCAACATCCCAACCCGTCGCCCTATCTGACTAAATTTATTGCGCCTGAGTCAAAAAAAAGCAGCCCTGCGTCCCTGCGCATCGATCGATACGATGGGCTGCCTATTTGTCCCATCCCGTGTGATCATGTGCCAATCCGCAGCTGGCCGCTGTTCCGAGCCAGAGACCTTTTGCGGGGTGTTATCGAAGCCTTCCAACACGAGAAAA
>JAJKJU010000317.1 GCA_021153565.1 Rhizobacter sp.
TCGGCTCGGTTTGACCACTTGCGTCAACGATGATTGGCCCCTCGCTTCCTCTTCAAAAGGTCGTATTGTCGGTACGTTGGGCAAACTGAGAATTGCTGCTGCAGGGCGAGGTGGTGGGAGACGTGTGACGCGGTGTGATGCAGGGTGGGCGAAGTGCAGCGCGCTCACGCGCTTGTGATTCGAGTCAGATGGACAGTCCGCGTGAGCACTGAGAGGCTGAGCACTGAGCACTGAGCACGCTTCGCTTTGCCCCCCCTTGCGAATCAGATGGCTGCCGCGGGATCGTTCATGACGCTGTCGAATCTCGTCACGCGCCTGGGCAGCAGATGCGCTGTCGAGCCGGCCTGCAAGCCGATGGACGCGCGCAGTGCCGTGTACTCCGAGCGTGGCACTTCCACGTCCACATAGCTCGCATCGTCAAGCCGCTTGAACTCGAGCCGCGTGTTCGGCCCCACCGTCAGCGCTTGCGACAGGGTCACTGCAATGGATCCGTCTTGCGGCGTCCCAAGAATCTGCAACTCGTGCGGACGCACGTAGCCCACGTCCGAGCCACCCGCGCCCGCACGATCGAAGCGCCCGTGGAAAAGATTCACGTCGCCGAGGAACTGCAACACGAACGGTGTCGCCGGATGGTCGTAGACCTCGTCGGGCGGCCCATCTTGCTCGATGCGGCCGTGGTTCATCACGACGATGCGGTCCGCGACCTCCATCGCTTCTTCCTGATCGTGCGTGACGAAGACGCTGGTCACGTGCATCTCATCGTGCAAGCGGCGCAGCCAGCGGCGCAGTTCCTTGCGCACCTTGGCGTCAAGGGCGCCGAAGGGCTCGTCGAGCAGCAACACCTTGGGCTCGACTGCGAGGGCGCGCGCCAATGCAATGCGTTGGCGCTGGCCGCCGGAGAGCTGATGCGGATAGCGGTCGGCGATCCAGTCGAGCTGCACGAGCTTCAGGAGCTCCGTCACCTTGGCCTTGATCTCCTTGTCGCTCGGCCGCGTGGCCTTGGGCCGCACGCGCAGTCCGAACGCCACATTCTCGAAGATGGTCATGTGAGCGAAAAGTGCGTAGTGCTGGAACACAAAACCGACCTGCCGCTCACGCACGTCGGTGTTGGTGGCGTCTTCTCCGTGAAAGAGCACGGTGCCGGTGTCGGGCACTTCAAGCCCCGCAATGATGCGCAACAGTGTCGTCTTGCCCGACCCGGACGGGCCCAGCAGCGCGACCAGTTCACCCGCTGGAATGTCCAGGTTCAGGTTGTCGCAAACAATCGTCTGGCCGAAGCGCTTGTTGAGGTTGCGTACTTCTATGCTCATTCGCTTCTCTCCTGAACCTTCAATTGCGATTTCACCCGCTGCTCGACGAGGAACTTGAGCACGAGCGTCACGAGCGCGAGGCCCGCAAGCAGCGACGCCACGGCGAACGACGCGGCGAACTGGTATTCGTTGTAGAGGATCTCGATGTGCAGCGGCATGGTGTTGGTCGATCCACGGATATGGCCGGACACCACGCTCACGGCACCGAACTCGCCCATGGCGCGCGCATTGCAAAGAATCACGCCGTACAAAAGCGCCCACTTCACATTGGGCAGCGTCACGCGGCGGAAGATCTGCCAGCCGTTGGCGCCCAGCACGCGCGCCGCTTCTTCCTGCTCGGTGCCTTGCGCCTGCATCAGCGGGATCAATTCGCGCGCAACGAACGGGAAGGTCACGAACACGGTGGCGAGCACGATGCCCGGCACCGCGAAGATCACCTTCAAATCGTGGTCGCGCAGCCACTCGCCGAACCAGCCTTGCAATCCGAAGACGAGCACGTAGATCAGGCCGGAGATCACCGGGCTCACGGAGAACGGCAGGTCGATCAGCGTCAGCAGCACGTTCTTGCCACGAAAGTCGAACTTCGCGATGCACCATGCCGCAGCGATGCCGAACACGAGGTTGAGCGGCACGGAGATGCCCGCCGCGATCAGCGTGAGCTTGATGGCTGAGAGGGCATCCGGGTCGGTGATGGCTGCGAGGTACACGCCCGCGCCCTTCTTGAAGGCTTCGACGAAAACGATGGCGAGCGGCACGAAGAGGAACAGCGCGAGGAATCCCAGCGCGGTGCCGATCAGCAGCCACTTGACCCACGCCGGCTCGGTGGTGGCTTCGGGCAAGTTGCGCGGCGCAACGGCCGCACGCGCCGTGAGCTGGGCCGACGGGTTCGAAGGAATCGCGCTCATTTCACCGCCCCTGCCTTGCACGTGTCCAGGCTTGCAGACCGTTGATGGCGAGCAGCAGCAGGAAGGCCGAAACCAGCATCACCACTGCAATCGCGGTTGCACCCGTGTAGTCGTACTGCTCGAGCTTGGTGATGATGAGCAACGGCGTGATCTCGCTCACCAACGGCATGTTGCCCGCGATGAAGATGACCGAGCCGTACTCGCCCAGCGCACGGGCGAAGGCGAGAGCGAAGCCGGTGAGAAGTGCGGGCGTGATGATCGGGAAGATGACCTTGGTGAATGTCTGCAGGCGCGAAGCGCCCAGGGTCGCCGCCGCTTCCTCGATCTCCTTGTGCAGGTCTTCGAGCACCGGCTGCAAGGTGCGAACGACAAAGGGCAGGCCGATGAAGGTCAGCGCCACGAAAACGCCGATGGGCGTGAAGCTCACCTTGAAGGGCAGGTGCGATCCGATCCAGCCGTTCTGCGCATACAGCGCTGTGAGCGCGATGCCCGCGACCGCCGTTGGCAACGCGAAGGGCAAGTCGACCAGCGCATCAATGACGCGCTTGGCCGGAAACTCATAGCGCACCAGCACCCAGGCGACGATGAGCCCGAAGAAGGCATTCAGCAGCGCGGCTGCGACGGATGCGCCGAAGGTGAGGCGGTACGACGCCAACACGCGGGGCGAGGTGACGGCGTCCCAGAAAGCCGGCCAAGTCATCGTGAAAGTCTTGAGAAACGCCGCGCTCAATGGAATGAGCACGATGAAGCCGAGGTACAGCAGCGTGAAGCCGAGTGCGAGGTCGAAGCCCGGCAGCACGCTGTGCCGCTTCAGGAGCGTGCGCGAGAAAAACATGAACGACTACTTCTTCGCAGCAAGAATCTGGTCGTAGATCGCGCCGTCGTCGAAGTGCTCCTTCTGCGCGCGGCCCCAGCCACCGAACACCTCGTCAATGGTGAAGAGATTCACCTTCGGAAAGTCCCGGGCGTACTTCTGCAGCAGCGCGGCCGAACGCGGGCGAAGCTGGTGCTTGGCGGCGATCTCCTGCGCCTCGTCGGACCAAAGGTACTTCAGGTAAGCCTCGGCTTGCTTGCGCGTGCCCTTCTTGTCGACCACCTTGTCGATCACAGCGACCGGGTTCTCGGCCAGGATGCTGTACTGCGGATACACCACGTCGAAGTTGGCACCGAACTCGCCCTTGATGAGGTTCACTTCGCTCTCGAAGGTGGCGAGCGCATCACCGATGCCGCGCTGCGCGAAGGTGGTGGTGGCGGCACGCCCGCCGCCGTCGAAGACTGGCACGTTGGCAAAGATCTTCTGCACCATGTCGCGTGCTTGTGCTGGCGTCTTGCCCGACTTGATGGCCGCGCCCCAGGCTGCCACGTAGGTGTAGCGGCCATTGCCGGTGATCTTCGGGTTGGGGATGATGACGCTCACGCCTGGGCGGGCCAGATCGGTCCAGTCCTTGATGCCCTTGGGGTTGCCACGGCGCACGAGGATAACGGTCGTGGACGTCGTCGGTGCGCTGTTGTTGGGCAGGCGCTTGGCCCAGTCCGTCGACAGGACCTTGCCGCGCTCGGCGATTGCGTCGATGTCATTCGACTGGTTCATGGTCACGACGTCGGCCTCGAGCCCATCGATCACCGCGCGCGATTGCTTACTCGAGCCGCCGTGCGACTGATTGATGGTGATGTCTTCGTTGGCGCTCGCCTTCCAGTGCTTGATGAAGGCAGCGTTGTAGTCCTTGTAGAACTCGCGCGCGACGTCGTAAGAGACGTTCAGCAATGACGGGCCGGCAGCTTCGGCAATGGTCGCGACGGACAGGGCGGCAAGGGCGGGAAGGACGAGAACGATGAGACGGCGAAGGCGGAACTGCATGCGAAAACGCCGCCCGTGGGCGGCCCTGCAATGATCGAAGCGTGCATGCTAGTCACGCACTAACAAATATCAAACAACGCAAAACGCCGACCCTTATACGAAGAACGAATAAGGGACACTTGTCGTGAGCTCGGCGATCAGTGTTTCGCGTAGATCTTGTCGAACACCCCGCCGTCCGCAAAGTGGGTCTTCTGTGCCTTGGTCCAGCCGCCGAAGGCTTCGTCGATGGTGAACAGGTTCACCTTCGGGAACTGCTTGGCAAGCTTCGCGGCCGCCGCCGGATCGATCGGGCGGTAGTAGTTGTGGCCGGCAATCTCCTGGCCTTCCGACGAGTACAGGTAGTCGAGGTAGGCCTGCGCGACGATGCGCGTTCCCTTTTTGTCGGCCACCTTGTCGACCACGGCCACCGGTGGCTCGGCCAGGATGGACGATGAGGGCGCGACCACGTCGAACTTGTCTGCACCGAGTTGCTTGATCGCGAGCAGGGCTTCGTTTTCCCAGGCGATCAGCACGTCGCCAATGCCGCGCTCGACGAAGGTCGTCGTCGATCCGCGAGCCCCCGAGTCGAGCACCGGCACGTTCTTGTACAGGCTGGCGACGAACCCCTGCGCCTTGGCTTCGCTGCGGTACTTCTTCTGCGCATAACCCCAGGCCGCGAGGTAGTTCCAGCGCGCACCGCCCGAGGTCTTCGGGTTGGGCGTGATGACGCTGAGACCCGGCTTCACGAGGTCGTCCCAGTCCTTGATGCCCCGGGGGTTGCCGCGGCGCACGAGGAAGACGATGGTCGAGGTGTAGGGCGAGCTGTTGTGCTTGAAGCGCTTTTGCCAATCGGGCGGAAGCAGCTTCGCCCTTTCGCTGATCTCGTCGATGTCGTAGCCGAGTGCGAGCGTGACCACGTCGGCATCAAGACCATCGATCACCGAACGCGCCTGCTTGCCCGAGCCTCCGTGCGAAGTCTTCACCACCACGTCGTCGCCGGTCTTGGTCTTCCAGTACTTGGCGAAGGCCTTGCTGTAGTCCTGGTAGAACTCGCGCGTCGGGTCGTACGAGACGTTGAGAAGGGTGATCTCCTTCGCCATGGCCATGCCGGCTGTCGCAGCGAAAGCCAGTGACAGCAGCGAGTGGCGAAGGAAGCGGGCCGTGGTCATGAAAGATCCTTGTGATGAGCGGGCATGATCGAAAAACTCTCAGCCTCTGAGGGAGCCTCTGAGGGCTAAGGCACTTGAATCGTAGAAAGGCGTGAACGTTCAAGGAAGGAAGGAAATCGACGTTGCTTATTCGGTGAGCGAGAAAACCCCCTTTATCAGCAAGCTGCATGCCTTCACTGAAGCGTTACACCTCGCATACGCACGGTCGCACCCGGGTTTTTCTGTGAAGGTCACCGTTGCCCCTTCGGGCCTGCGATGATGGCTTCATCACTTGGTTCGGGCATGACGCCCTTTTGCAAAGCAGACGAACTCTCATGAGCCACTCTCAGCAACCCCCTTCATCACCGACCTACGCCGCGGCGGCCGAACCGCTGCAGAGGGCCACCTTGATCCATACCGACAGCACCGGGCTTGTCGCGAGCGAGATGCAGATCCCAACCTCCACTGGCCTGCTTCCCGCCTATCGCGCGGTGCCCGACCGGGCCGGTCCGCACCCGATCGTGCTGGTCGTGCAGGAAATCTTCGGCCTGCATGAGCACATTCGGGACGTGACACGCCGCCTCGCAAAACTTGGCTACCTCGCAATCGCGCCAGCGCTTTACTTCCGTCAGGGCGACCCGGCGCAGTACACCGACATCGATGAACTGCGCGAGAAGATCGTCAGCAAGGTGCCCGACGAACAGGTGATGGCCGACCTCGATGCGACCTACGCCTGGGCGCGCGAGCAAGGCGGCGATCCGGCACGCCTGGGTGTGACCGGGTTCTGCTGGGGCGGTCGCATCGTGTGGCTGTATGCGGCGCACCAGCCCAAGCTCAAGGCGGGTGTCGCCTGGTACGGCAAGCTCACCGGCCCGAAGAGCGCGATGCAGCCGCGCCACCCCCTGGACGTGGCCGGGCAGCTCAAGGCGCCCGTGCTCGGCTTGTACGGGGGGCAGGACCCGAGCATCCCGCTCGAACAGGTCGAGGAATTGCGCAAGTCCCTGCGCCAAGTCAACAGCGCATCGCAGGTGCTCGTGTATCCGGGTGCGCCGCACGCGTTCTATGCGGACTATCGGCCGAGCTATCGGGCGGAAGCTGCGGAAGACGGCTGGCAGCGCCTCAAGACTTGGTTCGCGCAACACGGCCTGCGGCCTTGAATTCGTAGATCGCCGCCTCCCTCACCACCTCCCAGAAGGAGAGGGAGTTATGCGCTGACCCTTCGGATTGCTTCCACGCTTTCGCGTAGGCTCGCGGTTGCATGCCTGATACGGATACCTCCACGCACCTCGTCGCACGACTTCTGCTCCCCCGCGACGCGGCGCCCGATGCGTGGCGCATGCTGGCAGCGCGCGGCTTGCGCGCCTTGTGCGACGGATATATGGCGGTGCTGCTTCCCGCGTACCTGCTGTCACTGGGATTCGGGCAGTTCCAGGTCGGGCTCATCAGCACCGCTACGCTGCTCGGATCCGCCGCCGCGACACTCTGGGTCGGTGCTTTCGGTCATCGCTTCGCCCCCCGCGCATTGCTCGCGGCGGCCGCCTTGCTGATGACTGCGACAGGCCTCGGATTCGCCGGCCTCTCGTCGTTCTGGCCATTACTGATCGTCGCCATCGTCGGCACGCTGAACCCCAGCTCGGGCGACGTCTCGGTGTTTCTTCCGCTCGAACACGCACGGCTGGCCGAGGCCGCGAAAGGCGAAGCCCGCACTGCACTCTTCGCGCGCTACAGCGTGCTCGGAGCCTTGTGCGCAGCGGTGGGCGCACTCGCCGCTGCAGTACCCGATTTCCTGAGGCGCTTCGCGGGCATCACCGAGCTCGCATCCTTGCGAGCATTGTTCCTGCTCTACGGCCTCGTGGGCCTCGCAGTCTTCGCGCTCTATCGCGGCCTGCCTGCTCCTGACCATGGCTGCGCACCAACAAGGCCCGCACTGCTTGGCCCGTCGCGGGCCATCGTCGTGCGGCTCGCAGTCCTGTTCTGCGTCGACTCGTTCGCAGGCGGGCTGGTCGTCAACGCCTTGCTCTCGCTGTGGTTGCTGCAACGCTTCGGACTCACGCTGTCACAGGCGGGGGCGTTCTTCTTCTGGGCCGGCTTGCTCAGCGCAGCATCGCAGTTCGCCGCGCCCAAAGTCGCCGCGCGCATCGGCCTGCTCAACACCATGGTATTCACGCACATCCCTGCCAACATCTGCCTCGTGCTTGCCGCCCTGTCGCCCAGCCTGCCGCTCGCGCTCACGCTGATGTTCGTGCGCAGCGCCTTGTCACAGATGGACGTACCCACACGCACCGCCTATGTCATGGGCGTCGTCACTCCGGCCGAGCGTTCGGCAGCCGCGAGCTTCACCGCCGTGCCGCGCAGCCTGGCATCGGCCATCAGCCCCACGCTCGGCGGCGCTCTCTTTGCAGCAGGCTTCATTAGCGCGCCGCTGGTGTTGTGCGGGACCTTGAAGATCGCTTATGACCTCGCCTTGTGGTGGGCGTTTCGAAAGCATCCGCCGCAAGGCGAATGAAATAGCACGTCAGTTTGATTTTTCGATGCAGTCCGCGAATCCTCATGTCGAGGACCGATTTGATTCTTGACGCCCAGCTAAGCTACGCAGGGGCATGGCTCGAGACACCAGTGCCGTCATCGGCATTTGCTTAGACTCATCGTTTCGTTGCGGAACCGGCCGGCGTCGCCTCCAAGCTCGCCGGCCTTTCATAAAGGACTTCGATGACTCGCATTTCCATTCGACTCGCCGCCCTGATCGGCGCCGCCGGGCTCGCGGCCACCCTTGCTGCCCCAGCGCACGCAGGCAAGACGCTCGACACCATCAAGCAGCGGGGCAACATCAACTGCGGCGTGTCCACGGGAGTGGCCGGATTCTCCGCACCCGACAGCCAGGGGCAATGGTCGGGGCTGGACGCCGACACCTGCCGTGCGCTCGCAGCGGCAGTGCTGGGGGACGCGAAGAAGGTGAACTTCGTGCCGCTCAATGCGCAGCAGCGCTTTGCAGCATTGCAATCGGGCGAAGTCGACCTGCTTGCCCGCAACACCACCTGGACGCTCACGCGCGACGCGTCGCTCGGCTTTCACTTCACCACCGTCACTTACTACGACGGGCAAGGCTTCCTGGTACCCAAGAAGCTGAAGGTGACGAGTGCCAAGCAGTTGAAGAATGCCGAGATCTGCGTGCAGTCGGGCACCACCAACGAGAAGAACCTCGCTGACTACTTCCGCGCGCAGAACGTGAAGATCAAGCCGGTGGTATTCGAAGGTTTCGAGGCCTCGTTCAAGGCTTTCTTTGCGGGACGATGCCAGGCCTATACAACCGACGTGTCGGGCCTCGCGGGCCTGCGAAACAAGGAAGCGAAGAACCCCGACGACTACATGATCCTGCCCGACCTCATCTCCAAGGAACCGCTTGGACCGCTGGTTCGCCGCGGCGACGACGAATGGTTCGCGGACGTGAAGTGGGTGATTTTCGCGTTGATCGAAGCCGAAGAGAACGGACTCACGCAGGCCAACGTCGACGAGCAGAAGGCCAACAGCAAGGACCCGGTGGTGCAACGCATCCTGGGCACGTCGGAAGATACAGGCAAGCTGCTCGGGCTCGACAAGGAATGGGCCTTGCGCGCAATCAAGGCGAGCGGCAACTATGGTGAGATCTTCGAGCGCAATGTCGGTCCGAAGTCGGTGCTGAAGCTGCCGCGCGGGGCGAACAATCTTTGGAGCAAGGGCGGGCTGGTTTACGCACCACCGATTCGATGAGTGTGGATGCCAGCGCGACGCGGGAGACTTCGGGGCCTCCGCGGACTCGTCCGCCGCTTTTCGCCTGGTTCTTCCAGACGCTGCTCGTTCTCGCACTGGTCGCGCTCATCGCGTGGCTGGTGTCGAACACGCTGGCTCACCTGCGTGAACGCGGTATCCGCGCTGGCTTCGACTTCCTGACACAGCCCGCCGGCTTCGAGATCGGTGAAAGCTGGCTGAGCTACGAATCGAGCCAGCCGTTCTGGAGTGCCTTTCTCGCAGGCCTCGCCAACACGGTGCGCGTGGCACTTCCGGGCATCGTGCTCGCCACGCTGCTCGGCACCGTGATCGGGCTTGGCCGCTTGTCGCGAAACTTCTTGCTTCGCAGCATCAGCACGGGCTGTGTCGAATTGCTGCGCAACGTACCACTGCTCGTGCAGTTGTTGATGTGGTACTTCGCACTGACCGAATTACTGCCCGCGTCGAACGATGCGGTGCACGTCGCGCCAGGCATCTTCCTGAGCAAGAGCGGGCTGTCGTTTCCGTGGTGGGAAGCGGGCGGCTTCGACTGGCCGATGGCGGGTGAGTTGAACGTCATCGGCGGCGCGTCGGTGACGCCGGAATTTCTCGCGGTGTGGATGGGCTTGTCGACCTACACCGCGGCCTTCGTCGCCGAGACTGTGCGGGCTGGCATTCAGTCGGTGTCGGCCGGGCAATTGCACGCAGCCATGTCCATGGGGCTCACACCACGCCAGGCTTTGCGCTACATCGTCATGCCGCAAGCGCTTCGCGTGATCGTGCCGTCGATCACCAACCAATACCTCAACCTCACCAAGAATTCCTCGCTGGCAGTGGCCGTGGGTTATCCGGATCTGGTGTCGGTTGCCAACACGGCGCTGAACCAGACAGGCCGTGCCTTCGAATGCATCGCCGTGATCATGTCCGTTTACCTGGTGTTGTCGCTCCTCACGTCGGTGCTGATGAACCGCTACAACGCGAGGGTGGCTCTGCGAGGTGCCGGATGAATCGAGCACTTCGCTGGATGCGCGAGGAGCTGTTCAACGGGTTCGGCAATTCATTGCTCACGCTGATCATGACGGCGCTGCTGATGTGGACGCTTCCCAAGCTCGCGAGCTGGGCCTTGATGCACGCGGTATTTCGCGCCGACGCCGATGCCTGCCGCGCAATCGAACACGCAGGCGCGTGCTGGGGCGTCATCTCGGAGAAGCTGCGGGCCATCCTGTTCGGCCGCTATCCCTACGAACTGCAATGGCGCCCTGCGGCGGGCCTCGTCGTGACCTTCGCGGTGCTGGGCGCGAGTGCGGTGCCGCGCCTTTGGCGCAAGTCGCTGGTCCTCGCCTGGGTCGTCGCCATCGCGGGCTTCATCGTCCTGATGCATGGCGGCGTCGCCGGGCTGGAAGTGGTGCCGACATCGCGATGGGGCGGCCTGCCGTTGACGCTTCTCCTGTCCGTCGTCGGACTTGCCGTCGCCTTCCCGATGGGCGTGCTGCTCGCTCTCGGACGGCGTTCGCCCTGGCCCGTGCTGCGCTTCATATGCGCAACGTACATTGAGATCATCCGAGGCGTGCCTTTGATCTCGGTGCTGTTCATGGCCTCGTTCATGCTTCCGCTGTTGCTGCCCCAAGGCTTCCAGCTCGACGTGCTGCTGCGAGTGCTGGTGGGCATCACGCTATTTACGGCAGCCTATCTTGCCGAGGTGGTGCGTGGGGGGTTGCAGGCCGTGCCGCAGGGTCAGTGGATGGCAGCGCGGGCGCTGGGGCTGCAGCCCTGGCAAGTGCAGCGACACGTCGTGCTGCCCCAGGCTCTGCGCGCGGTGGTGCCGGCGCTCGTCAACAGCTTCATCGGCACATTCAAGGACACGTCGCTTGTCATGATCGTGAGCCTGTACGAACTCACCGGTGCACTGACGCTGGCGCTCGGCGGCGACCCCACCTGGCGGCCCTTCTACCTCGAAGGCTATCTCTTCATCGCCGCCATCTACTGGGCCTTCTGCTTCGGCATGTCGCAATACAGCCGGTGGATTGAGAGGCGATTGAACGCGAGGCCGGTGCGGGTGTCGGCTTGATAGCTCGGCAACGAAGGGCGGCGGTTGGCCGTATAGCCGCCCGCCAACACCGGCGCCCCAGCCAGGGTGCTGCGGGCCTTACCGTGACAGATCCGAACGGAAGGGGCAGCATGCTTAAGCCGTGTCATCGCATATGCAGGCTTACGCGCGGACGACAGGACGTTGAAAAGCGTGAACAGGATCACGCGAATCATGGTGATCAGGAGAAGGTCCTGAACTGGTCATAACGAATGACGCCTGATGTGGAAACCTATTGCTTGTTCGTGTCAAGACGAACTCTAAAGGTTTATCAATTCGGTTTCCAAAGGACTTTATATGAAAGACAAACTTCGGCGTTGGATCTCATGCTTGGCTGTGGCAACTGCGGGCATGGCGGCGGTATCAAATGCCTCTGCCTACTTTGGGGATGAGGACAATGGCTTGATCACCAATTCCACCAACGGATGCGTGCGAGCGTACGTAGCGGGAGGCCGCGTGGACATTCCCCCTCATGCTCAGCGCTTTGTCTGGACCAACCCCAGGAACCCGTACTTCATGGTCGATGTCTTTAAATGGTCCACGTGTGGCGGCAAGGCGGTAAGGAATGTATGGTTCAGGGCTTCCGACCACTATTGGACCGTCCGTTGATAGAGCTGGCTCCGCTCGTTTGAATGTGCGAGGCCGAGAGGCGCTCCTTTACGAGAGCGGCAGTTGTAAAACCACCATTTGAAGCCGAATTTTCTGGCCGTTGGAAGGGCAAGAGAGTGGCAAGGGAGACAGGAGCGGCCATGACTGGCACGATGTAAGTTCTCAACGCATACATCACGCTCCTTATTTCTACTATGACGTAGAACATTTTCGACCGAAGAAGCAAGCGAAGTCGCTTGGTTCTGGCAAGCGCGACGGCTACTGGTGGCAGTCTTGCCTTCGACTACATGAATGGTGCATCCTGTTTCGCAACGAAACTCTACTCACGAAGCTGGTGACCTGATTGTCGGCTGTCGGCCAGCTCTGCCTCAGATCGCCGCAAGCGCCCGCCGCAAATCGCCGCGCAAATCTTCAAGATCCTCCACCCCCACGGACAGCCGCACGAGCGCATCCCCGATGCCCAGTTGCTGACGTGTCTCTAGCGGAATGGTCGCGTGAGTCATGATCGCCGGGTGCTCGATCAGGCTTTCGACGCCGCCCAAGCTTTCGGCCAGCGAAAAAATCTTCACTGCCTCGAGGAAGCGTCGTGCCCCGGCGAGGTCGGTGCGCAGATCCAGCGAGATCATTCCGCCAAAGCCGTGCATCTGCTTCTTCGCCAACGTGTATTGCGGATGCGATTCCAGCCCCGGGTAGTGAACGCGCGCCGCCTGTGGCTGCTGTTCCAGCCATTGCGCGAGCGCGAGGCCGTTGCTGCAATGACGCTCCATGCGCAGCGCCAGCGTCTTCACGCCGCGCAGTGCCATGAAACTGTCAAATGGACTCGCGATGGCCCCCACCGCGTTCTGCAAAAAGCCGAGGCGCTCGCGGATTGCGTCATGGCGCGCTTCCTTGCCGACGATGGCGACGCCGCCGATGATGTCCGAGTGGCCGTTGAGGTACTTGGTCGTCGAATGCACGACGATGTCGAAGCCCAATTCAAGCGGCCGCTGAATCCACGGGCTCGCGAACGTGTTATCCGCCGCGCACAGAATGCCGCGTTCGCGGCAAATCTCTGCGATGGCGCGCAGATCGGCCAGCCGCAGCAGCGGGTTGGTGGGCGTCTCGACCCACACCATCTTCGTCTGCGGCGTGATTGCCGCGATGAGCCTCTTCGGATCAGTGAGATCGACGAAGCTGAAGCGATGCCCCGCACTCTTGCTGCGAACACGCTCGAACAGGCGGAAGGTGCCGCCGTAGATGTCGTCGCCCGACACGATGTGAGAGCCGGCGTCCAGCAACTCCATCACCGTCGAAATTGCAGCGAGCCCCGACGCGAATGCGAAGGCCTGCGAGCCGCTTTCGAGGTCCGCGACGCATCGCTCGAAGGCGAAGCGCGTGGGGTTGTGCGAACGGCCGTAGTCCAGACCTTTATGTACACCCGGGCTTTGCTGGACGAAGGTCGAAGTCGCGTAGATGGGCGGCATGATCGCGCCCGTCGACGGGTCGGGCGATTGGCCGGCGTGAATGACACGCGTGCCGAACGCAAGGTCTTTGGTGGCAAGGTCTTTGTTGTCGTGGCTCACGAGAGGGTCCTTCGCAAATGGTTCAAGAGGTCGAATCGGGTGATGAGGCCGTGGAAGCCGCTCGCATCCGCAACGATGGCGACGAGGCCCTTGTCGAGCACGGCTTCGAGTTCGGCAAGGCTGGCCCTGGGCGAGAGCGTCTCGGGCGCATCGGTCATGGCGGTGCTCACCGTCGAGCGAAAGTGCGCCGCGTCGGCGTGCACGCTCAACAGCAAGTCCGACTCATCGATCACGCCGACGAGCTTCTTGCCGTCGAGCACCGGCAGTTGCGACACATCGGCCGCACGCATTCGCGCGAAGGCCGTGAGCAGCGTGTCGTCCGGCCCAACGCTCACGACGCTGCCTTCTTCGAAACGGCGCGACACCACGTCGCGCAGATCACCGTAGCGTTTGCGCGGCAGCAGGCCCTGGTCGAGCATCCACTGGTCGTTGTACATCTTCGACAGGTAGCGCGTGCCGGTGTCGACGACAAAGCTCACCACGCGCTTGGGCGTCTTCTGCTCGCGGCAGAAACGCAGCGCAGCAGCGAGCAAGGTGCCGGTGGACGATCCACCCAGAATGCCCTCGGCCCGCAACAATTCGCGTGCGGTGCCGAAGCTTTCCTCATCCGGAATTTCATAGGCCGCGCACACGCTGGACAAATCGGCGATGGCGGGGATGAAGTCTTCACCGATGCCTTCCACCGCCCACGAGCCCGCGGTGCCGAGCTTGCCGCTTCGGGTGTACTCGGCCACGATGGAACCCTTGGGGTCGGCCAGCACGAAACCGAGTTCGGGTTGCACCTTTCTGAAGTAGGCAGACAGTCCGGCGATGGTGCCGCCTGAGCCCACGCCGCAGACGATGGCATCGATGTCGTGACCCATCTGCTGCCAGATCTCTGGCCCGGTGCTGGTCTCGTGTGCGAGCGGGTTGGCGGGGTTGTTGAACTGGTCGGCGAAGAATGCGCCGGGGATGTCGCGGGCAAGCCGTGCAGCCACGTCCTGATAGTAGTCGGGATGGCCCTTGCCCACGTCGGAGCGGGTGATGTGCACCTCGGCGCCAAGGGCCTTCAGATGCAGGACTTTCTCGGTCGACATCTTGTCGGGCACCACGAGCACCACGCGGTAGCCCTTGGCGCGCGCCACGAGAGCGATGCCGAGGCCGGTGTTGCCGGCGGTCGCCTCGACCACCGTGCCGCCCGGCTTCAGGCGGCCATCGCGCTCGGCCGTGTCGACCATTGCCAAGCCGATCCGGTCCTTGATGCTGCCGCCGGGGTTCTGGTTCTCGAGCTTCAGGAACAGCGTACACAGGCCAGTGTCAAGCCGCGTCACTTGCACCAGTGGCGTGTTGCCGATCTGGTCGAGCACCGCCGGTCGCGATTGTTTGGTGGTCATGCCATCACCTTGTGGGTTCGTGAAAATGATGGGCGCCGTGCGGGTCGCGCAAGCGGCGTCGATGCGAGAAAGCATCGTAGCGCCTGGCAGCAACGCGGGTTCTTGGCAATGGTGAGAGCAGGTTCTTGTAGGGTGGGCAAAGCGAAGCGTGCCCACGCGGTCGTCGATCAAATCAGCTCAACGATTACGCGTGGGCACGCTTCGCTTTGCCCACCCTACCAATGAAACTCACAGCGCCGATTCACGCTGCCACAAAGCCGCCACCCAATGCAGCCCGCGGCCCGCAATGGACTGTCGTTGCCCGTGAAGGTGGGCCACGCCCGCAAGCTCCGAGCGCGGCGGCAGTTCGCGGTCGCATTGCGCGAGCCGTACGCGAAAAGTGGGCTGCATCGGCAGCAGTCGACCCTCGCTCGTACGTTGCGCCGGGATGCTGCCACCGTAGGGGCTGGCGACACCGGGCACATCGAGATAGGCGACTTGCACCGCGTCGATGCCCGTCACCGAACAATTCACCAATGATTCTTCCAACGCTGTAGGAACGAACACCGCGTGCTGGCCCACAGCCAGGCCTTCGAGTTCAGCTTCGTCGACGAAGGCATCCACTTTCGTGCCGCGTGGTCCGATCACCTGCAGAAGGCGCTCGCCAGCGGGAATCCACACATCGCGAGCCGCGTCGTCATCCACCTCGACCACGGTGCCGTCGAAAGGCGCGGTGATCGACAGGCGGCGCATTTCGACCTGCAGGCCAGCCACCTCCTCTGCCGCGGCCTCCCAGCGCTTGCGCAGTGCGGGGCCAGCTTCCATCAAATGCTCGTCGAAGGGCTGCTGGCTCAACTGCCACTGCAGTTGTTGTTCGCGAGCCTGCGCCTGCGCGAGGCGCGAAGAGAGGTCGGGCGAACGCAGTTGCAGCAGAGGCTGGCCGGCACGCACGATCTCGCCGGCCGGGGGCAAGCGGCTGTTCACCTGGGCAGCATGGGGCGCGTACATCGCCTGCGCCTGCTGCGCGCTCAACACGCCGGGTGCCCGCACAGAGACTTGCCACGGCCATAGGAGCATCGTCAGCGCGATGCCTGTCGCGATGGCGGTGCGCCGTGATCGGTGGTTCCATCGCACTGCGTCGCGCCGGTTCCACCAGGCCTTGAGTTCGCGCA
>JAJKJU010000318.1 GCA_021153565.1 Rhizobacter sp.
GAACTTGTCATGCGTCAACCCCGCCTTCTTCAAACCTCGTAGGGGAAAAATTTGCTCCAACGGCCATCTTCCGCGTGTCCAGCGTACGTAAAGGTCAGCCCTCTGGGAGAGCTGGGGTGAGGGCCTTGGGCGGTGAATAAAGCCATGGGTTGCCATCACCGCAGCCCATCACCCAAAAGGCGATTTCCATGTGGCAGCGATGAATTCCCATCATCTGGTCGAGCTGATGCAAGACCCAGCGAGTAAGATCATCGAGTAGGTTTCTTCTGTTTCCCGCCGGTATCGCCGGTGGGTTCCAGTCGAATCCACATCGACTTTTCTTGGCTCTCTGCACTTCGCCGCATGTGCGGCGCATGACTTGAAAGGAATCGACATGACAACCCAAACCGGAATCGTGAAGTGGTTCAATGAAGGCAAAGGCTTTGGCTTCATCGCCCCCGATGATGGAAGCAAGGATCTCTTCGCCCACTTCAGCCAGATTCAAGGGACTGGCTTCAAGACCCTGGCCGAGAATCAGCGCGTGACTTTCGAAGTGACGCAGGGCCAGAAGGGCCCGCAGGCGTCCAACATCCAGCCGGCTTGAATGCCGCCACAGGCTCATCGATGAGCCCACGAATAACCGCGGCCCTGGTCGCGGTTCTTTTTTTTCTTGAAGGGGTGTCACCATGAAGAACCTGCAAGAAGCCACCGAAATGATTTGCGACTTGAAAGGGAGCCTCGTTGCACTCGACGCCTTCGTCACGGCCTTGCTCGACGTGATGCCAGTAGAAATTCGGCCGAACCTGCTACGTGCCTTCGAAGGCAATGCCGAAGTCGCGCGAACAGTGCTGATCCACATTCCGATTTCCGAGCATGCAATCGCGGCATTCGAGCGCGACGTGCGGCGCACCAGCACGTTGATTGGCAGTCGGATCTGATGCAGATGAGGCATTCGTGCTTGAGCGTTCTTCTTTGGTAACCGCTGACGATGCGGCTTGTGGTTCTTGAAGTCCCATGTGTGGTCACCGAGAGACGCAACATTTAACCGGGTCTGCATCATCTGCATCGTCTGCGTGGACATGCAGGCACGTCTGCAATTCCGCGCCCTCGAATGCATCCACAATCGCGTGAACTTCACGCAGAAGACCTGCTCATGCCCACTCTCGACGACCCATTGCACGACCGTGAAGTCGGCGCTCGCGATAGCACGCTCGACACCACCCGCATCGATGACGTTCGCATCGGCGCCGTTCGTCCGCTGATCACGCCCGCGCTCCTGCAAGAGCGTGTGCCAGTTCGCGACAACACGCTGGCGCTCGTTGAAAACAGCCGTGAGACGATCGCCAACGTGCTGCACGGGCGTGACGACCGCCTTGTGGTGGTGGTAGGCCCATGCTCAATCCATGACCACGACCAGGCGCTCGAATATGGCCATCACCTGAAGGCCGTGGCAGACGATCTGCACGACGACTTGCTGATCGTCATGCGCGCCTACTTCGAGAAGCCGCGCACGACAGTGGGCTGGAAGGGTTACATCAACGACCCACACCTCGACGGCAGTTTTGCGATCAACGAAGGTCTCGAGCGTGCAAGACGTTTGCTGCTCGAACTGACAACGCTTGGCCTGCCCACGGGAACGGAGTTTCTCGATTTGCTGAGCCCGCAGTTCATTGCTGACCTGATCGCATGGGGTGCCATCGGCGCTCGCACGACGGAGAGCCAGAGTCATCGTCAGCTTGCTTCGGGCCTGAGCTGCCCGGTGGGCTTCAAGAATGGCACCGATGGCGGCATCAAGGTAGCAGCTGACGCGATCCTTGCGGCGCGTGCGCCGCATGCATTCATGGGCATGACGAAGATGGGCATGGCGGCCATCTTCGAAACGCGCGGCAATGACGATTGCCATGTGATCCTGCGGGGTGGCAAGACTCCAAACTACGACGCTGCGCATGTGGCAGCAAGCTGCAACACATTGCGTGCGGCGGGGTTGCGTGAACAGGTGATGGTCGACGTGTCACACGGCAACAGCAGCAAGCAGCATCAGCGCCAGATCGAAGTCGCTGGCAACGTCGCCGAACAGGTCGCAGCGGGTGATCGGCACATCATTGGGGTGATGATCGAGAGCAACCTCGAAGAAGGGCGACAGGATCTTGTGCCGGGTGTGCCGCTAAAGCATGGCGTGTCGATCACCGATGCCTGCATCGGGTTCGCACAGACGGTGCCGGTGTTGCAGGGCTTGGCGGGAGCGGTGAGGGCGAGGCGGAAGGTATCGCGCTGAGACGCTGCCGGACATCGATCATCGAAGCGAGAGGGCGAATCATCGCCCGCACCCCGCTCTCGTGATCTTGCTCCCCGTGCAGCTTCGGCCATTCCTGGTGGCTGTCGACATTTGCATGGTTCTTGCGCCACGGGTCGGGACGAAACCGAACAACGCAGCAAAATTGCGTGCCCTGCGCCCTACATTCTCGACGCCGCGCAAGTCCGCGGCTGTGAGGGTTCATCGGCGAACGGCCATTCGTGCATCTGCCGGTGAACATGTTGCCCAACCAACCAGGATCTCCATGAATTCGCCGTCTTATGAAGCCACCGCCAATCGCCTGTTCATGCAGGGCCGCAGTTTCAATGCCTGGCAAGACAAGCCCGTTCCAGACGCATTGCTCGAACATCTTTATCTGCTGACGAGCATGGGACCCACGTCTGCCAACTGCTGTCCCGCACGCATCGTGTTCGTGACGAGCCAAAGCGAAAAGCAGCGCCTCCTGCCGGCGCTGGACGAGGGGAACCGCAGCAAGACCATGGGTGCCCCGGTGACTGCAGTGATCGGCTATGACATGGCCTTTGCGGAGCAGATGCCGATCTTGTTTCCTCACGCGCCGGATGCTCGCAACTGGTTCTCTGATGAAAACGTTGCACGGACCACGGCGTTTCGAAACGGCAGCATGCAAGGCGGCTATTTCATCCTCGCGGCCCGGACGCTCGGTCTAGATTGCGGCCCGATGTCGGGCTTCGATGCAGCAGCCGTGAACGCGCTTTATTTCGCCGGTACTTCGGTGGAGACGAACTTTCTCTGCAATCTGGGCTACGGCGATCCAGCCAGCCTTTTCCCGCGCAGCCCGCGCCTTCCGTTCGCGACCGCCTGCCGAGTCGTGTGAGGACCGTATGACCACATCGACCATCTCCCTCCTCTGTGCAGAAAAGCGCGCTGCCTTCCTGCCGCAGCTGCCCTGCTGGACCTTCGACGCGCAACGCGATGCCATCCGAAGATCGTTCGTGTTTGCGGACTTCAATGCGGCCTGGGGCTTCATGAACCGCATCGCGTTGGCGGCCGAGCGCATGAACCACCACCCCGAGTGGAGCAACGTCTGGAATCGTGTGGAGATCTTGTTGACCACGCACGACGTGGGCGGCGTATCGACACTCGACGTGCAATTGGCGCGGCAGATCGATCAGATCGCGAGTGAGAGTGCCGAATCGCGGTTTGAGGGGGGAGGGGCTGCCAAGGACATGGCCTGAGTGAGCCTCAGAGGCTGAGAGTATTTCGATCATGCCCGCTCTCACGCCAAAAGACTGCTGCTCGTCGTTGCAAATGCTCGCCATAGCCCGGGCTATGGCTGCGCTTTGCGCCTAAGATCAGGTGCCTTTTGACGCGAATTTCGGGCACGTTCGAAAAACTCTCAGCCTCTCAGGTGTCGCCGCGTCGAATTTGAAGACCGGCTCGTCGCCCTTGAAACGCAGCAGGGACACATGCTCGTCGCTGAAGTCTGAAGTCTGAAGTCTGAAGTCTGAAGTCTGAAGTCTGAAGTCTGAAGTCTGAAGTGAGAGGGTGAGAGTATTTCGAGCGTGTCCGAGCAGCACGTCAAAAGGCGCCTGATCGCCATCACATCACGCCTCGGTCTCATCTGGTCTGGATCCGACCTGGCTGTGTCAAGCTCAGGCTTCGGCGATGCAGCAATGATTCAAAAGGCGTTTGGCTCGGCAAGAAGAATGGTCATGTGTTCAGGTTGGTCTCTTGGCGTCTGCGAATCAGCGCTTGCCCAATAGTGGCGATCTGCCCATCTTGGCGCTGTCGGGCTTTTGCTTCGGTGGTGGCGAAAAGCCTTCGAAGGCATCGCCCCCCGCCCAATCGCCCACTGCGTAGACGCGCTGATCTCGCAAGCCTTGTACGCCTTCGGCCCAAGCCATGAGCATGCGTTTCCCAACATCCTCAAAAGCTGGGTGCTGCTGCATTGCGTTGCGCAGCAGCGGACCGACATCGGCCACAGCGTCGCTGATCGCTTCCACCATGTGCTGCTGCTCTTTGGGCTGAATGCCGAAGATCGCTGTGATGAACTTTTGTAGGTTCTTGCCGGGCGTCCACGTCTTCTTGCCCATGAACTCGATACCGGGTGGGTTGTGCTGGAAACCCGCGTATACGCCGGTGGTCAGCATGTCGTATGCGGGCGAGAGGTGCACGTCGTCCCGGCTCGTATAGAGCAGAGCCAGGTTCTTTGCGTGGCAATCGGCGTTGCGAAGGGCGTAGGTCAGCAGCAAGGTATTGGCGAGCTGGCGGTAGGTGTCCAGTCGTTGCGCGCCGGGCACGTGGTCGCGCACGGCACGGGCGATGCGTTCCCAGGTGGTGTCGTATTTGGCCGCTGGGCGCAGGCCGAGCAGGCTGCAGAAGTCTTCCATGCCCCAATGAGGTTGGCCGTGTTCGTCCACGTCGAACCGGTGCACGACCAGGGCTTGGCCGTCGTCCGACACTTCCGTGCGAGCGGTGGGCATGACACGGCTAGCCACCTGCATGCAGAGGTGTTCGTTCAGTGCGACGAAGGGCAGCTGTGCGCTTGAACCTTTGATGATGTGGCGGCGGGTGACCATGCTGGCCTTTCGGTGCCGTGCCAGCGGAGTGAGTCCTTCAGCCAACTCGGGGCGAGCGCTGTTGGGATCGTCTGCCGCGCTCGCATCCTGCTGCGCGTCCAGGAATTTCGGCACCACGCCCGATACACCACTCGTTGCGTGTGCCCGCACCAGCGCAGCAAAGGCGGCTTCGGAGTTGTCGCCCTTCAGCAGCTCGGCCACTTCTATGGGCTTGGCTGGCTCGTTCAGTTCGGCACCTGGCGCTGCCACTTGCAATCGGCCCACCATGTTGCGCCCGATGACGGACAGCAAGGCAATTGGGCTGGCTCCGATGTGTGGGCCGAACTGCTCTTGCAGCACCTGGAGCAGGTAGCCCTCGGGCAGGTTCATCTGGAGCACGGGCGGAAGTTGGTCGTCCCACACGTAGGACTCCGTGCGCACGGGCATGGTGAGCGATACGAAGTCGTTGGCGCCCACGTCGGCGCGGTAGGTCAGGACGCTCTTGAAGTCGCCCGCCTGTTCCATAACAGCCACGTCGCGCCCGAGAACGTACACGGCCAGCTTCACGACCGTTTCGCCCCGCTGGTGGAGGCCACAGCCGTGGACGTGCCCGAGGCGACCCCTGTGCCTGCGCTGTTCCGCTCGAGCCTCAGTTCGTCCAGCGTGCCAGACTGGCCTGCCACGACCACGTCGAGTTCCATCCCGAGGACTGCCAGCACCGCAAGCAACTTGCGGGCACCGAACTCGGCGGAGCGACCTCTCTCGAATCTCGAGAGAGACTCGGCGGTGATGCCTGCTTGCGTTGCTACGGCCGCCTGCCGTAGCTTCAAAGCATGGCGGCGGGCAGCGACCGCTTCTCCTAGCTCCTGGATGGTCTGCACTTGATATTTATCTCAAGATATTGCCTTGTTGAGCTGATTCTTGATCTAAGCATCAAATTTTGCAAGCGCCGGGCGTCCCTCTGCCATGTTCGATCGAGAGTCCGCCGACAGACCGCTCAGTGATCCTCAAGCAAAGCGACGAGCCCTCCGCAGCAATGCCGGGGCCGTCTTTCGCGATCCGTTTCAGCGCTTCGCATACTGCATGGGGTAACCGGTCATTCCACGCCATGCTGTACGCATCAACGTATGGAGCGAGATGACATGCTCAAATTTCTTGGCACCCTGAGCGGCATAGTCAGGCCGGGCAAAGCGGTGTCCACCAATCCGGCCAGCGGCACCAAGATCTCCGAACCAGCGGCACGGCCGTCGTGGTCTGTAGGCCTTGCTCCGCGGATTGGACAACTCGACGCGCCAATGAGGCCGCATGCGGCGCTGCCTGCCCTGTCTCGCGAGCCGTCGCAACATGGCGAGATTCGGGAGTGCAATCCGACACCGAGAGAGCTGCTCGCCGACGAGCGCCGGCAGGATGACGCCTTGCTGGCGCAGCAGCGGGCACAGCGGGCGCAACTGGTGCACTCTGCATTGCCCACTGGCGGTGCGGTGATGAAGCGGTTGAAGGACCGCACAGCGAGAGCGCATCCGACCACAAGAGCCGAGCAATGGCGCGCGTGCCTGAATGGACGGCCTAAACCCCTGGATGGCGAGCGCATGCAGGCGTTCGGGGCCATGTTGCACGCCGACGTCATGGCGCTGGCCGAGACCGGCAAGATGGAGCGCTGGATGGCCGCAGCAACGATGGGCGAGGCTGTCTTGGACGGAATACTGGGCCAGGGCATCCGGCCGGAGGATCGGCAACTGCTGCTGGACGCACTGGGCGAAATGGCTATGCAAGTCGATCGCCCTCTTTCCTCTTCGCATCCAGACCCCGAACCCAGCCTGGAAGGGCAAACGCAAGGCAGCCGCAGCGCAACGCTGGGGTGCATTCCCGCCCTCTCTCGACGCTCACGGAATCCGCGCGGCACACCTCCACTCACGCCCTCGCCGGCGCAGATTTTCCTGCCGGCACCGACGAATGCATCGCCAGAAGGCCTATCGTCCAGCCGCCGGCCAGTTCCGCCCGCCCGCGTCGCATCATCCGAGCTCGTGTCCCCACGCGAAGCGATTCGGACCGAGCCCCAGATCGCACCCGAGGCCGAGCCGAAGGATCAGCTGCTCAAATGCCTGATCGAAGGATCCACGCACCCGATGATCGTGGTGGCATCGGGGCAGCTCACGAACGCGCGCCGCGCCATGCAGAAGGCACTCGATGAGGCAGGCCGCCCCTTCGTCTACGCAGACAGCGCAATGATGCTGAGGGACCTGGAACACGACGTGCGCATCGAGCACGGCAAGCCCAGGCGTGCCGACGGCCCATTCCGGCAGTTGCTCCACACCGGCGGAACCCTGCTGCTGAACCTGACCACCGACGACGGCTGCCCCCGCTTCACGCCCCGGCAGCTCGAATCGCTCAACACCTTGATGGAAGAGCAGATCTGGGATGGACGCCCCATCCCCTGCCGGGAAATGGGCGAGCGCGTGAAGATCGCTTTCCTCGTCGACGAGAACACCTCGCTGACCCAAATTGCCTCGGGAGCGCTCGCGTCGCGAGTCAGCTTGAGCGATTTCAAGGCTTGCACCTTTGCCAATGCGCCTGATCCGGTCATCCATCCGGCGGCTAGCCCGTCGGCCGCCGCGTTGGTCATCGACTTGCAAGACGACAGTAGATCCTGGCAGCGTATCTTGTTCGGAGGCCCCGAGCTCACCCTCGCGCAGACATGGCAGCATGGACCAGGCGCAGTCGAGGGATTCGATTTCAGCTGCCAATCGCTCGTGTTGCGCAACCCGCCGGCAGACCCTCTATTGATGGATCAGGTGTCGGCCTGGCTGGCAAAGCACCCCGGGTCCGTCCGACTCGAACACGGCTTGCCCGCGGACGAAGCGGCCGAGCGGACGGCGCGCAAGCATCCGGCCGCCGACTTCTCTCTGGCCCTGCAGACCCGCCCCGAGACCGTGTGCACGCTGCACCAAGCCAATTTCCACGAGGTGTTCCACGGCGGCTACGGTGCGAAGAACAATGCCTTGGCCAGACTGCCCGCGATGCTGTCGCAGGCGCAAGCCAAGGCGGGCGAACACCTGCCCATCATCTTCGTCAGTGAACCCCTGACGCCGGCGATGTGGGATCGCTTGATGCATCACCCTGGGGACTTCGAGGTGGCCGTGGCGCCCGACGTGCACGTGGATACGCGTTATGCCGGGCGGGTGGCCACGACGCGGGGCATGCCATGCGATGCGGCGCTCGCGATCGACGATTTGAGCCAGCCAGGGGTCTGGTCCGCTCCAGTGACCTTCCTTCATTGTGCCGATCCGACGCTGATCGACCCGAGCCTGCCCCGGGACTGCACGCGCATCCACGTCACGCCCACGACAAGCAGCGACGAATTGCTCTACAGCCTGCAACGACAGCCCGCGGCCGATCCGCAGGGCCTGCCGGCGCTGCAGGTGCGCACTCATCAACTCGTGGAGGATCTCAAGGCCGGCAAGAGCGTCGTTCTGCACGGCCTGGAGACCAACCCCGAACTCGTGCGCGACCTGGCCCCGCTGCTGCATCCACCACACGCCCTGACGATCAACGGCGAGCGCCTCGCCTTCAGTGGTCGGCTGTTGGTCGTCAGCCCGGATCGCCGGGTCGTCGAGCATCATGGACTCACACCCGCGTTGCGGGACCCGACGCCAACGCGCGACGCGTGGCGACAGGCCGCAACCAACCGGCTCAGCGTGGCGCTTGCGGTGCCGGCAGTCGAGGCAAGAGAACTGATCGCGCCCGTGCTCGAATGGTTCGAGACCTTGCAGCGAGCCGGCATCGCGCCGGCCAGCGAGAGACAGGTTCGATATGCCACCGTGCAGACACTGTGCAGCACGCTGTTGAAGCTCAGGACGTCGGCGCCTTCGCTCGATCCCGAAGAGGCGCGGCTGGTGCGGTCGCTGCTGAAGGACATGCTCATCGGCGACCATCGCAGACCGGAGCAGGTCCATGACACTCGCTATGCCCAGCTGAAAGCGTGCCTGAAGGTCTTGCTGCCGGGTGAGATGAGCGAGATGCCGGCGCGGTCGATGGACCTGTCGCGGCTGAAGAGCCTGCTCGCTGAGGTGCGGCATCCGGAGGACATCAAGGCGTTGGCCTGGCCCTTCCTCAATGCCTTCAGCCCTGACGTGATCGAGCAGGTCATCGGCACGACGGCCTCGGCTGTCAGTGCGGATGCCCAGGCCAGCATCGCGGCCAAGGTGTTGGACCTGGTCTGCGCCCAGGCGCGCGCGCACGACATAGCGTTGCCGGCGCTGGTGGCGCAGAGGCCGCATGGACCGTCACCGGTGCAGGTGAGCCAGACCTGCGCACGCCCGGCACCGCTGCAGCGCGACCAGAAGCTGGCGGGCAAGGTCGCCCAGGCGCCAGCGCAGGGTATCTTTCTCAAGGGCCCGCCAGGCACTGGCAAGACGCATCTGGTGCAGACCCTGAGCCAGGGCAGGGAGGTTTTCTGGGCCTCGGTTGCCGATGAAGGCACGGCAGCGTTCCGCCAGCAACTGCAGGCGTGGGCCGCAAGCCGCCCGCCGGGCACGCTGGTCGTCGATGAAGCCAACCTGGCTCGCCCTGGCAATCTCGCGATGCTCAAGGGCGTGTTCGCCGACCGCAGTCTGCACGTCAACGGCGTGCTCCATAAGCTGGAGGCGGACCATCGGATCATCTTCACGGGCAACGCCGACAGCCTGCCGGGGCGCAGCCCGCAGCCGGTCGCGCAAGAGTCTTTCGCGACCGTGCAATTCAAGTCGATGCACAGCGACTTCCTGCGTAAAGCATTCGTCGAGCCCGTGCTCGAGTCGTCGCTGCGGCTCGGTCTCGGCCCTGAAGTGGCCGAGGTCGGCGCTCAGGTCTTGCAAATTCATGAGCGGCTGCAGAGGGTCCCGGAGGCCGGGCTGTCTCCACGCGACTTGGAGGAATGCCTGGCGCGCGCCCTTGGCGAACTGCAAACCCATCGGGCACGAGGCAGCGGCCTTGGCGCGCAGGACTTGGCGCCCGTGCTCGCCCGCGTGGCGCTGCAGGTGTACGGTGACAGCTTGCCTCAAGGCAGCCTGCCGATGGTCGAGGTTTGGCTGCGTCATCAGCTGCAGGTCCCACCGGGCGAAGCGCTGCCGGAATTGTTCGATGCGCAAGCCGTCGGGGCCGCGCTGCAGGAGCAGCAGCTCGCGCCAACGAAGAGCACCATCGCTCTTGCAGGGGCCGTCGACGGGTGGCTGCGATCCCAAGGCCTGCGCGAGGCATTCAATCCAAAGAACGACACGCTCGGCAAGCGTGCGCTGTTGATTGAAGGGCCGGCCTCGCGGGGCAAGGATGCCGTGGTCAAGGCAATGCTTCTGGCGCAGGGCAAGCGCGAAGGCATCGACTTCGTGCACATCAATGCCAACCCCAACGACCTGGACGGTCTGCGTGCGGCCGTGTCAAACGCGCGTCGGCGCGGTCAGGTCGTACTGGTATCGGAGCTGAACCTGCTGTCCAGCGGGATCCTGGAAGGCGAGTTCAACACGCTGCTGACGGGGCAGACGGGCGAGCCGGCTGCCGCGGGCTTCGCGCTCATCGCCACGGTCAATGCGGGCTATGCCGGCCGCGAAACCTTCTCCAGCGCTCTGCAGAACCGCATGCAAATGCTGAAGCTGCAGGACTACGAGCCTGAGGAGATCTTGCCCATCGCGCAGGCGCGGGCGGCGAACCTGGCCGCGCAGAGATCGGCGGCGAGTGCCTTCACCAGCAAGGCGGGCTCGTCTGCAGCTGACTCTTCGGTGCCTGAAAGCAAGGTCCGGCAGTTGGTCGACCGGCACATAGATTTGCTGGGCAAGCTCAAGGGGCAAGCTTCGGAGTTCACACCCGGCGTCCGGCAATTGCGCGATGCCCTGGCGCTTCTTGCCAAGCGGCCCATGATGACAGTCGACGAGGCCTTCGCGGGCCCATACGGCTTCTATTGCAGTCTTGCCGCGCAATCCGCGGTGCTCCCCGCCAAAGCGCCAATCGCCCGGGACGAGCAGATCGCAAGGCAACTGAGCATTGCACTGCGTCTCGCATACCCCCGTATGTGCCAACCTGCTTTACGCGGCGACCCCACGCTATGGGCGACAGCTCCGGTGGCGTATGACGCGAAGCGGCATGAGCTTCGCTTCCTTCCCAAGGGCCAGCCGGAGGAACTGATCAGGTTCATGCTCGAGGAGGCCGGGAGCGACCGGCTTTTCATTGGGCGGTTGACTGACGATCCAAGGTCCGTGGAGCGGTCGACTGCCGACGTTGCCGTGTCGCGAGCCCCGTCAACCTCGACGGCGCCTGCCCGCCGGCGCAATTTTTCGATGCGCCGCCGCGCTGCGGCGCCGGCCGGGGGAGGTGGCTTGGTTGCGGCCGGGGGCGCCTTGGTTCCGAGCTTCAGGCCGAGGTCACCATCGTCATTTAGATCCGGCGTTGGCAGCCCCTCATCCACCGGTGACCTCGGTAGCGTCATTAACCTGGGGCCGGAAGACGGCAATCTCACCGTGTCCCGTCTGACCTTGGATGGGCTGGACTGGACCTGGCCGGTACGACACGAAAACAATACTCCTGACTACGCGGGTCCGCTTGTCGAGCTACGTACGACGCAGATTGATCGCGTGGACGGGGAAGGGCGGGTGTATCTCCCTGTGCCGGGAAATCGGCGGCCAACCGAGGTTCGACTGAACAAGCACAAGCCGGAGAAGGTTCATCGTGACGAGCGGGGAAGCTGGTATGTGCTCACGCAAGCCGACCGCCAGTTTGTGAAGTCCGTGACATATAAGCTGGTCAACGACCGAAGCGAAGATGACGCGGCAGACAACACCCCGCTCGGCCTGCCGCCGGACTTCCCTGCGCTCGCCGATGCCTTCATGCCGACTCTGGCCGAGGAGATCCGGTCCTTGTACACGCGGCGCGCTCGAGTTGGAATGAACAGCGTCGAGGTCGCCAAAGAGCTGGCGACGATATTCCAAACGACCCTGAGCTACTCCGACGACGACGCCGATGCGCTGAATCAAACGTCTTCGATCGGCGAGCGGTGCAGGCGGTTTTTGAGCGTCGGTCAGGGCGTGTGCTACGAATTCGCGACTGCCTGCGCAGCCGTCCTGATGCAGTCGTTCGAGATCGAGGCACGCCTGTGCTGCGGCCACATGGTCGATCGCCACACCAACAAGATCGAATTGGAGGGACATACTTGGGTCGAGGTGAAGGGTACCGAAGGCCGCTGGCACGTTGTGGACCCCACGCCTCCTGAGTTTGGCGACAGCGTGGGGCAGGTCTCAGCGGTCCGCGGAGCAGGTCGCGTCCAAAGGGCCCGAAACCGGCGTGCGGAGAGTGCGACCCGAAAGGAACGTATTCCCGCTTGGGACGGGCCAAATCTGTTCGATGAAACGTTCGACGCTGAACTGCTGGAAGGAATCTCGCTGGATGAGTTGGGATTGAGTCGGGGCAAACTTCAGCGAGGGGCTGCGCAGTACCACCCGACCACGGGGGTGCTCGATCTGAAGCGTGTGGTCGCCGGGGAGCCCGACATGTTCCGGCGACCGGCGCTGACTGAAACTGCTGAGGTGTGCACCCTGGTGATCGAAGACCTACCGCCTTCAGGCAGCACTGACAGCGCAGCATGGCCTCGGTTCTGGAACCTGATGGCACGCCCGCTCGCTGCATTGCAGCGAAAGGGCGTGCCCATGCTGATGCGGGACAACCGGGGCGCATTGCAACCGGCGCTCTTCGTGAAGGACATTCAGTACCGTTGCAAGCAGAACGCGAGCCAGGCGGTCTCCCCGCTTCAAGATTTAAAAGACGGCACCGTGGTTATCGGCCGGCAGAGCATCGAATTACTCGAAAAAATCAAGTCGAAATACTATGAGTCGTTGCTGCGTTCCAAGGGGGTAGACCCTCGGGATGAAGACGACATCAAGATTTGTATTCTTGCTGATCAGGGCGCGAGCCAGTCGTTGCGAGGAATTCATTCCGCCGAATTTCCATTCAAGTTGACTCTGCACGGGCAGCCCATCTCAATTACCGACAGTGATCGGCACCGGTTCAGTCCTTCCGATTGGAACGATTCAGATTCTTTGCATTCTTCTGGCCTCGCACACTTGAATCGTCTGTTTGAGTCGGGTAAATTCGTTGAAGCTGTGGCAGGGGGAGGTGACGCAGCCCGGGAAGTTGAGCGCATTTTGGTACGGGCGAAAAGGTGCATTTCCGCCAGATGGATTGCAACGTACCGGAGGGATGCGGAGGAGTATGAGTATTATATTTCTTCTTTCCTTGAGCACGCCCCCGTGCTGGACCGCGTTGAGTTGATCCAACTGATGGAATTGGTCGAATATCGGCAGAGGCTCCCTATTCTGATGAATTGCTTGTTCTCTGAACAATCGAAGACGTTTGAAGTGGAAGTTGAAATTGCACTCGAAATTTCGAAAGAACTGCGCCATCTGACAGACGAGAAGCAGATCGAAGTGCTCGACTATTTGAATCGCCGTGCACCGGAAATGTCGGCCGTGGACAAGGACCGGTTGCTTGGGATCCTGGTGTCTTCCGTCAAGGAGGATAAAGACCGCCGTTGGATGCCTTTGGCCACATCCTTGTCCTGTCGAAGGCTTTGCAATACGTTGGCCGCGTCCGCGGGTGAATTTCCCCCGTGTAATTTGCGGAAGTCGGCAATGGAATTGATCACAATGTGCTACGACGCTCTCGATGAGACGAAGACGTGGGCGTTGTCTCTGCTGGACAAGCTCTCGAGGGGCATGGCGGCCGTTCCGATGATCGACACCGACGATATATCAGCTGATCTTGCAAAGAATATAAAGATGTTTTCGTCCACTGAGCATCAGAGTGCTGTGGCGGAAATTCTTGAGCGCCTGTTGAACAATTCCGACTTTATTTTTAATGTATCCAGAGACGAGATAATTCGGAGCCTGGACGACGCAATGGGCGAGCGCATCATTGATGACGATCTTGCTCCTCGATTCAAGGCTGTCAAAGCGCGTGTGATGCAGATGGAAGTCTTCAAAATGCGTCGGCAAGGAGAAATAAGTGAATAGTTGTCATTAATTTCACGGGGGCACGAAAGTATTGTCAAAAGGCCGAAGCCTTGTTCAAGGCCACGGCGGCCCGAATCAGAGCCTTCAGAGCCTCCTCGTCCAGCTTGTCACCTTCGTGGAAGTCAATGGCGCGCCTGACCTTGCCTTCGAGACTGGAATTGAAGAGGCCTGACGGGTCCGCCAGGGAGGCTCCCTTGGCGAAAGTTGTCTTCACGACCTTCTTGTATGTCTCGCCAGTGCAGATCAGCCCGTCATGAGACCAGACCGGATTGCTCCATTTCCACTCCTCAGTCACTTCGGGGTCGGCTTCCTTGATGAGGGCGCGCAGACGGGAGAGCATTTCGCCCCTCCAGTCGCCCAGGCTCGCGATTCGCGCGTCTATGAGTTTGGATGGAGATTCGGTTTTCTTCATTTCTCTCATGATGCGATGGACGCGTTGCCGCCCCCATCGCCACCGTTCAACAGCGCCATCAGGCCGGCGCCGTCCGGCAATCCGCGGATGATGGTTACGCAGTCCGCCGCTCCCGTCTCGGTGACGCGCCACCATACCGTGCAACCGGACAGTTGCGACACCAGCTCCTGCGCCGCGAACGCGTGAAGCCACTGCGACAAGGGGGCAGCGCGGCCAAGGTGCAAGTGCTGGCCATGAGCATCTCGCTGCTGGCGGATCGCGGCACCGCTGCCGGGCGTTGGCCACGGCGGCGCATCGAGCAATGCAGATTCCAGCGCATCCACCGACCCCTCTGCGTCGTTCAAGGTTCCCATCGCCGCTTGTGCAATGTGCTCGAACCACAGCTCGAGATGATTGAGCGCGATGCGGTCCTCCGGCGGCTTCGCGCGCGGATGGGCAATCAGCAGCGGAAAGTAGCGGCCCACGCTGTCGCAGCTGGGCATCAAAAGGCCGAACCACCATTGGGTGTCGACAATGCCCGGCGACCATACAAATCGCAGCAGCGGGGCGGTGAGATAGATGTCGAGCCAGCGCTCCCCCAATTGCTCGCGGCCGCTGCACATTGCATTCGATAGCCACGTATCGCAGGCGCGCAGCCAGTGAGGTGGCAAGCGCCGCTGCGCGAAATCGCCGAGAGACGACAACTTGCCGTACCAGCCCGGGACGTCGCGCGCTTCTTTCGTGGATGGTGTTGTGACTGGTACGGGTGTCGTCATCGCGATCAAAGGCCAGATGGGCAGGAAAACTCGTTCAACTCGCGCAGGTGGAACGGGTTGCGCACACTGCTCGCCGTCACTTCGAATACGGCCTTGCGGCCGTCGACAACGTCGAAGGTCGCACGAATGCGCTCGGGCGCGTTCGTCGATTCGATCTTCACGCGATCGAACATGCGCAAGAGCGCCCACGGACCGTCGTACACCGTGCCTGATGCGCCGGCATTCAATGGCGGGCTGACCTGCAGCCGAACCTGGGATGTGCCACGTGGCCCGGGCCACTGCACGGTCGTTGGAATCTGCGGCCCGTGGTCGTAGCGCACGATCTGGCCGTCGATGTCGAGGATGAATTGTTTGAGCGATGCATCCATCTCGATGGGCTTGAATTGCAATCGCAAGGATGGCACGTTCCCTGTGGGGAAGAAGGTTTCGCGAATGGCCTGGGCGCGCTGGAATTGCGGGAGCGAGCCTGTGTCGGTGCCCAGCGGAACTCCTTCGATGGCACGGAAGCGCCAGGGCCGGGTCGTCGTGTCGACATAGTTGGCGAGCTTTTGCTGGAACAACTGGTCGATCTTGCCGCCCGGCGCGAACAGCAGCGCGAAGTCAGCTTGCGTGGCATCGCGAGTTGAGGCGCGGTCCAGCGGATAACGGCCAGCCACGGCCTGCAGACAAAACTCGCCGACTTGCGACTTGACTTCATTGCCAAGGTTTTGCCGCACCAGTACCTGCGACAGGTGAGCACTGCTTTGCGACAAGTTGTCCATCATCGAGCGAAGCGGTTCTGGCAGGCGCGCGGCCTCCGCCTTGACCTTGAGCGGCACAGGCGATGCAGGTGGTGCCGCACCACCCTTCACGGCGTTGTCGACGGCATTCAGCAGCACATGCACCTCGGCGATCAGTGCGATGGTGTCGTCCAGCGGGGGTTTGCCGCCCGCGGGTACGGTGACAAGCCGGCGCAAGGCGCTGAAGCGCTCGTCGACCAGGCTTTCTATGCGCGGGCCAGTCTCACCCTTCTTGGCCTTCAACGCCTCAGCCAGTGCCTCGCGGCCACGCTTGAGCGCGTCGGTCGCGCCGCCGGTGGCCTTCTCGACGAGGCTCTTGTCGCCCGACCCGAGCAGCGTCGTCTCGCGCGACATCGCCTTCAGGAGAAGCGGGAGCGGGCTGTCCACCGCCGACAGGATTCGCGACATCTGGATCGATTGCGACAAGGTGGTCATCGGCTGCAAGCGAACGTCGGCGATGAACGCTTCCCAGGTTGACGCGTACTCGTTGAGATAGATGCGGCGCACGTTGTCGATCAGCGGGTCATCGGCGAGCACCGCTGCGGCGGCATCCTTCGGCGTCTCGGCGATGCCGAGCACCCACGCCTGTTCCTCGGCTAGTATCTGCGCCACGCGCGGTACTTCCTTTTGGAATCCGCGGTGATAGCCATCGAACGAGAAAAGACCAGGAACGCCTTTGGTCAAAGGTGCGCCGCTGGCACGTGCAAAGACCAGCGGGGCATTGTTGCCGGCGGCACGCACGACGGTGAATTCTGGAAACTCCTCGCCGAGTCCTTGATGACGCATGCGGTTATAGATGCGCTGTGGCAGCGCCACGGTGGCCAGGCGGGTGCGATGAAACTCGATGAGCGATTTGTCTTCGGGCAGCGGCGACACGGCCGCTCCTCGGGCCAGCAAGGCATCGAGGTGCTCGCTCAGTTGGGCGCGCTGTTCCGCGTCGATGGACCGGCCGAGCTGTGCGTCCCAGTCAGCCTCGAAGTAGGCTTTCAACGCCTGCTGTTCGAAATGCTCCACGTCGTGCAGCATCAGGTAGGACTTCAGCGCCTCGTAGTCACTGTCGGGCGCGTTGCCGGCCTGGCGCAACTGCTCTTCCACACGCAGGCCGAGTCGAGGCAGCACCGCGTCGACCAGCATGCGCTCATAAGCCGTGCGTGCCGCGCTGTCGAGCTTTGGCCCCTGGTAGAGGCCGAAGCCGAGCTTCCATGGCACCGAGTCGTCGTTGCCCGCGAGACTGCGCGTGGCAGCGAGCGCAGGCACGACTGGGAGTAGTTCGGCCGAGGCGCGGTTCGGCGTTGCTTGCACAAGCAGCCTCACTTGCTCGACGCGCTGCGCAACGGCGTCGACATAGTCGCGGTTGTTCACATAGCTGATGATCCACGCACTGAGCGTTGCGCCCGTCACCAGCGCGAGCGCGGCATAGGCACCGAATGCCAGCAGCCGGCGACGCCGTTCCCACTTCAGGTTGGTGCCGGCGAGTCCGCTTTCTGCAAACACTACTTCGCCGAGCAGTCGCGACAGGAAATAGCTTTTGCCGCTGGACTGATTGGGCGCAATGACAGCGCGCTCGATGCGGTAATTGCGTGCAATGGCGCCGAGCACACGGTCGATGGGTGTGCCCTCTTGTGTTCCGCTCACGAAGTAGACGCCGCGCAACAGTGGTTCCGCTTCATAAGGCGAGGGCGAGAACACCGTGTCGAGAAAGTCCTGCAGCATGCCGCGCAGCCCGGCAAACTGGCCGGCGAAGCCGTAGATACGCGCACGCCGCTGCGGATCACGCTCGACCTGCAATCGTTCGATCAAGCCATCGTTCAATCGCTTTAGCAGGGCATCGAACTCCACGCCGAAGCGCTGCAGGCTTTGCGCACTGCCGTCCTTCAACGCAAACGTGGTGCCCCAGGGTGTGGCGCGCTGCTCTTTGTCGAGCATCGCAAAGTAGTCCATGAAGCCGGCGAGCAGGTCGGACTTCGTCACGAGCAGATAGATGGGAAAACGGATGCCGAGCCCTTCATGCAATTCTTGCAGTCGCTGTCGCACCGTGGTCGCATGTTCGCGTCTGTCTGCGATGCTGCGCGTGAGCAGGTCGGTGATCGATACCGTCACCACCACGCCGTTCACTGGCTGGCGCGGCCGCGAACGCTTGAGCATTGCAAGAAACCCGCCCCATGTGGCGCGATCGTTCTGGCGGTCGCTGTCTTGTGTCGTGAAGCGGCCCGCAGTGTCGATCAGCACCGCCTGGTCGGTGAACCACCAATCGCAGTTGCGCGTGCCACCGACGCCACGCACCGCATGGTCGCCCACGTTCTGCGCCAGAGGAAACTTGAGACCGCAGTTGTGCAGCGCAGTCGTCTTGCCCGAGCCTGGTGCGCCAATGATCAGGTACCACGGCAGTTCATACAGGTAGCGCCCGTTGAGTTTCGCCGACCATCCCGCAAGCACGCCTTCGGCGCCGAAGCGCGCGCGGCGCAGGGTCTGCATGGCCTGCTCGAAGCGTTGCCGCACGGCGAGCATGTCCGGGCTCTCGGCTTCCTTTTTGTCTGCTGCCGCAGGCGCGGCCAGCAACTGATTGACGACGGCCGCGTTGCCCCGGCGCGCGCGCCATTGCTTCCAGGCGACGATGGCGATCATGAGGCACGCGACGACGCCGATGGCGATCCAACGCGACGACTCCGTCTCCAGTGGCCGTACATCTGCGATCGCGACCAGCGGGCCGACGATCCAGATCACGAGTGCGGTGGCGAGCAGGAGTACCGCTGTCAGCACCCAGCGGTTGAAGATGAGACCCAGCAGCTTCTTGATCACTTGCTAGCGGGCTTGGTCGCCGCCTCGTTGTCACGACCCACGAACAGCGTCACCTCGACACGCCGGTTCATGGCCCGGTTGGCCGACGTGTCGTTGGCAACCAGGGGTTCCGCATCGGCACGGCCCTCGGCGCGAATGCGATCTGGCACCACCTTGTGCGCGACGAGCAGAGCGCGCACCGATCGCGCGCGCTCTTCAGACAAATGCCAGTTCGATGGGAATCGCGCCGAGCGTGCGATCGGCTGGTTGTCGGTGTGGCCAGTCACGAGCACGTTGCCGGTGACCTGCGCGAGTGCATCGGCGATGCGGCCCATCAACGCCTCGCGCTCCGGCATCAGGCTTGCGCTTCCGGTCGCAAAGGAGCCGTCGCCGCGGATCGTGACGACGCTGCGGTCGATTTCATCGCGAACTGCAACGAGACCCGCCTTGATGTCGGACTGCAGAAACTGTGCGAGCCGCGGCTTGGGAGCCGGTTGGGGCGCTGCAACCACGGGAGGTGTGAGCCGCAGGCTTTGCACTTGGGCGAAGACCGGGTCGGAGCGTGCGCCGAGCGAAGAAGTGAGGGTCAGGTACACGCCCATCAGCAACAGTGCCGACACCGCTGCCGCTGCAGCGAGCGGCAGCCAGCTGCTTGCTCCTCGGGGCGCGACGGCTTGGCCTTGCCAATTCTGAGCCAGCGCATGCGCATGGTCGCCGCGCTGTTGCCTGATGACCTGTGCGAGCCTGTCGCGCACGGCCTCGAGTTGCGCCCGGCCGTTGTCGAGGACGCGATAGCGTCCCTCGAAGCCCAGCGTGAGCGCGCAGAAGATCAACTCGAGCAGATCGAGGTTCTCTTCGGGCTTCTCGGCCAGTCGCGCCATCAACTGGAAGACTTTCTCGCCGCCTTCGGTCTCGTTGTGGAACATCGCGAGCAGGCTGTGTCGACCCCATGTGCCCGACCCGCCCCAGGGCGTATCGGCAGCGGCCTCATCGATCATCGTGCACAGCACATAGCGTGCTGCCATCACGCGCTCCGGTGCGATGCCTTGCGAGGTGGCGCGTGCCGCGAAATCGCGAATGCCCTGTGCGAGCGAATTGCGCAGCGCCGTCGGGTCGTCCACATGCCGCGTGGTGCGCAATTGCGGCACCACCAGCAGCAAGCGGTTGGCCAGCGCGACCAACGGATTCAGTCCGTCGTCGGGCTGTGCGAGTTCGGCGTCTGCGGCGTCCGGCACGGTGGGCGGGTCGACAGGCCGCGTGGTCGTCGTGCGACGACCCGGGTTGGGCTTGATGAAGGTGCGCTGCTCGTCAAGATCAGCGAAGGGGTCATTGATCGCGGGCGGATCCATGCGGTGCTTTCGTTCCGGTCCAGGGCCGATCATTGGCGAATGGCCCACAGCTCGAGTTCGAGCGCAGGAAAATCACCGCCCACGTGCAGCGCGAGGCTTCCGCTGCGTTCGAGCTGTTTCCAAAGTTCGCCGCCGCGATCGAGCTCGAAGTAGTGGAAGCCCGCATGGAACGGCAGTTGACGCGGAGCTGTCGGCAGCGAACGCAGTGTGACGCCGGGCAGTTGCAAGTTGACGAGATCGCGCAAGCGTTCCGCCGGTCCGAGCTTGGACTGCGAGGGGAAGCGAGTGCGCAGTTGTTCGGCCGGCATTTGCGCATTGACCGCAAGCACGAAGTTGGATGTGCGTGCGAGGTCGGGGTCTGGAAACACTGCCATGCGAACGCCATGGCTGCGGTCGACCAGATCGATCTGCATCGCATTGCGCTCGAGCACCGTTGACAACATGCGACGCAGATCGGCGATCACTGGCGTGAAGGTGGCGTGCAAGTCATCGTGCCTGTACAGCGGGTATTCGGGCGGATGACGCGTTGCGCTCGTGAAGGTGGACAAGTCGCCGGCCACCTGTAGGCAAGCGAAATAGAGCTGCAAGGGATGCGTATTGGGCGCGAGTGCGTACTGGCGAAACACCGGCTCAGCGCGGTTCAAGGCCTGCAGCATCAGAAAGTCGGCCATCTCCGAGACACCATGGCTCAACTGCCCCATGCGCGATGCGAGTGCGCCTGAACGCTGGCGGATGAGTCCGTGCAGCAGCGAGGCATAGGCCGAGAGTTGCTGGCTCGCGTCGATGCACGTCTGTGGGGCGATGTAGTCGCGGTCGATCACGACCTGGTTGTCGCTGCGGCGTTCGATGACACGGGCCACGCCAAGCAGCGCATGCCCATCGCTTGCATCCTTGGCGCGCAGCAGCCGCAGATCCAGCGTGCCCGTCTGCACTGGCTCAGGTTCGTCGGCGGCGTTGGTGTGGT
The DNA here is from genome assembly GCA_021153565.1 of Rhizobacter sp. Taxonomy (GTDB): domain Bacteria; phylum Pseudomonadota; class Gammaproteobacteria; order Burkholderiales; family Burkholderiaceae_C; genus Albitalea. The sequence goes on from JAJKJU010000318.1 coordinate 20,879, forward strand.
CGCGCAAGTCCTCGCTCACGGCACGCCAGCGAAACAACTCCTGGGAATCTGCGCCGTCGAAATTGACCTGCGTCACGCCTTCGCGCACGAGCGCCACGGCGAGGTAGACGATCTCGCCCTTCAAATCGGCAGGTACATCGAGCGCCGCCGGCTGCGCATCGTGTTGTGGAATCGAGAAGGGCGTGCCGTCGGGCAAGATGCCGCTCGCACGGCTCAGGCCCAGCCGGCCGACGGCGAGTAGACCTTCATCCAGGGCAAGCTCGAAAAAACCCCAGGCGTGCGGGCCCGTTGTGCGCATGCGCATGTCGAGCAGGTATTCGGCATGCCGCGCCTCTTGCTGGAAGTGGTGCGGCAGCATGAACATGCCCTGGGACCACACGACCTTGCTGTGCAGGCTCATAGAGCGGCTAAGGACATGGTCCGCAATAAGTTCCCGTTTTGGGGGCGCTGGGCGGGATGCGATGCAAGGCGCTCCGAGCGCCGTGTGGCGAGCCACACAAGTGAGGAGCAACGCCGCAGCGCGCC
>JAJKJU010000319.1 GCA_021153565.1 Rhizobacter sp.
ACGAAACTGCAGAACACGGCAACGTCCGCACCCAGGTGCTGGGTCGCCTCCCGCAGCAGATGTGACGTCTCGGCTTCGGACCGTGCGAGTGCGATGCGGCAGATCGCCTCCCCAACACGCTCGAAGTAGCCCGACGAAACGACGATCGACTCAAGCGCTGACGATGTCATGCTGAATCACTTACGACGGGAGTTTGTAGTTCGCCAAATGCTCTCGCCAATCGTTGGAACAGCAAAGGGTACGCAAAGCGGAGCGGGTCCGCCCCAGTCCAGCGCGCGAAATCGCTTTCGTCGCAGAAGGGAACACAACAACAGAGCCGACCGCCCTGGCTGCGCAGGTGAGTCCTCTTGACGTGAACGCCTTGGGTACAGCGGGTTAGTTCGAACACCAGAACCCCGTCACCGCTATCGATTCTGCGCAGTTGCGGGTTTGATGAGGTGGGCGTTTCATCAGTGCGTTGGCCAGGTCGCATGATTTCGTGTTCTCTGTACGTTCATTCTTAGCTCCCGAGGTGAACGCCCTGAGCCGGGCGCTCGTTCTTCATCGTGTGTTTCAGGACGCTGGGCGAACCCAGCATTCATGTGGGATTGCAGCGTGTGACTCCGCTGCAATTTGCATGAACACTCAGTGTTCTGTCTCCCCCGCTTGGTCTCCGCCCCGCGCGGCCACGCCCCGATATCGCCTTCCGTCCATCTACTTGTCCCATCAATGGAGCGCGATTCTCCTATAAAGAGAAGTCGGGACTTCTACATATACAACCTATTACGGTTCACGTGTGCGAACAATGTTGTCGCCAGAAGCGATGCTTGCGCCTTGTGATCTTCAGGTTCCGCGGTTCGTCGAGCGGCGGGCGTCCCCTAGAATCATGGGTTTTGTTTGTGCATCCGCGCGCGAAAAGGGGCGCGACGGCCGCCAGATCTGCGCGCTAATCTCCCTCTGCCAGTGGTCCTGAGTTCCAGCCTTTGCACGAAAACCTTCATTCAGAGAGAAACTGACGATGACGACAATTCGCGTCCTTGTGGTGGACGACCATCCGCTCATCACCGAAAGCCTGGCCGGGGCGCTCACTCCCTACGGGATATCGCATGTCACTGCGGTGTCGGACGGCACCAAGGTGCTGGAACGCTTCGAGCAAGAGCGGCCCGACGTTCTCGTGCTGGATGTCTGGATCGGCCCTGTTCGTGGCCTCGAAGTGGCGCGGGAGCTGCTGCAGCGCAGCCCTGGCGCCCGCATCGTGATCTACAGCCAATTCGACAAAGATCAGTTCGTGCTGGAAGCCTACCGTGTGGGAGCCAAGTCGTTCATCCCGAAGAGCGCGACTACCAAGGTGCTGGCTGAGGCCATCCAGAAGGCGCACGAGGGCGAAACCTACTTCACCAAGGAACTGGCCGAGCGCATGGCCCTGATGAGCGTGCGCGGCGAGGAGTCACCCCAGGCCAAGCTCACCGACCGAGAGCTGAAGGTCTTTCGCCTGATGGCCCTCGGCCAGACCAACGCAGAAATCGCGAAGGAATTGAGCCTCTCGTCGAAGACGATCGGAATCGTCACCCAGGCGATCAAAGAGACCTTGGGCGTGCAGCGCTTGGCCGACATCACGCGGCTGGCCCTGAAGTACCAACTCATCGACGAATAGGGCAACGCTCCACAGCCCGCCCCTCGCGCGGCCGCCTGCGGCACGCGCCCAACATCCTAAGGAAGATACCGGTGACTCTCACCGTACTACTGCTCGGCCTGGCGGTTTGCGCCGCATGGGCGCCTCCGATCACCACTCGCTGGGGCAAGCTGCCACTGTGGCACCCGCTGCTCGCCGCGAGCTTGTGCGCTGCGGCTGCATCCGGCGAGGTGTCGCCGGGCGGCATTGCCGTGTGCATCTTCGCCTGGGCGTGCGGCGCCCTGTCAGTCGCGCTGCCGTCGCCCAAGGTGAGGACAGCCCTTAAGGTTGTGACGGTCGCCACGTGCTTTGCGCTGGGCATCCAGAAGGTCGCCGGCTTCGGCCCCTTCCTTGTGGTACCTGATACCGTCATCAGCCCGCACGCCGGGCCGATGCACGTGAATCTCCGCCTCGACGCCGGGGTCGCCGGCCTGTTGCTGTTTGCGCTCTACAGCCGCCGCATCACGTCACTTGCCGAGCTGCGCGCCGCTTGGCGGCCCGCCTTGGCCATCGCCGGGATCACGACAGCCGCAATCCTCGCCATTGCCGTCGCGATCGGATACGTGGCCTTCGATCCCAAGCTGCCTTGGTTCACCGCCGTGCACCTGGTGCACATCGCCCTATGGACGTGCACGCTTGAGGAAGGCCTCTTCCGCGGCGTGGTTCAGGACGGTTTGATGAGTGCTCAGTGGGTTCGCGCGCGCGCCTGGCTGGCTCCCCTGCCGATCGTCGCCGCGAGCCTGTTGTTCGGCCTGGCGCACGTCGCCGGCGGCCCCGTGCTAATGGCCTTGGCCGCCCTCGCCGGCGTGGGCTACGGCTATGCCTACCAGCGCACCGGCCGCATCGAGGCAGCGATGCTCGCGCACTTCACGCTCGACGCAGCGCACTTCCTCTGGTTCACCTATCCGTCTCTTAAGTTGTGAGCTTGAAATGAGAAGTCGAAAGAGAACGATCTTCATGAGCCTCGGCGCGGGCCTGGCCCTATTCGGCCAAGCCCGCGCGGCCGACGTGGCCGCCACCGAGTTGGACAGCGTAGGTGCCTTGCCGACGGTCATCACGCCTACGCGTCTCAAGCAGAGCCTGCAGGAGGTGCCTGCGAGCGTCACCGTGCTGACGGCAACGCAACTGCGCACTTACGGCGTCACCTCCATCGCTGATGCCTTGCGCCTAGTGCCCGGCATGGCGGTCACGCAGGCAACCGGCAACTGGTACCAGGTCAACTACCACGGCACCAGCCCGCGCGACGCACGCAGAATGAACGTTCTCATCGACGGCATTTCGGTCTACAGGCCAGGCCTGTCCAAGATCTACTGGACTCAGTTACCCATCGTCATTGATGACGTGGAACGCATCGAAGTCACCCGCGGTCCGGCCTCGGCCGCGTATGGCCCGAATTCCATGACTGCCGTGGTGAACATCATTACCAAGCGCCCCAGCGACGTTGGACAGGCCTCAATGAGCGCCGGCGCCGGTAGCCCTGGCGTCTACCGAACCCACGCGCGCGCTGCGCTCACGAGCGGCGACACCAGTTTTCTGGTTGCCGCCAGCACAGAGGGCGACCGCGGCTATGACTGGAACAGCGCACAGAACGACGATCACGACTCTTCGACGGCTCGGCGGCTGCTGGTTCGCTCGCAAACCCAGCTGTCGCGAACGACCGGCCTGGCCTTAGAAGGAGCCTATGTCGAAGGGCGCGCGGAGGTCCCTTTCCGGTCGGTATACGAGGCTCCCCCGGACAAGCGCATCAGCGACTCTTACTTGGCCGGTACGCTGACCTCCGCCCTCAGCGGTGACCATGAGCTACAGGTGCGCGCCACGTTCTCGCATCACCGGATCGAACAGCGCTGGGCGACCTGCTTCCCGGCGGTGGCGTTCCTGCCACAGCTCTACACGCTTTACGGGACTAACCCGGCTTACGCCAACACCCTCCTCATGGGACAGATACCGCGCGGCGGCACGCCTGCCGACGACTTGCTCGCGCTGCAGGCAGCCGCTGCGATTCAGCAGCTCGGCCCAGCAGGCCTGCAGCCGCTCTGCGGCTTGGCCAATCAGGACTTGGCTGAGCGACGCGCGGATATCGAGCTGCAAGACACCTTCGCCGTCAACGAGCAGCTGCGATTAGTTAGCGGCCTCGGTGCACGCCAGCAAATGGCCGAGAGCCAAACCTTCCTTGCCGGCCGCGTGACAAACAACCTGTACCGCTTGTTCGGCAACGTGGAATACAAGCCCGACACCTGGGCGACGGTCAACCTCGGCGCCTATGCCGAGCATGACCAGATCGTCGGCTGGACGTTCTCCCCGCGGGGCGCTGTGAACTTCCAGATCGACGAGAACCAGGGCATCCGCTTCTCGGTGTCGAAAGGCACGCGCACGCCGGACCTGCAGGAACAGCATGGCAACTATTCCTTCACCACTCAGCTCTACCTGCCGGCAGCGGACGGCAGCACCATGGCCAAGTACTACCAACACTCCGCTTCGGCTGGCGGCCTCAAGAGCGAGGTGGAGATGTCCCGCGAGGTGGGTTACTTCCTGAATTTGCCCAAGTGGGGGTTGCTGTTCGATGCGAAGGTGTTCAATGACCGCCTCACGGACCTGATTTCGGAGCCGATCAGCATCGGAACCGTGGCGCAAACCAACAGCAACTCCGTGCGCCTGCGTGGCGTCGAACTTCAGGCCTCCGCCTCTCTCGACGGGGGCTGGTCCGGCTTCGCCACCTACGCGTATTTGCTCAACACCGACGCTACGATTGCCATTGAACAGGCGCAATATTCGCGTCACAGCGGCTCGATCGGTGTCTCCAAGGTGCTGGGAAGTGGCTGGAGGGTTTCCAGCGCCTATTTCGGCTCCTCCGGCAACGGTGCCAACACCAGCTATGGGCGCCTTGACACCATCGTGTCCAAAGCGTTCGTCATAGCTGACCGCCAAGCAGAAGCCATGCTGCGCATCACCAGGCTGGACAGCCCGACCCTGACCTACTACGCCGGCTCCTCGCGCGAGACCAGCCGGTACAACAACAGGCTGCAGGCCTACGCCGAGCTGAAGCTGAGTTTCTGAGGCATGGCCGATGCAATAGATCGATGGAGAATCAGGCGACGAGCGGCAATTCAGGCCTTGTTCGGCCTGGCGCTCGCCGCCGCCCATCGCGCCCGCGCTGCTCAGACGCTAAGGGCAGTGTTCTCCGGCGACTCGCCGGCCGTCCGGCAGATTGTCGATGCCCTGCACTCACGCTTCCCCAGCGTGCAACTATTGCAGGACGCCAAGGCGGCAAGCGCACCGCGGGCTTCCGCGGTCAACTTGGCCATCGGCCCTGCAGCGCTCCAGGCCGCGCTGGCCGAGCTACAAGGTCCCATCGTCGGCCTGTTCGTCTCACGCCAAACCTACGAGCGCCTGGTGCCGTCAAGCGCTCGCGACCGTGCGACGGCCATCTTTGCAGAGGCTTCGCCCGATGCACAGATGCAGCTTGTGGTGCACCTGTTTCAACGCCGCGTATCGGTCGGTGCTCTCCTGAGCGAATCGACGCAGGCCCTTGAGCCGGACCTGCGACGTGCCGCTAAACGCGCCGAGCTGTCGCTACAGGTGCGCGTCGTTTCCAACGGGGCTGCCCCTGTCCGTGAGGCTGCGGCGCTATCAGGGCAAGACGTGCTTCTGGCGGTCCCCGACTCCACGCTCTACAACGCCGAGACGCTGCCGGCGGTGTTGGAGTCCACCTATCGTCGGAATCAGCCTGTCATCGGCTTCTCGCCGGCCCTTGTGACCGCCGGCACCCTGGCCGCCGCTTACGCCGCCATCGACGACGTGCTGACCAGCCTGGACGGCCTGCTAGCGGAACTCGAAGCCGGACGCCTACCCGAACCGACGTACCCGCGTTTCTGGCGCGTTGCCGTCAATGAGACCGTCGCCCGC
>JAJKJU010000320.1 GCA_021153565.1 Rhizobacter sp.
AGCGCCCCCAAAACGGGAACTTATTCCGGGCCAAATCCTAAAGAATGGGCGGGGTCTTCTCGGCAAACTCTACCATCGTGCAAGGCGATCCCTTCGCTAGAATGAAATCGAACAGGGACCACCAAAATGAAACTCATCGGCTCGCTCACCAGCCCTTACGTGCGCAAGGTCCGCATCGTGATGGCGGAGAAGAGGCTGGACTACCAGCTCGAACTCGAGGACGTCTGGGCTGCCGACCAGATCCTGCAGTCCAACCCCCTCGGCAAGGTGCCTTGCCTGGTGATGGAGGGCGGCGAAGCGGTTTTCGATTCGCGAGTGATCGTCGAGTATGTCGACACGCTCTCGCCCGTAGGACGGCTGATTCCCGAACGCGGGCGTGAACGCACGGAGGTGCGCACCTGGGAGGCGCTGGCCGACGGCCTGCTGGACGCCTCCGTCCTCGCGCGTCTCGAACGCACCTGGGGCGGGCGCACGGAAGAAGAGCGCAGCCAGGCCTGGATCGATCGGCAGATGCTGAAGGTGACGTCGGCGCTGGCGGCGATGAGCAAGGGCCTGGGCGACAAGCCATTCTGCTCGGGAATTCACTTCTCGCTGTCGGACATCGCGGTGGGCTGTGCATTGGGTTACCTGGACTTCAGGTTCCCTGAGATCGATTGGCGCAGCCGGCATCCGAACTTGGCGAAGCTGAACGAAAAGCTGTCTCAACGGCAGAGTTTCATCGACACCGTGCCGCCTGTGGCTTGATTTGAGCCCCGGATGAAATCCGGGAATGTGTGTTGGGGGTACGGACCAGTCCGGATTTCATCCAGGCTGGTTCAAGCAGCCAAGGACAACGCCCCCGCCCGCAGATCGAACTGCAGCTTGCGGTAAATGTGCCGGATGCGCACCCCGACCGCCTCCGGCGTGAGCCGTAATCCGCGCGCAACCTCGTTGACGAGATAGCCGTCCGCCGTCCACTGCAGCAGCAGGCGATCCGTCTCGGTCAAGTGCAAGGAACTCTGCGACTCGCCGACGATATCGGACTCCGTCCATGCCAAGTCGTCGAAATGCGCTTTCACCTGCCGGGCAATCTGCGGCGACATGGTCGACTCGCCGTTCAGCAACTGCTCGATGGCTGTCATCAGCGACGCGGTCGGACGCGCATGCGCGTAGTAGCCGTCGGCCCCATGACGCAGCGCATCCATGAGCCGAGCATCGTCCACCGACACCGCAAGCGCAAGGATGAGGGGCGGACCAAAGCTCCCCTGGCCCCGCAGCCCCTGAAGCAATGACTTGATGTGTGTCGGCGCAAGCATCAGATCCACGATCAGCAGATCGGGCATTCCGGGGTTGCAGACTTCGCGCAGCGTAGCGAAGTTGTTTGCGACGCCCGTCACTTCGAACCCGGGCTGAGCAGCGATGACGTCGCGCAAGTGATGCGCCAAGTTCAGGTCGGCGTGCATCAGGACGACTGTGCTCATGAAATAGTTGTTCTCGTAGCTGAAGGTACGAGTGCATTCTTTCAGGCGATTGACATGCCGCACCCCCGCGACTTCGGGGTGCTCGGCACATCACCCCGCATTCAGGGGGAGGCAGCAAAGCTGTGCGGGAGGCGGAACACCGAATGAGGCATGTCGCCTTCGAGCAGGGCACACTTGCGAACGAAGGGCAGCAGGGGGGCGAGTAGCTTCACCTCATGGTCGCTGCAGTGACGCACGATGTGCGAGGCAGTCACCTCGCCATTGAACGTCCCTCGAAGGGGTCTAGGCGCATGGCAGCTGCGCCGCCCTGCGTGGACGTGTGTTTGATTGCCGGGATTGCATTTCAAATGAAGCGGGCGATGCCCTGAGGCATCGCCCGCTTCAGACGGAAACAACGATCAGCGCTTGACCTTCAGTTCCGCGTCGCCCTTCGCGGTGTCGCCTGATGGCGTCGCGGCCTTGGCGTCGGCCTTGGTGTCGTCCTTGACGTCTGCGGCCTTGGGCTGCTTCTTCGCCCCTTGGTTCGCGGCAGTGGCCTTGGCATCCGCCTTCACGTCAGCGCCGGTTGGCGCCGTTGCCGGAGCTGTGACTTCAGGCTTGACGGTCGTGGCGCCCGGGGCTGTCGACGCATTGGTTTCTGCAAACGCGGCAGTGCCCATGAAGGCGGTGGCGATCAGTGCGGCAAGCGCGGTCTTTGCATGCTTCATATGGATATAAGTCCTCTCTTGGGTTGGACGCACGGCCCAACGGGACCGGCGCATCACGCACAGGCAAGACAGAGAGCCCTGCCGTGAGCAGTGAAGAATGATCGTAGAGGGAGGCTTTGGCGAGAGCTGCAACTTGGTGCAAGAGCGGGTAATTACGTCCTACACACGCCCTTGTCATCGATGAATGCGACGACCAAAGTCATGATCGAGATCGACGCCCGCTGACTCTCGGTCGTCTTCTCGCCGTCCCAAAGACGCCTGATCCAGGCGCAACTGCTCGCTGTAGCCCGGGCTACGGCGAGCAGTTGCACCGACGAGCAGCGGTCTTTTGGCGTGATGAGAGGGCATGATCGAAAGGTTCGCCTCTTCAGTCCAGGGTTTGACGATAGCGCGCCAAGGCCACGCTTCCCGCGACTGCAAGAAACGCCAGCATCGGCCACAGCTCGGGCAGCAACTGCACCGCGTCGTTGCCCTTGAGCATGATGCCCCGAACGATGCGCAGAAAGTGCGTCAATGGCAAAGCTTCTCCCACCCACTGCGCCCACCGAGGCATGCCACGAAAGGGGAACATGAAGCCCGACAGCAGCATCGAGGGCAGGAAGAAGAAGAAAGTCATCTGCATCGCCTGCAACTGGTTCTTTGCGAGTGTCGAGAAGGTGAAGCCCACGCTCAGGTTGGCGAGCATGAAGACGCCGATCATCGTCATCAGCAAGGTGAAGCTGCCAACCATGGGCACCTCGAAGAGCAGGAAGGCGGCGATGAGGATGACTGCAAGCTGGATGTAGCCGATGACGATGTAGGGCAGGATCTTGCCGATCATCACCTCCACCGGCCGCACAGGTGTGGCGAGCAGGTTTTCCATGGTGCCGCGTTCTCTTTCGCGTGTCATTGCGAGTCCAGTGAGCATCACCATCGTCATCGTGAGGATGGTGCCGATGAGGCCGGGCACGATGTTGTAGCGCGACAGGCCCTCGGGGTTGTAGCGCCGATGCACGCGCAGCTCGAACGGCTGGGCTCCAGGCTGCAAGGACCGAAGCGGCCCGACGAGGTCGGCGCGCAAGGCTTGCTGCGCGACTTGACCGAGTGCAGCGATCGCGTTGCCCGAAGCCGACGGATCGGTGGCGTCCACCGCCACGAGGATGGCGGGCTTCTCGCCGCGCACGACGCGTGTACCGAAATCGGGCGGGATGCTCACCATGAACTGGACCTCGCCGGCCTCGAGCAGCGACTAGGCCTGTACCTCGCTCTCGCTTTGATGGGTGACGCGGAAGTACCCGGTGTTCTGCAAGGCAGCCGAGAGGCTGCGCGACATGGGGCTGTTGTCGTGAGACACGATGACCGTCGGCAGACCCTTGGGATCGGTGTTGATCGCATAGCCGAAGAGCACGAGCTGCAGGATGGGCACACCGATCGCCATCGCGAAAGTCAGGCGATCGCGCATCAGCTGCTGGAACTCCTTGATGAAGATCGCGAGCGTGCGATGGGCAGAGAAGGCCCTCATGCTGCCGTCTTTGCTTTCGATGGCGCGAAGTTGTCCCGCGCATCCCCTATGAGGCTGATGAACACGTCTTCGAGGTTGGGCTCGGCGCGGTGCCATACCAGGCCGGGATTGTTCCTGTACGGTGAAACAGCCGTTTCGAGCAAGGTGTCGTCCCGCCCCGCGACATGCAGCGAGTTGCCAAAGGCCGCCACGCTCAACACGCCGTTCGCCGTCTTCAAGGGCTCGACCAGCGCGGCGGCGCCTTCGCCTTCCACCGCCCACACGTGCAGCTTCGATTGCTCGATGATCTCGCGCTCCGTGCCGCGGGCGAGCGTCTTGCCATAGGCGATGTAGACCAGCTCGTGGCATCGTTCGGCTTCGTCCATGTAGTGCGTGGACACAAGCACTGTGATGCTTTGCGCGGCAAGGCGGTGGATCTCGTCCCAGAAATCGCGTCTTGCTTTCGGGTCGACACCCGCCGTCGGTTCGTCCAGCAGCAAGAGACGCGGCTGGTGGATCAGACAGGACGCGAGTGCGAGACGCTGCTTCCATCCGCCGGACAGTGTCCCCGCGAGCTGATCTTGCCGCTCGACGAGGCCGAGTCGTTGCAATGCGCCGTTGACCGCCTCCTCTCGATTGGCCAATTCGAACAGCCGTGCCACGAAGTCGAGGTTCTCGCGGATGGACAGGTCGTCGTAGAGGCCGAACTTCTGCGTCATGTAGCCGACCTGACGACGAATATCGATGGCCTGCTTCCTGATGTCGAGCCCGAGGCAGCTGCCTTCCCCCTCATCGGGGGTGAGCAAGCCGCACAGCATTCGGATGGTGGTGGTCTTGCCGCTACCGTTAGGGCCCAGGAAGCCGCAGATGCGGCCGGTGCGAACTTTCAGGTCGACGTGATCGACGACGGTGCGCGGCCCATAGCGCTTGGTCAGGCCGCGCACATCGATGGCCCAGCCGTCTGACGACTGCGTCATGACTTGGCACCGGCCGCGCGTCGCACGTCAATCGGCTGGCCGGGCTTGAGGCGAGCACCGTCATCGCCCTGCGGACGGGCTTCGACCATGAAGACAAGCCGCGAACGCTGCGAGTTGGAATAGATGATCGGCGGCGTGTATTCCGCCTGCGTTGCGATGAACTCGACGCGCGCGTTGATGGGCGTGGCGCATCCATCGCAATGCAAGGTCACAGCCTGGCCCGGTGCGAGCGAGGCGACTTCGCTCTCGGGCACGAAAAAGCGTGCCCGCGTCGATGCCGGCGGCAAGAGGGAGATGACCGGCTGCCCCGGAGGCACCCATTCGCCGACGCGGAAGAAGGTGTCCGCGACCAATCCCTTCGTGGCCGAGCTCTGCAGCTTTTGTCGCGTGCGCCACTCGCTCTGGCGCAAGGCCTGCTGCGCGGCCTGCGCGCTCGCCCTGGCCGCCACGCGCTCGTCTTCTCGCGCCGGCAGGCGGGCCACACGAAGGGCGGCATTCAATTCGGCAACGCGTTGCCCAGTCTCGGTGACCGTCGTGCGGGCATCGTCGAGCCGGGATTGCGAGATGAACCCTTGCGCGAGGAGCTTTTGCTGGCGTGCGAATTCGGTCGCCGCGCGCTCAGCCTCTGCCTGCGCTTGTTTGAGCTGCGCATCGGTGACGGCGAGCTCGTCGGGACGACGCCCCTTGGTGGTATTAGCAGCCTCGGCCTGCGCCGCGACCGCCCGAGCGGCAGCTTCTTCCCGGGCAGCGGTTTCACTTTCAGATTCGAGACGGAAGAGCGGCGCACCGGCATCGACGGTTTGACCTCGGCGAACCGACAGGTCTTGCAGGGTGCCGCCAACGGGCGAGCTCACGTAGACATAATCGCCTTCGACATAGCCGGACCAGCTGGACTCGGTCTTGTGCATGCAGGACGTGGTCAATGCAACCAGAGCGAGCGCGCCGACGAGCAGCTGGATTCTGTGGATCAGATTCAACATGGCGACTCCTTGGCTTTGCAGCAGCAGCCTGCCGGCAGCATCGCGAGGTCGAGGCGCTTGCAGGAACAGGCCATGCATGGTTAGTCGAGTCACCCGTTTCGGCAAGTGGTGTCTATTCAAGGGTCGAGCAGGTTTCATCTTTCAATTGCCCATGCCTCACCATCGCATATCTCACCATCCCATTCCTCACCATCCCACACTCCGTTCGGGCTGAGGTATCGAAGCCCTCGTTGCGCTAACCAATGTCCTTTCAGATTGCGCCTGTCGAAACGCGACCTTCGACAGCTTCGTCCGGCGGAGATCACTTCCACGCGACGAGGGCTTCGATACCTCAGCCCGAACGGGATGATGAGGAACGGGTGGTGAGATGCGGGGTAGTTGAAATAAAAGGGCGCCCCCAGCCGTGCGACTACGGGTCAGGTTGCTGGGTTTGCCCGCGTGAACGGGTGCGATTCAAACTGATGTGTACGCTTTAGGTTGCGAACACCGATTTCCGTTCAGGCTGAGAGGCTGAGAGTATTTCGAACGTGTCCGAGCAGCATGTCAAAAAAGGCGCCTGATCTAGGCGCAAAGCGCAGCCATAGCTTGGCTATGGCGAGCATTTGCAACGACGAGCAGGGGGCTCTTGGCGTGATGAGCGGGCATGATCGAAAAACTCTCAGCCTCCGAGGTGCCGAAGCCCCATCCCGACGCTCCACAAGCCCTTCGATACCTCAGGGCGAACGGGTGTTGATGGCTGCTCACATCAGTTTGAATCGCACCCCGCGTGAACTGTGTGCCGCCTCCAGACACCGCTTCCCGGCTACACTCCCGCCCAGCGCTGATTTGTTCCGGCTTGCGGGCGCTCTATAAAACCAGCTAAAGACAGGACCCAGCACCCGGTGTCCCGCTTTGGCGGCGCCGGGTTTTTTCTTGGGTAAGGATTTGGCCCGAAACAATTTCCCGGTTTGGGGGCGCTGGGCGGGCGCGCTGCGGCGTTGCTCCTCACTTGTGTGGCGCGCCACACAAGTGAGGAGCGCCTTGCATCGCATCCCGCCCAGCGCCCCCCAAACCGGAAACTTCTTCCGGGCCAAATCCTAAGCGGATCAACATCCCATGCAATCAGTAGGAATCGTCGCGCCGCAGTCGCGACACTTCGCCGAGCCCCTGCCGCTGCGAAGCGGCGCGCAGTTGCGCGACTACACGCTGGTCTATGAGACCTACGGAACGCTCAATGCGGACAAGAGCAATGCCGTGCTCGTGTGCCACGCCCTCAACGCCTCGCACCACGTGGCAGGCACCCACCAGGGCGCGGAAAAGAGCGTCGGCTGGTGGGACAACCTGGTTGGCCCAGGCAAGCCGCTCGACACCCATCGGTTCTACGTCATCTGCGTCAACAACCCCGGCTCGTGCTTCGGCTCGACCGGTCCGATGCACATCAACCCGGTCACAGGCAAGCCCTACGGCGCTGACTTTCCGGTTCTCACCGTGGAGGACTGGGTGGATGCGCAGGCGCGCCTGCTCGATGCAATGGGCATCACGCAGCTCGCCGCGGTGCTGGGCGGCAGCCTCGGGGGCATGCAGGCGCTGGGCTGGTCGCTGCGCTACCCCGACCGGCTGCGCCACTGCATCGCGATCGCGACGGCGCCCAACCTGTCGGCACAGAACATCGCGTTCAACGAAGTGGCCCGGCGCGCCATCGTGACCGACCCGGACTTCCACGGCGGGCATTTCTACGAACACGGCGTGATCCCAAAGCGCGGCCTGCGTGTGGCGCGCATGATCGGCCACATCACCTACCTGAGCGACGACGCGATGGAGGAGAAATTCGGCCGCTGCATGAAGGCCGACACGCTCAACTACAGCACACAGGCCATCGAGTTCGAAATCGAAAGCTACCTGCGCTACCAGGGCGACAAGTTCAGCGACTACTTCGACGCAAACACCTACCTGCTGATCACCCGGGCGCTCGACTACTTCGACCCGGCGCGCGATCACCACGGCGATCTGACTGCCGCCTTCGCCAAGGCGACGTGCCAGTTCCAGCTCGTGAGTTTCACGACCGACTGGCGTTTCTCGCCGGCACGTTCACGCGAGATCGTGAAGGCGCTGCTCGACAACAAACATCGCGTGAGCTATGCAGAAATCGAGGCACCGCATGGGCACGACGCGTTCTTGCTCGACGATCCGAGGTACCACAACCTGCTGCGTGCAACTTTCGACAACATCGCCAAGGAGACCGCGGACGTGAAGCCTGTGATGGCCTTCAAGGGAGTGGCGAGATGAGCGATCGCAAGGACATGGAACTCATCGCCGAGCTGGTGCCCCACGGCTCGCGCGTGCTCGATCTCGGCTGCGGCAATGGCGAACTGCTCGCTCTGCTGCGCGACACGCGGCAGTGCACCGGCTACGGCGTTGAGATCAGCGACGAGAACGTACTGGCCTGCACGCGGCGCGGCGTCAACGTCATCCAGCTCAACCTGGAAGAGGGGCTGGCTCTCTTCGAAGACCAGAGCTTCGATGTGGTGCTGCAGCTCGACACGATGCAACACCTTCGCAACACCGAGAAAATGCTTCGCGAGACGGCGCGGGTCGGGCGCATCGGCATCGTGAGCTTTCCAAACTTCGCACACTGGCCCAACCGCCTGCACGTCATCGTGGGCCGCATGCCAGTGACGCGCACGCTGCCGTATCAGTGGTATGACACGCCAAACATCCGAGTCGGCACGTATGCCGACTTCGAAGTGCTGGCGCGAAAGGGCGGGCTGCGCGTGCTCGACTCATTTGGCATCCAGAAGGGCGAGGCAGTGCGGACACTCCCGAACCTGATGGCCAGCGTCGCGGTCTTCAAGTTCGATCGCGGCGGATGATCGGCGGGCAGTGCTGCGCGCGGTTTGCCCACCATTTCGACAAGGATAAGAAGCTTGCGACGTCATCTGTCGCTATGCACCGCTATTCTTTCGCGCCGCTCACCCAATACATCTCCAGCTTCCAGAGAAAAAAGCAAGCCGAGTGGCCTCTCCTGAAGGACCTATGCCGCGACCAAACAATGAAGTACCACGCCATCCGCGCGTCTCGCCACGGACGCCGTGGCATCTCCCAAAGGGGTCTTGCATGCCTGTGCTGATCAAGCCCGCGACCGTTGTGTCGGCCGTGGTGGTGCTCTCGATGGTGCTGGCAGGTTGCAGCGCAAAGGACGGCGCAGCGCCCGCAGGCGGGCCGCCGGGTGGCGGCATGCCGCCACCTGAAGTTGGCGTTGTCGTCGCCACGCCGCGCCCAGTGGGGCTCGTCACGGAATTGCCCGGCCGCCTGGAAGCATCGCGTGTCGCGCAGGTCCGTGCGCGCGCCGCCGGCATCCTGCAAAAGCGGCTGTTCCGCGAAGGCAGCGACGTGCGCGCCGGTCAACCGCTGTTCCAGATCGACGCCGCGCCTTATCGGGCTGCTTTGCAAAGCGCGCAGGCGGGCTTCGCGCGGGCGCAGGCCAATCTCGCGCAGGCCACCGCCCAGGCCGAGCGATTCAAGCCGCTGGTTGAAGCCAACGCCATCAGCAAGCAAGACTATGTGAACGCTGTCACCGCGCAACAGCAGGCGAAGGCCGATGTGGCCGCGGGTCAAGCTGCAGTGCAGACAGCGCAGATCAATCTCGCCTATGTGAACGTCACCGCGCCGATCTCCGGTCGCATCGGGCGTGCGCTTGTGACGGAGGGCGCGCTGGTTGGCCAGGGTGAAGCGACGCAGTTGGCCGTCGTGCAGCAGATCAGCCCGATGTATGTGAACTTCACACAATCGACCACCGATGTCTTGCGCCTTCGCAAAGGCCTTGCGAGCGGCCAGTACAAGCGCGCCACTGCCAGCGATAGCGCGCAGGTGCGCGTGGTGCTGGAAGACGGCAGCGAGTACGCGCAGCCGGGTCAACTGCTGTTTTCCGACCTCACGGTCGACCCGACCTCCGGCCAGATCACCTTGCGCGCCGAAGTGCCCAACCCCGACGGCGTGTTGTTGCCGGGCATGTACGTTCGCGTGCGCCTCGAAGAAGCGCAGGCCGACCACGGCATCGTCTTGCCGCAGCAGGCGGTGTCACGCTCGTCGCAGGGCGATACGGTGATGGTGGTCGCGACCGACGGCAAAGTGTCGCCGCGGCCAGTCAAGGTCGGCGCCGCACACGGCGGGGAGTGGATCGTGCTCGACGGGCTCAAGCCGGGCGAGCAAGTGATGGTCGACGGCTTCCAGAAGCTGCGCGGGCCGACGCCGGTAAAGCCCGTGCCCTGGAAGCCCGGTGCGGCATCCAGTGCCGCATCCCAGGCAACATCCGCCGCGTCGCAAGCAGCCTCTCGCTGACCATGGCCAAGTTTTTCATTGACCGCCCCATCTTCGCGTGGGTGATTGCACTCTTCGTCATTGTGATTGGCAGCGTCGCCATCACGCAGCTGCCGGTCTCGCAGTACCCGCCCGTGGCGCCACCATCCATCGTCGTGTCGGCCGTATACCCCGGCGCGTCTGCACAGACGCTGGAAGACAGCGTCATCAGCGTCATCGAGCAAGAGATGAACGGCTCACCCGGCCTCATCTACATGGAGTCGGTGAGTCAGGCCAACGGCTCGGGCACCATCACATTGAGCTTCGAGCCGGGCACGAGCCCCGACCTCGCACAAGTCGACGTGCAAAACCGCCTGGGCCGCGCCAGCCCACGCCTGCCCCAGGCCGTGACGCAGCAGGGCGTGCGCGTGGACAAGGCGCGGTCGAACTTCCTGCTCTTCACGATTCTTTCTTCCGACAACCCGGCCTACGACCCGATCGCGCTCGGCGACTACGCGTCACGCAATGTGCTGCCCGAAATCCAGCGCATCCCGGGCGTGGGACAGGCACAGTTGTTCGGCACCGAGCGTGCCATGCGCATCTGGATCGATCCGGCCAAGCTCGTCGGCTTCAACCTGTCGCCCTCCGACGTGGCGCTGGCCATTCGTTCGCAGAACGCGCAGGTCTCCTCCGGCACCATCGGCGAGTTGCCGAACCTGCCCGGTCAGACGATCTCGGCGACCGTGGTGGTCAACGGCCAGTTGAGCAACGTCGAGCAATTCGGCAACATCGTGCTGCGTGCCAACCCCGACGGCTCGGCCGTGCGACTGCGCGACGTGGCACGCGTCGAACTCGGGGCGCAGACCTATGCCACGTCTGCACGTTTGAACGGCCGCCCATCGACCGGCATCGGCGTGCAGTTGTCGCCCTCGGGCAATGCACTCGGCACGGCCACCGCCATCCGCAAACGCATGGATGAGTTGTCTCCCTACTTCCCGCCGGGGGTGAAGTACAGCGTGCCTTACGACAGCTCGCGCTTCGTCAAGATTTCAATCACCCAAGTCGTCGAAACGCTGCTCGAAGCGGTGGCGCTCGTCTTCCTCGTGATGTTCCTGTTCCTGCAGAACTGGCGCTACACGGTCATCCCGACCATCGTCGTGCCAATCGCCCTGCTGGGCACATTCGGTGTGCTGCTCGCGCTTGGCTTCTCGATCAACGTGCTGACCATGTTCGGCATGGTGCTCGTGATCGGCATCGTGGTGGACGATGCGATCGTGGTGGTCGAAAACGTCGAACGCATCATGAGCGAAGAGGGCCTGCCGCCACGTGCCGCCACGCGCAAAGCCATGGGTCAGATCTCCGGCGCCATCGTCGGCGTGACAGTCGTGCTGATCTCGGTGTTCGTGCCGCTGGCATTCTTCTCGGGCTCGATCGGCAACATTTATCGCCAGTTCTCGGCGGTGATGGTGTCGTCCATCGGGTTGTCGGCCTTCATGGCGCTGTCGCTCACGCCCGCTTTGTGCGCGACCTTGCTCAAACCCGTTGAAGCGGGCCACCATCATGCGAAGGCCGGCTTCTTCGGCTGGTTCAACCGCGGCTTCTCGCGCACGGCCAAGCGTTACGAAGGCTGGGTTGCACGCATTCTCAAGCGGGCAGCGCGCTTTCTGATCGTGTATGCCGCGATCATCGGCGTGGTGGTCTTCTTCTTTGCACGGCTTCCCGCTTCCTTCCTGCCCTCTGAAGACCAGGGCTACATGATCGTCAATGTGCAGTTGCCGCCGGGCGCCACGTTCAACCGCACGCGGGAGGCCATGGAACAGGTCGAAGATTTCATGCTCAAGCAGCCCGAAGTACAGAGCATGGTCGGCGTGCTGGGTTTCAGCTTTTCGGGCCAGGGGCAGAACGCGGGCCTCGCTTTCGTGACGCTCAAGGACTGGGCCGAACGCAAGGGCCCGGACCACGCCGCTCAGGCTGTGTCAGGCCGTGCGTTCGGTGCCTTGTCGCGGGTTCGCGATGCCTTCATCTTCGCCCTGAGCCCGCCGCCGATTCCCGAGCTCGGCACCTCGTCGGGCTTCAACTTCCGCCTGCAAGATCGCGGCAGCAACGGCCATGCGGCTCTCGTCGCCGCGCGCAATCAACTGCTGGGCATGGCGTCGCAGAGCAAGCTGCTGACCGGCGTGCGGCCGGATGGCCTCGAAGACGCTTCGCAGCTGCAGCTCGAGATCGACCGCGACAAGGCGAATGCGCTGGGCGTGAGTTTCGATGCAATCAACGCCACGATCTCCACCGCGCTCGGCTCCGTCTACGTCAACGACTTCCCCAACGCCGGCCGCCTGCAACGGGTCATCGTGCAAGCCGATGCGCCCGCGCGCATGCAGCCCGACGACCTGCTGCGCATGAACGCCTTGAACGCGCGCGGCCAGCCCGTGCCCTTGTCGGCCTTCGCGACCACCCGTTGGATCACCGGCCCCATGCAGACCATCCGCTACAACGGCTACCCGACCATGCGCATTGCCGGCGAAGCCGCCCCGGGCCGCAGCACGGGTGAAGCCATGGACGAGATGGAGCGGCTCGCGGGCCAGCTTCCGCCTGGCTTCGCCTTCGAATGGACGGGCCAGTCGAGAGAAGAAAAGCTCTCCGGCTCGACCGCATTCATCCTGCTCGGCTTCTCGCTGCTCGCGGTGTTCCTGTGCCTCGCGGCTTTGTACGAAAGCTGGTCGATTCCGTTGTCGGTCATCCTCGTTGTGCCGTTGGGCGTGCTGGGCGTGGTACTTGCGGCCAGCATGCGCGGGCTTGCCAACGACATCTACTTCAAGGTCGGATTCATCACGGTGATCGGGCTGTCGGCAAAGAACGCGGTGCTGATCATCGAGTTTGCGAAGGACTTGCATGCGCAGGGCAAGAGCGTGATCGAGGCGGTGCTCACCGCCGCGCATCTGCGGTTCCGGCCGATCCTGATGACCTCGATGGCATTCATTCTCGGGGTGCTTCCGCTGGTGTTGTCGAGTGGGGCGGGTTCGGCGAGCCAGCGCGCGATCGGCACCGGCGTGATGGGCGGCATGTTCACCGCGACCTTGCTCGCGGTGTTCTTCGTGCCGGTGTTCTTCGTCGTGGTCCGCCGCCTCTTCAAGGGCAGCGAACGCCAGAGGAAGATGTATGCGCGTCAACTCAACGACAACGGCAACGGCGTGGTTGCGACACCGCCTGCCGCCGCCTCGACACCAGGTGGTTCGCATGAGTAAGGACATGGCCCGGAATAATTTCCCGTTTTGGGGGGCACAGGGAGGGATGCGATGCAAGGCGCTCCGAGCGCCGTGTGGCGAGCCACACAAGCGAGGAGCAACGCCGCAGCGCGCCCGCCCTGCGCCCCCCAAAACGGGAAATTATTCCGGGCCATGTCCTAAGCGTGTTCTTGTCGTCATCGCCGCTGCGGCGGCGCTGTCGGGCTGCATGCCGCTCGCCCCAAAGTACGAGCGGCCGGCCGCACCGGTGCCAGGACGCTTTGCTTCAGACGACACCCCGGCCGCGGGACCCGTCGCAAGCGAGTTGGACTGGCAGAACTTCTTCGGCGACGAACGCCTCAAGCGACTCATAGCCGTTGCGCTTGCGAACAACCGCGACCTGCGCATCGCCGCGCTCAACATCGAGCGGGCACGCGCGCTGTACCAGGTGCGTCGCGCCGATGAATGGCCGACCGTCGGCGTGGGCGTGACCGGCTCGCGCCAGCCGAACACGAACCAAAACGTCGGCGGCATCACGAGCCAGTACACCGCAGGCTTCGCCGTCACCGGCTATGAGCTCGACTTTTTCGGGCGCGTGCGCAGCCTGAGCAACGTGGCGCTGGCGCAATACCTCGCCACCGATGAAGCGCGCAAGACAGCGCAGATCGGTCTCGTGTCGGCGGTGGCCACGACCTACCTGGGGCTGCTGGCCGACGATCAACTCCTCAATGTGACGCGGCAGACGCTGGTCACGCGAGAAGAGTCACTCAAACTCACAAAGCTGAAGTTCGACAACGGCGCAGCATCGGAGCTTGACTTCCGCCAAGCCGAGTCCTTGTTTGAAGGCGCACGCGTGGCGCTCGCTCAACAGACGCGGCAACGTGCAGTGGACGAGAACCTCTTGGCCTTGTTGCTCGGGCAATCGGTTCCGTCTGATCTGCCTGCCGGGTTGCCGCTGACCGATCAAGGTGTCGTGGCCGACCTGCCTGCAGGCGTGCCATCGGAGGTGCTGGCGCGGCGACCGGACATCCGCGCAGCGGAGCAACAACTCATCGCCGCCGACGCCAACATCGGCTCGGCGCGTGCCGCCTTCTTCCCGAAGATCACGCTGACGGGAAGCGTCGGCACAGCGAGTTCCGAACTCAACGGCCTCTTCAAGAGCGGATCGTTCGCGTGGACGCTCGCCTCCCAACTGCTGGTGCCGATCTTCGACGCGGGCCGCAACCGCGCGAACCTCGACGCAGCCAAGGTCGAGCGCGACATCGCGGTGGCGCAATACGAACGCGCCATCCAGACCGCCTTCCGCGAGGTCTCGGACGCCCTTGCCGGCCGTGCAACGCTCGGCGAGCAACTGCGCGCACAGACCGCGCAGACACATGCAGAGGAGGTACGCTTCCGTCTGGCCGACTTGCGCTACCACAATGGTGCGGCCAGCTATCTCGACGTGCTCGATGCCCAGCGCGCCCTTTTCGCGGCGCAGCAGGCACTGGTGCAGACGCAGGCTTTGCAAGTGCAGAGTCTGGTCGGTCTCTACAAAGTGTTGGGGGGCGGATGGAGAGAGGGCAAATAGAGGTGGCCCTTGTCCGACGGCACCGGGGTCAGCGAGGAAATTGCGCATTGCTCACTGATTAGCCGGATCTCACCCCTACAAAGGTTTCTTTCCGCCGCGCATTTGCTGCAGTCCTAAACTCGTCGCTTCCCCAAAAAGGAGCACCCCGTCATGAATGCACGCGACACGCTGCCGCTTCAACCCGATGAAGCCACCGCCATCGGCGCATTCGCCGAGCGCACCTGGGACGACGAGATCGTCCCGGCCCTCACCAACTACATTGCCATCCCCGCCAAGAGCCCGATGTTCGATGCCGACTGGCAGAAGAACGGGTTCATCGAGCGCGTGGTACGTGACGCCGCCACATGGGTCGAGAGCAAGAAGGTCGCGGGACTCAAGCTCGAAGTGATCCGCCTCGAAGGCCGCACGCCCGTCATCTTCTTCGACGTGCCTTCGACCAAGCCGGGCAGTACCGACACCATCTGCCTGTATGGCCACCTCGACAAGCAGCCCGAGTTCAACGGCTGGCGCAGCGACCTCGGCCCCTGGACGCCGAAGTACGAGAACGGCCTGCTCTATGGCCGCGGCGGCGCGGATGACGGTTATGCGATTTATGCCTCGCTCACCGCCATCATGGCGCTCGACAAGCAGGGTATTCCGCGTCCGCGCTGCGTGGGAATTGTCGAGGCATGCGAAGAGAGCGGCTCCTTCGACCTGCCGGCTTACATCGACCTGCTGCGCCCACGCCTGGGCAATGTCGGACTCGTCGTCTGCCTGGACAGCGGCGCCGGCAACTACGATCAGTTGTGGCTCACGACCAGCCTGCGCGGCAACGTGACGGGCACGCTCAAGGTCGAGATCCTCACCGAGGGCATCCACTCCGGCGACGCGAGCGGTCTGGTGCCGTCGAGCTTCCGCATCCTGCGCCAGTTGCTGGACCGACTGGAAGATTCGAAGACGGGCAACTTGCTTCCGCAGAGCTTCCACTGCGAGATTCCGGCCGATCGCATCGAGCAGGCTCGTGCGACGGCGAAGATCCTTGGCGACGAAGTCTGGAAGCGTTTCCCCTGGGCTTGCGGCGCTGAGGGCACGCCGGCCCTCCCGACGACCACCGACCCGCTGCAGGCGCTGATCAACCGCACCTGGAAGCCGACCTTGAGCGTCACGGGCGTCGATGGATTCCCGGAATTGAAGAATGCCGGCAACGTGTTGCGGCCCTACACCGCGTTCAAGCTCTCGCTTCGCCTGCCGCCGCTGATCGACGGCAACGAGGCCGCTGCGAAGCTGAAGACGCTGCTGGAGGACAACGCGCCCTACAACGCGAAGGTGACCTTCCATGCAGATGGCCGCGCTGGCGCGCAAGGCGCGACAGGCTGGAATGCACCAACGATCACGCCGTGGCTCGAAGACGCGCTGCATGCCGCGTCGCAGGCGCATTACGGCGCACCTTGCGGATTCATCGGACAGGGCGGCACGATCCCGCTCATGAGCATGCTTCAGCAGGGCTTCCCCAAGGCGCAGATGATGGTCTGCGGCGTGCTCGGCCCGAAGAGCAATGCGCATGGGCCGAACGAGTTCTTGCACGTGCCGTATGGGAAGCGGTTGACGGCGGCAGTGGCACAGGTCATGGCAGCTTGCCCGTGATCTCAAAACTTTGATCTGAAAGAGCCCGCGGTTTTCGTCTCTCCCATCCCAGCCATCGTGAGGCGAAGCAACGCGGCCGATTCTCGTCCATCGTTCGATCAACGGTCTTCCTGACAGCGTATTCAGCAATTCATGACGGCACGACTTGAGCTTCAATTCAAGCTCAGCTCGAACGTCCCCACGCAATGCCTCCGCCTCTCCGTCCTGCGCCTGCCGCCGATGCCTCCCGAGGTAACACCCGACGCAACGTCGCGTCTCTGATGTTCATTTGCACGCTGGTCGGCGTACCTGCTGCCGTCATATTCGGCGGTTCCTGGTTCGACATCCCGCGCGCCGTGCCAGAGGACAATCGGCCTTTGCCGGAGTGGGTCAATCCCGCCGAGGTACGCGCCAACACACGCGACGGCACGCTTGTGAAAGTTCGGGTGTCGCTGGACGCCGGCACCTCGCGCAACAAGTCGGCCATCGAGCGTCATCTGCGCGAAGTCGGGCAAGTCCTAGAGGTGAGCGTCGGCGAGCGCAATACCAGCGATCTCCTCGGCGCCACGGGCATTGAGCGGCTCTCGAGCGACATTCTCGAGCGGGTCAATGCCTACCTCGACGCCAAAGACCTCGGCCGCTTGAAGGCGGTGGCGATCCAGGATCTCTGGTACACGCGCCCCTGATCACTTTCGCGTCTCACTGACATACCGCTCATTTGCCCCGTCTCTGCAAGGCGGGCTGTGCAACAACATCACATCGACGCCGCCTATTGCAGCATCGAGCGCGCGAGCGCCTCGGCCACTTCGATGCCATCGACGCCTGCGGACATGATGCCGCCCGCATAGCCCGCACCTTCGCCGGCTGGATAAAGACCCCGCACGTTCAAGCTTTGGCAATTCTTGCCGCGCGTGATGCGCAGCGGCGACGAGGTCCGGGTCTCGACACCCGTCAGCACGGCATCGTTCATCGCGAAGCCCTTGATCTGCTTGTCGAACGCCGGCAGCGCTTCGCGAATCGCTTCGATTGCATATGAAGGCAGGCTCGTCGCGAGATCGGTGAGGTGCACACCCGGCTTGTACGACGGCATCACGATGCCGAATTCGTTCGATGCCTGTGCCTTGATGAAGTCGCCCACCAACTGCCCCGGAGCGTCGTAAGTGCATCCGCCGAGTTCGAAGGCACGCGACTCCCAGATGCGCTGGAAGGCAATGCCGTCGAGTGGACAAACCGGCCCCGTGGACTCGCGATCGATCACGTAGTCCTGCGGCGTGATGCCGACGACGATGCCCGCATTCGCGTTGCGTTCGTTTCGCGAGTACTGGCTCATGCCATTGGTGACGACGCGATTCGGCTCCGACGTGGCCGCCACCACCGTGCCGCCCGGGCACATGCAGAAGCTGTAGACCGATCGGCCGTTCTTCGCGTGGTGCACGAGCTTGTAGTCGGCTGCGCCCAGGAGCGGGTTGCCGGCGTTCGGGCCGAAGCGCGCACGGTCGATGATGGACTGCGGATGCTCGATGCGAAAGCCCACGGAGAAGGGCTTGGCCTCCATGTACACACCGCGCTCATGCAGCATTGCGAAGGTGTCGCGGGCACTGTGGCCGAGAGCGAGCACGAGATGATCGGCACGCAGTTCTTCGCCCGACGCGAGCGTCACGCCACGGATCGCGCCGTCTTCGATGAGTACGTCTGTCACGCGTTGCTGGAAGCGAATCTCGCCGCCCAGCGCTTTGATATCCGCGCGCATCTTTTCGACCATGCTCACGAGGCGAAAGGTGCCGATGTGCGGCTTGTTGACGAACAGGATTTCTTCCGGGGCCCCTGCCTTCACGAACTCGGTCAACACCTTGCGCGTGAGAAAGCGCGGGTCGCTGATCTGGCTGTACAGCTTGCCGTCCGAAAACGTGCCAGCCCCTCCTTCGCCGAATTGAACGTTCGATTCCGGCTCGAGCACCCGCTTGCGCCACAGGCCCCAGGTGTCCTTGGTGCGTTCGCGTACTTCCTTGCCGCGTTCGAGCACGATGGGCTTGAGACCCATCTGAGCAAGGATCAGCGCGGCGAAGATGCCACAGGGTCCGAATCCGACGACCAGGGGTCGCGGTCGGCCTGCAGCATAAAAATCGGCCGGGGCGTGATCGACGAAACGGTAGCTCGTGTCGGGCGATCCGACGATGTGCCGATCGCCCTCGAATCTCGCCAGCACCGCGGACTCATCGCGCAGTTCACAGTCCACCGTGTAGATGAACAGCATCGCGTGCTTCTTGCGCGCGTCGTGGCTGCGCTTGTAGACCTTGAAGCCCTTCAGGTCAGCGTCGGCTATGCCAAGGCGCTTGACGATGGCAGGGCGCAGCGCATCGTCGGCGTGATTCAGCGGCAGTCGAAGTTCGGTGATTCGCAGCATGGGTCGGTGGGGATCGAAGGCTGCATTGTCCGATGCTCGCGGAAGGCAAATTGCGCGGGGCCTCCCATTGGGCTGAACCGGATGCATTAGAAGAGATCAATAAATGGCCTAGACTTCGATTAGCCATTTCTAAAATCGAAAGAATGAAGGGGTGACCATGGACCGACTCCATTCCATGCGAGTTTTCTGCCGGGTGATCGATTCGGGTAGCTTTGCCGCCGCCGCGCGCGAAATGAACCTTTCTCCCGCCGTCGTCACACGGCTCGTCGCCGACCTGGAAGAACACCTGGGCGCGCGCCTCATCAATCGAACAACGCGACGTCTGGCACTCACGGACATCGGCGAGGCCTATCTCGAACGCACCCGGCTCATCCTCACCGAGGTGGAAGAGGCGGAAGCCCTGGCCAGTACCGCGAGTTCTGAGCCCCGCGGTCACCTGCGACTTCTCGCCCCGCCGGCGTTCGCGACGCACCAGCTTGCAAAGCACCTGCCCAAGTTCCACGCGCGGTACCCGAAGATCACGATCGAGTTGTCTGCACCAGGGCCAGTCGAAACCGTCGACGAGAACTTCGACGTGACCATCATCAGCATGGGACGTCGTCCGCTCGACGGCGACTTCGTGGCGCGGCGCCTCGCGAATTCCGAGGTCATCGCCTGCGCGTCGCCCGAATACCTCGACAAGAAGGGCCGCCCCGCGCATCCGAGCGATCTCGCCTTTCACGAGGCGATGCTGCCGACTTTCTTGCGCGAAATTACCTTTGTGCAAGGTGCCTTCGACGACGACGATGCCGGGGTCGAATCCTTCACGCTGACACCGCATCGGCCGCTGCTCGGCACCGTGCACACCGACACCTTGTACGCCGCCGCACTGCATGGGCTCGGAATCGCGGGCCTCCCATCATTTGTGGCGGAAGACGCGCTGATGGAGCATGCGCTCGAACGCGTGCTGCCCGCGTGGCACCTCTTCACGGTATCGCTCTACGCAGCGATGCCCAGGCGAAAGCACGTACCAGCACGCACGCGGGCCTTCGTGGACTTTCTCGTGCAGGTCTTCGGCGGCGAAGAGAAGGACCCGTGGCTCACCGCCGCCGGGTGCGAAACTCTGCGCATGGGGCGGAAGACTTGCCCGATGTCCGTCGCGGCGGCCTGAGCGGCTGAGCGGCTGAGCGGCTGAGCGGCTAAGCGGCTAAGCGGCTAAGCGGCTAAGCGGCTAAGCGGCTAAGCGGCTAAGCGGCTAAGCGGCTGAGCATTCTCAGCCTCTTCAGTAGAAGGCGTCGGTCCGCGTCTCGCCCATCAAGGGTTCCATCAATCGCGCGAGCGGCCCGAGGCCGTTGTAGCGCGTCGCCACGCGGTGCGCGTAGCGGAAAAATCGCGGCAGGTCTTCGCTGTACCTGGGCTTCGCATCACGATGCTTCAGGCGGCAGAAAATGCCCAGCACTTTGAGGTGGCGCTGCAGGCCCATCCATTCGAGTTGCCGCCAGAAATCGCCGAAGTCGTCCGGCACAGGCAGGCCTACCTTCCTGGCCTGCTGCCAGTAGCGCACGGCCCAGTCGATCTCCTGTTCTTCTTCCCAACTGATGAAGGCGTCGCGCAGCATCGATGCCACGTCGTAGCTGATGGGGCCGCGAACGGCGTCCTGGAAGTCGAGGATGCCCGGGTTCGCATCGCAGACCATGAGGTTGCGCGGCATGTAGTCCCGGTGCACGGCGACGGTCGCCTGGGACAGTGCGCTCTTCACAAGCAGGTCGGTCACGGCCTGCCACTGCGCTTGCTGCGCGTCCGTCCAGCCATGGCCGAATTCGCGGGCCACGCACCAGTCGGGGAATAGCTGCATCTCACGGCGCAACAAGGCCTCGTCGTAAGGCGGCAGGCCACGCGCATCGACGAGTTGCTGCCAAGTGATGAGTGCCGAGGTCGCATCGCGAATCAGTTGCGCGATGGTCGTCGAGTCGCCCGCCTTCACCGCGGCCTGCAACTCGCCGAGGTACAGCCGATTGCCCAAGTCGGTCAACAGCAGGAACCCATGCTCCAGGTCCCGCTCGACGATGCGCGGGGCATGCAGGCCGGCGGCAAGGATCAGCTCGGCCACTTGGACGAAGGGTCGCACGTCCTCGTGAACGGGGGGCGCGTCCATGATGATGAACGTGCTGCCTGTCCCCTCGATGCGCAGATAGCGCCTGAAACTCGCATCGCTGGAGGCAGGACGCAGCGTCTGCCCGCGTAAACCATGGCGCGACGCGATGCGGCCCAGCCAATTGTCGAAGAGTTGGCGACGCGCATCGTCTGCCCAGTGAACAGAATGCGCGGGGTCGTGGGTTGCGTTGTTTGTCATGAAGGTCGCTATCAGATCCGCAAGGGCGTTCGCTGTCGAGGGTCGTGTACCGCGCCTTCGCGGTACCTCATGGATAATCGATTCTACAAATCGGTCCAAAACAGTCCCGACACGCCTGTCAACTTTCTGCCCATTCGAACGAATGGCGTCGTCGACCAGGGCCGGGCATCCAGAATCCCCCGTACTCCCCTTCCGCTTTTGCTGCGTCGCTCTCTATCTTTGTCCTGCATGCCGCCTGCCCGACTCGCGCCGGTGGGCGCCGCCTTGGCCATGATGGCAACGGGTGGAGCCTTGGCCCAGGGCGTCACCAGCAGCGAAGGCATCGGGCTGCAACTTTCGCCAATGCTGTCCGCACCGCCGAGGGGCGATGCAGCCAAGCAGCTACCGATCATCGTCCAGGCGCACGAACTGCGCGGTCGGCCCGATGTGGAGACCGTGGCCGAGGGCGAGGCCGAATTCCGCCGTGGAGGCATGGTGATTCGCGCCGATCGGTTGAGTTACGACCATCCTGAAGATCTCGCGACCGCCCGCGGCAACGTGCGCATCAGCCGCGACGGCAACATTTATTCCGGCCCAGAACTCCAGCTGCGTGTGCAGCGCTTCGAGGGGTTCTTCCTGCAGCCAACGTACTTTTTCAGCCGCACGGGCGCGGGAGGCTCGGCGCAGCGCATCGATTTCATCGACGACCAGCGCGCCGTGGCGACCGGCGCGACCTACTCCAGCTGCCCGTCCGACGGCAGCGGCGATCCGGCGTGGATCTTGACCACATCGAAGGTCAAGATGGACTTCGAAGCGAACGAAGGCATCGCGGAGGGCGCGGTACTTCGCTTCATGGGAGTGCCTATCTTGGGCGCGCCGGTATTGAGCTTTCCGCTGACGGACGCGCGCAAGTCGGGCTGGCTGCCGCCGAACTTCTACCCAGACAACAAAAGCGGCTTTCAGATCTCGGTGCCCTACTACTGGAACATCGCGCCAAACCACGACGCGACCATTACACCAGGCATCAGCACGAAGCGCGGACTTTCTCTTGGCACCGAGTTCCGCTACCTCGAGCCGCACTACAGCGGCAGCGCCAACATCGATGCGATGCCGAACGACGGGCTCACCGGCACATCGCGCCACTCCTTCAACTGGACGCATGACGCATCGCTGGTCAGCAACACCAACCTTTCCATCCGCGTCTTGCGGGTGTCGGACGACGACTATTGGAAAGACTTCCCGCACTTCACGACGAGCCTGACTCCGCGTCTTCTGCTGTCGGATTTGCAGGCGAGCAAGCCCATCGGCGACTGGACAGCCTACACCCGCGTGATGCGCTGGCAGGTGCTGCAAAACGCCGAGAACCCCATCACCGCAGCGCCCTACGAGCGCCTTCCGCAAATCGGCGCGCGCACCGTGCAACGGATGGGTGGCGGTCTCGAGCTCGGGTTCGAGGGCGAGATCAACCGATTCGCGAACCCGGTGGGCACGCTCGCGGCCGACCTGCCAAGGCCCACCGGCATTCGGGTCCACACGCTGGCCAGCATCAGTCGCCCCTGGGTGACGCCAGGTTGGTCGATCACGCCCAAGCTGTCGTTGAACGCCGCGTCGTATTCGCTCGATCAGCCCTTGAGCAATGGCCTCAGTTCAGCGTCGCGCGTGATCCCGACCTTCAGCATCGATAGCGCCTGGGTGTTCGAACGAGAGGCCACATGGTTTGGCCGAGATGTACGGCAGACGCTGGAGCCGCGCCTTTTTTACGTCAACACGCCATACCGCGACCAAAGCGCGCTGCCGAATTTCGATTCGGCGGGCAAGGATTTCAACTTCGAGTCGATCTATACCGAAAACGCCTTTTCCGGCGTCGACCGTGTGTCGGATGCCCACCAGGTCATGGCGGGTCTCACGACGCGGCTGCTCGATCCAGTCACCGGCGCCGAACGCGTGCGCCTGGGCATCGTGCAACGCTTTCTGTTCCGTGATCAGCTCATCACGCCGGCGGACACACCGACCACGACCACGGGTGCGCCGACTGCGTCGGAAGGGCCGCCCCTCACACGCCGTTTCTCGGACATCCTGCTGCTGGGTTCCAGCAACATCGTGCCGCAGTGGTCGCTGGACGCCTCCGTGCAATACAACCCCGACACGCGGCGCGCCATACGCTCGATCATCGGAGCGAGGTACTCGCCGGGACCATACCGCACCCTGAACGCCACTTACCGACTGGCCCGCGGCCTGAGCGAGCAGATTGAACTCGGCTGGCAGTGGCCGCTCTATGGTCCTGTGCCGTCGGGTGTCTCGGACATGCATGCTGCACAGAAGGAACTGCGCACCACTGGCGGCCAGAGCTGCAAGGGCACCATGTATGCGGTTGGCAGAGTGAACTACAGCACCCTCGACCGCCGAGTTACCGATTCGATCGTGGGTTTCGAATATGACGCCGGCTGCTGGATCGGACGCATCGGGGCCGAACAACTGTCCACAGGCCGCAGCGAGTCAACCACGCGCTTGTTCGTGCAACTGGAACTGGTCGGCTTGTCACGACTTGGCTCAAACCCTTTGCAGTCCTTGAAGGACAATATCCCAGGCTACCGCCTGCTGCGCGACGGCACCTCCGCTCCTGCGACAACCTCTTTGTATGACTGAATTCAAATCCAATGCAGCCGCCTTTGGGCGCACCGTTTCCTTCCTGGCGTTGGCACGCAGGCTCGGGGCGGGTGCCTTGGCGGCCGCGTTCCTGGTGGGCGCAGGGCCAGCCTTCTCCCAGACGGACAAGGCGCGATCCGCGCCGAAGACGGCCGACTACATCCTCGCCATCGTCAACCAGGAGCTGGTGACCAACGGCGAACTCGAGCAGCGCATCACCCGCATCAAGGACCAGGCGACACGCAGCAACTCCAAGCTGCCGCCGCCAGCCGAACTTCGCAAGCAGATGCTGGATGCGCTCATCGACGAGCGTGTGCAGGTCACGCATGCGCGCGACAACGGCCAGCGCGTGGACGAGGCTGAGCTCGACCGGGCCGTGGCGAATGTGGCGGCACAGAACCAGGTCACGATGGCGCAGCTTAGGCAGCGCCTCGCCGCCGAGGGCATGGACTTCAGCCGCTTTCGCAACAACATCCGCGACCAGATCATGATCGAGCGGATTCGCGAACGCGAGGTGCAGGCTCGAATCCGCGTGACTGATGCCGAAATCGACGCCGTGCTCGACAAGCAGCGTGCGCAGGCCGGTTCGGCGACTGAATACAACATCGCACAGATCCTGGTCAGCGTGCCGGAGGGTGCAAGCGATGCCCTGGTGGCCGAGCGCCGCGCCAAGCTCGACGCCGCGCTGGAGCGAGTCAAGGCGGGCGAGCCATTCGAGGCCGTTGCCAGGGAGGTGTCGGAAGACGCTAACAAGGGGCAGGGCGGTGTGATCGGGCTGCGACCATCCAATCGGCTTCCCGATGTGTTCGTAGACCATGTGCGCCCCCTGAAGCCTGGGGAGATCGCGCCGAGTTACCTGCGCACGTCAGCGGGCTTCCATGCGCTCAAGCTGATCGAGCGCCGAGAGGCCGGCGGCTTCTCTATCACGCAGACGCATGCGCGGCACATCCTGCTGCGCCCGTCACCGCAATTGGGACAGGATGCAGCGATCAAGCGTCTGGCCGAGTTCAAGCGCCAGATTGCCTCGCACGCGAAGAGTTTCGAGCAGCTCGCGCGCGACAACTCCGAAGACGGCAGCGCGCCGCAAGGCGGCGACCTGGGCTGGGCATCGCCCGGCCAGTTTGTGCCGGAGTTCGAGGAGGCGATGAACGCGCTGTCCATCGGAGGCATTTCAGAGCCACTCATATCACGCTTCGGCGTCCACCTGATCCAGGTCATCGACCGCCGTCAGACCACGCTCGAGCCCAAGCAGCAGCGTGAGCAGGCTCGCAACGTCTTACGCGAGCAGAAATTCGATCAGGCCTACCTCGACTGGCTGCGCGACCTGCGTGCGCGCGCCTACATCGAGATGCGCGAGCCGCCGGTATGACCGGACGCTGGGCCACCGCTCCCGCGGCAACCGCTGAATCGTGGGAGTCAGGACGCGCGTGAGGCACATTCCACGCAAGCGCTTCGGCCAGCATTTTTTGACCGACAGCATGATCATCGACGGCATCGTCGATGCGATCGACCCGAAGCCAGGCGAAGCGTTGGTCGAGATCGGCCCCGGCTTGGGCGCGATGACCGACCCGCTCATTGCCCGAAGCGGCAAGCTGACGGTGATCGAGCTTGATCGCGATCTCGCCGCAAATCTACGCAAACGGACCGAATTGCACGTGGTGGAGTCGGATGTGCTGCGGGTTGATTTTGCGGCCTTGGCGGCCCGAGCCGGGCGCAAAGTACGCGTGGTGGGCAACCTGCCCTACAACATCTCCACGCCCATCCTGTTTCACTTGCTGGGATCAGTCGACCAAGTGGTTGACCAGCACTTCATGCTTCAAAAGGAAGTCGTGGACCGCATGGCTGCATCGCCTGGCGGCAAGGAGTACGGTCGACTGTCCGTGATGCTGCAATGGCGATACGACATCGAGAACGTGCTGGACGTGCCGCCGGAGGCCTTCGACCCTCCGCCACGCGTCGATTCGGCCGTGGTCCGCATGCAACCCTATCCCGAGCCTCCAGACGTCGATTCGGCGCTTCTGAGCGAGATGGTGACGGTCGCGTTCTCGCAAAGGAGAAAGATTCTGAGACATACCCTTGGTCGGTGGCTGGAACAGCGATCGTTCGGCGGTCAGTTCGATCTGCAGCGCCGGGCCGAGGAGGTTCCCGTCAGCGAATATCTCCATTTGGTCAAATCCGTTTGACCCAACAAAAAGGCGGCCCGAAGGTCGCCTTTTTGTTTTTGTCGAACGCGGCTCGTTGGCTTACGCCGCGTTAAGCCACATTGCCGTGTCGAATGCGCTGCTCATGAGCGGCATGTTCATGCCGAAGCTCGATGTCGTTGCACTCTTCGAAGCCGCCTTGGCGGGCTTGTCTGTGATGCTTGGGGCCACTTCTGTCGCCCGCTCCCATGACCCTTGTTCTTGGGAGCGGGCTACTGAAAAGAATAGAAACACCTGAAGGGTATTTTTCGTTCCGCCCAGAAATCGGCAGCGTCACGGAAGACGTCCAACAATTGCTCTCGCGCTTCGCGGTCGAACCTCGGGTTGTCGGGCAATTGCTCGAGAACCACCACGAAGCCGGGTTGTTGACCCGACTTGTGCACAAGATCAGTCATGCAGTCATAGAGTGCATCGAGATTCTTGCCGAAATGCACCGGGAACAGGAACGACTCGGCAATGCTGTCGAGAACTTCCTGCTTGGACTGGGCCGCAGTCAGATTCGCATAGAGGAAATGCTGGCCGACGTCTTGTGCCGCCTGCTGCAGGTCCTCCACGCGGTATGCGCGGATCGATTGAACAATGTTCGGACGGACGGTCTGCAAAAGCATGTCGCGTTCCTCCTCAAGTCACCAATGAAACTGCCATGACCTTCGATCAATACGCGATGAGGACAAAGCTCGCGTAGTGATCGCCGGTGTAAAAACATGCCTCGGGTCGGGTTGCCTCGCGCCCGCCGCACACGATGCGACGCGCTCCTCGGGTCCGTTCGCCCGGCGTCTTGACCGTGTACTCCCGGTAAAAGCCACGCGGCTTGGCAGGGAGCACTCGTTCGCGATTGCCGAACACGATGCCGTCTTTCGGGTAGGGGAAGGGGCCTCCGGCGCGTATCAAGCGATCGGTGGCCTGTACCTCTTTTGGCAGCTCGGCAATCGCCACGCTGCCCATGTCCTGGGTTGCGCGCCCCTTCGCCCACGCCTGTGAAGGAATGAGGGCGCCGGAGCCGAAAACGGCACCAGCTAAGGAAATCGCAAATCCAACCCGGCGAAGGGTTTGCCACGCCTGCGCCTGACTGGGGAGAGACACGGGTTTTCCCTGAAACCTGAAACAGCGATGGTATCGAATCAGACCGAAAATCTCAAGCGGGTGCCTCAAATTAGGGCAGCACACTCGATTTGCAAGTGTATGCACACATACCAGCAACACCTGCATTCATGGCGAATTTTCAGAAAATCATTCTCGTTTCTGCCGTGCGCACTATGCGAGTAACGCAATTGTCACAATCCCCGTGCTCTTTGCCGGCTATTGGCCTTAGCCCTTGCAGCGCGACAAGGGCCATGCTTGCATTCTGCCAAGATGCCCCCTTACTCCTTATTGACGTGCCGCGTTGGCATCCGCCACCGTCAAGGCGGTCATGTTGACGATTCGGCGGACCGTCGCCGAAGGCGTGAGGATGTGCACCGGCATGGCAGCACCGAGCAGCACGGGGCCGACAGCGATCCCCCCGCCGGCCGCCGTTTTCAGCAGGTTGTACGAGATGTTGGCTGCATCGATGTTCGGCAGCACCAACAGGTTGGCCTCCCCGGACAAGGTGCTCTTGGGCATCAATTAGTGTCGGTAGGCGGCGTCGAGCGCAGTGTCGCCGTGCATTTCGCCATCGACCTCCAACCAGGACGCATCACGCTGCAAGATACGAAGCGCGTCGCGCATCTTGACGGCCGACGGCTGATTGCTCGATCCGAAATTGCTGTGCGAAAGCAGTGCCGCTTTCGGACGCAGGCCAAAGCGCATCATTTCTTCCGCCGCCATGACAGTGATTTCGGCCAGCTGCTCGGCCGTCGGGTCGTAGTTGACGTGGGTGTCGACAAGCATCACCTGCCGGCCTGGAAGAATCAGTCCGTTCATGCAGGCGTAGGTCTTCACGCCTTCACGCAGGCCGATCACCTGGTCGATGTAGTGAAGGTGCAGCCCCGTGTTTCCCCAGGTGCCGCACAACATTCCATCGACTTCACCACTTTGCAATAGCATCGCGCCGATCAGCGTGAGACGACGGCGCATTTCGATCTTTGCAAGCTGCGCCGTCACGCCTTTGCGCGCGGTCATCTCGTGATAGGTTTGCCAGTACTGGCGATATCGGTGATCGTTCTCGGTGTTGACGAGGTCATAGTCCCGACCCGCTTCGAGTCGCAGCCCGAACTTTTCGCAGCGCTGTGCGATGACGTCTGGTCTTCCGATCAGTGTCGGGCGGGCAAGATTTTCGTCGACCACCACCTGCACCGCACGCAGCACGCGTTCTTCTTCGCCTTCGGCATAGGCCACCCGCTTCCTCTCGGCGCGCTTGGCGAGTTGGAAGATCGGCTTCATCGTCGTGCCCGACGCATAGACGAAGGTCTGCAGTTTCTCGCGGTACGCGTCGAGATCGGAAATCGGCCGTTCGGCCACACCCGACTCGGCCGCCGCCTTGGCCACGGCCGGGGCGATCTTCATCATGAGCCGCGGATCGAAAGGCTTTGGAATGAGGTATTCGGGGCCGAAGCTCAGCGTCGCACCCGCATAGGCGGCGGCGACCACTTCGCTTTGCTCGGCCTGCGCGAGATCAGCGATGGCGTGCACCGCGGCAATCTCCATTTCGTCCGTGATGGTCGTGGCTCCCGAGTCGAGCGCGCCGCGGAAGATGTACGGGAAGCACAGGACGTTGTTGACTTGATTTGGATAGTCCGTCCGCCCCGTGGCGATCAACGCGTCGGCGCGAACTTCCAAGACCTCTTCCGGAAGGATCTCGGGCGTTGGATTCGCCAATGCGAAGATGATCGGGCGGTCGGCCATCTTGGCGACCATGTCCTTCTTCAGCACCCCCGCCGCAGACAGACCGAGGAACACATCGGCGCCGACGATCACTTCCGCCAAGGTGCGATGCGTCGTCTTCTGCGCGAAGACTGCCTTGTCTTCATCCATCAACTCGAGTCGGCCCTCGTAGACCACGCCCGCGAGGTCGGTGAGCCAGATGTTTTCGCGCGGCACGCCCAGCTTCACGAGCAGGCCCACGCAGGCCAGCGCCGCCGCGCCAGCGCCCGAGGTCACGAGCTTGACCTTTCGAATGTCCTTGCCGCTGACTCTCAACGCGTTCAAGAACGCTGCGCCGACGACGATGGCCGTGCCGTGCTGATCGTCGTGGAAGACCGGAATCTTCATGCGTTCTCGCAGGCGGCGCTCAACGTAGAAACAATCCGGAGCCTTGATGTCTTCCAGGTTCACGCCGCCGAAAGTCGGTTCGAGCGCCGCAATGATGTCGACCAGCTTGTCAAGGTTCTTCTCCTGCAACTCGAGGTCGAAGACGTCGATGCCCGCGAACTTCTTGAAGAGCACCCCCTTGCCTTCCATCACCGGCTTCGCCGCGAGAGGCCCGATGTCGCCAAGGCCCAGCACCGCCGTGCCATTGGTGATGACCGCGACCAGGTTGCCGCGCGAGGTATATCTAAAAGCGTTGGCCGGATCGGCCACAATCTCTTCGCAAGCCGCCGCCACGCCTGGCGAATAGGCAAGCGCCAGATCGCGCTGGTTCACCATCTGTTTGGTGGCCGCGATGGCGATCTTGCCGGGCGTGGGGAACTCGTGATATTCGAGGGCGGCGCGTCGCAACTCGGCGCGTTTTTGCTCTTTGTCGGACATGGCCTGGTCTCGCGTGGTTTGTTGTTGCGGCTCGTATCAGTGTCGGGCCGTGTTTCCCGACCGATTGCCGCGAAGCTCTGGGCATTGTAGAAGCCGGCACGCGCAAACACGTCGTGACCATGTGCATCATCTGCCGACGGTCAGTAGGCACAAGCCCAGACCGCACCGGCATCCACAAGCTGCCGCAAGTGTGATGCGGCCCGGCTGCCGGGCCATGCGCGAAACTGCGTACGCCGACCGGGGCCCGCCTCCGCAATACTGCAAGCCCCAAGCCCGACCATGAGCCCACTGACCGCCGCCCCTGCGGTGCCCGACATTCCGCACCCTCGCACGCGCACGCGGCGGGCATTGCTGTGGGGCGCGCTGATGGGCCTGCTGGTTGTCGCGCAGTCGATGCTGGTGTGGCTCACCCTCAACTACGAAAGCGCGCGCGCCCAGGAGCAGGTCGACGCCACCGCATCTGGCGTGACCGCGGACGTAAAGCAGGCGCTATCGCGCGATCTGCAAAGCCTGCAGGCACTCTTGTGGAACGATCCGAGCGTCGCGCAGTGGCGCAGCGACTCCGCAGTGCTGCTGCACGCCCATCGCGAACTGGTGCGCATTGAGATGCGCGACAAGCAGCAAAACATCGTCGACTCCGTAGAGTCTCCCTACCAGGGTCCGATCTTCACGCGCATTAGTCGCGAGGACATCGACCTCGACACCGAGGTCGCCTGCCAGACCGCCCAGCGCCAAGCGGGGCCGACCTACTCGCGCAGCTACTTCGTGCCCCTGCCGGGCGGCCTCGGGCTTGAGGTCATGGACGTGTGCCTGCCGGTGCAGCACGCCGGGCGGTTGAGCGGCTTCATGGCGGCGACGTTCACGCTCGGCGGAGTGCTGTCAGAAGCGGTGGCCTCCGACGCCCTGCGCACCCATGAACTGTCCTTCGTAGAAAGCGATGGCACGCGCCTGGCTCGTGCGGGATTGATGCGCGGTGCCGGCATCTACGTGTCGGAACGTCTTGTGGACCTGCCGGGCATCACCTTGCAGTTGCGGCTCGACAGCGCCGTCGGCAGCCCGCGACTGATCCCCAATTTGGCCGTCGCCCTGGTCCTCGGCCTGTCCCTCGCGCTCGGTGCCGTGGTACTGCTGCTCGTGCGCGACGTCCGAAAGCGCGCGAGCGCCGAACGGGCTCTGGCCGAATCCCTGGCTTTCAGAAAGGCGATGGAAGACTCGCTCGTCACCGGCCTGCGTGCCCGTGATCTTCAGGGTCGGGTGAGCTATGTCAATCCGGCGTTCTGCAAGATGGTTGGCTTCACGGCCGACGAAATGATCGGCAAGACCACGCCGCCCTACTGGCCGCCGGATCTGGTCGACGAATACAGCCAGCGTCAGACCCTCCGGCTCAGCGGCAATCACCCCGGCGAGCGGGCTCGGCAGACGGCGCGCGAGGGCTACGAGACGACTTTCAGGCGCAAGAACGGCGAGCGCTTCGCTGCGCTGATCTTCGAAGCGCCGCTGGTCGACGGATCGGGCCGCCACACGGGCTGGATGAGTGCAGTGCTCGACGTGAGCGACCAGCGCCGCATCGAAGAGCTTTCACGCCAACAGCAGGAGCGGCTGCAAGCCACGGCGCGGCTCGCGACGGTGGGAGAGATGGCCTCGCTGCTGAGCCACGAGCTGAACCAACCCCTGGCTGCGATTGCCAGCTACGCCGCCGGGTCGCTCAACCTCATGCAATCGGACGTGCAGGACATGGAAACCGCGGCCATGCTCAAGCAGGCGGCCGAGCGCATCGCCGAGCAGGCCGAGCGGGCGGGCCGTGTCATCAAGAGCGTGCACAACTTCGTGCGGCGCCGCGATCGAAGCCACGAAGCCATCAGGAGCGATCTGCTGATCGATGCCGTACTGCCGCTCGTGCGCCTGCAGGCCCGCAAAAGCGGCACGCGCGTGGCCATTGATGTGCCTCGCCCGCCGCCGCGCGTGCTCTGCGACCGGACCATGGTCGAGCAGGTGCTGCTCAACCTGACGCGCAACGGCATCCAGGCGATGGAGTCGCACACGCCAACGTCGCAGTGCGAATTGCTCATCCGCGTGCAGCAAGGCCATCCGCGCTGGGTCACCTTCAGCGTCTTCGACCATGGCCCGGGGGTGCCGCCCGATGTGGCGCAGCGCCTCTTCACCCCCTTCTTCACCACCCGCAGCGAGGGCATGGGCCTGGGCCTGTGCCTGTGCCGCACAGTGATTGAACAGCACGGCGGCGCTCTGGATTTCATGACCGTGGGGTCGGAGTCGGGTGTCGGGGCTGGTGTAATGACTGAATTCCGGTTTACGCTTCCGGCCGACACCGCTGATCGCAAGGATGCATCGAGCGGGCGTCGCCCCGCGGCCGACGCCGCCTCGACTGGCACACAATGACCCTGAAGACCGATCCCCGCCTGGGCCTTGGCCTACCGACCGTCTACCTCGTGGACGACGAGGACGTCGTACGCGACGCGTTGGCGTGGCTGCTTCGCTCACGGCGATTGCTGTCCGAAGGATTTGCCAGTGCCGAGGGCTTCGAAGCAATGCTGGCGGGCCGCCAGCCGGGCTGGCCAACGTCACCGAGCTGCCTGCTGCTGGACGTGCGCATGCCCGGGACCAGTGGCCTGGTGCTCTTCGAGCGGCTGACCGAGCGCAAGCTTCTGGATGCACTTCCCGTCATCTTCCTCACCGGCCACGGCGACGTTCCCACTGCCGTGGCCGCCGTGAAGCGCGGCGCCTTCGACTTCGTGGAAAAGCCTTTTGCCGACAACGCGCTGGTCGATCGCATCGAACAAGCTCTGGACAAGAGCAGCGCGGCCATCCTGCTGCGACGCCAGGCGGACACAGTGGCCAAGCGGCTTTCCGAACTGACGGACCGCGAACGCGATGTGATGCGCCTGGTGGTCGAAGGTCGCCCCAACAAGCTGATCGCCGACGAACTCGACATCAGCGTTCGAACGGTCGAGGTGCACCGCGCCCGGGTGTTCGAGAAGATGGAGGTCCGCTCAGCCATCGAGTTGGCCAACGCCTTGCGCTCGCGCAACGAGTGAGAGGCTGAGAGTTTTTCGAACGTGTCCGAGCAGCACGTCAAAAGGCGCCTGATCTAGGCGCAAAGCGCAGCCATAGCTTGGCTATGGCGAGCATTTGCAACGACGAGCA
>JAJKJU010000321.1 GCA_021153565.1 Rhizobacter sp.
CACGCCAAAAGACCCCTGCTCGTCGTTGCAAATGCTCGCCATAGCCCGGGCTATGGCTGCGCTTTGCGCCTAGATCAGGCGCCTTTTGACGCGCTGCTCGGGCACGCTCGAAAAACTCTCAGCCTCTGAGCGCCGGCTTAATCACATGGATCACGTCGACGCAGTCGTCATCGGTGCCGGGGTGGTCGGCCTTGCAGTCGGTCGAGCATTGGCCCAGGGCGGCATCGAAACCATCGTGCTTGAACGCGCCAATGCCATCGGCACAGGCACCAGTTCGCGCAACAGCGAAGTTCTTCACGCCGGCATCTACTACGGCGCGGGGTCGTTGAAGGCGCGGCTGTGCGTGCACGGACGCAACGCGCTTTATGCGTTTTGCGAATCGCATGGCGTGGAGCATCGACGCTGCGGCAAGCTGATCGTGGCCCGCGGCGACGCCCAAGTCGCGAAGCTTTCCGGCATCGAGACCGCGGCGCGCGCCAACGGCGTGGCGGACTTGCGCCGCTTGAGCGGAGCGCAGGCCCGGTCCCTGGAACCGGCCTTGCGAGCCGACGCGGCCCTGCTGTCGCCTTCAACTGGCATCGTCGACAGCCATGGATTGATGCTTGCGCTGCAAGGTGATCTTGAACGCGCCGGCGGGGCGCTTGCCTTGTTGTCGCCGGTGGAAGCAATCGAAGTCGGCAAGGGCGAGCACCGTGTCGATGTCGGCGGCGACTCT
Organism: Rhizobacter sp.; assembly: GCA_021153565.1. Classification (GTDB taxonomy): domain Bacteria; phylum Pseudomonadota; class Gammaproteobacteria; order Burkholderiales; family Burkholderiaceae_C; genus Albitalea. Next base: position 716 of record JAJKJU010000321.1, read on the forward strand.
TCCATGCAGTTGTCCGCACGCATCGTTGTGAATGCGGCAGGCTTGTGGGCCCCGGGTGTCGCCTCGCGGACCTCTGGCTTGTCGCCCGGGCACGTGCCCGGGCAAAGATTCGCCAAGGGCAACTACTTCGCACTGTCGGGGCGAGCGCCTTTCTCGCGGCTGATCTATCCGATCCCCGTCGAGGCGGGCCTGGGCGTCCATCTCACGCTCGATCTCGCCGGGCAGGCGCGCTTCGGGCCGGATGTGGAGTGGCTGGACATTGCCTCGCCTGACGAGATCGACTACCGCGTTGATCCTATGCGCGGCGAGGGCTTCTACGCGGACATCCGCGATTACTGGCCGGGCTTGGTCGACGGTGCCCTGCAGCCGGCCTACAGCGGTGTCCGGCCCAAGCTGAACGGGCCGGGCGAATCGGCTCGCGACTTTGTCATCCAGGGGCCTGCCGAGCATGGCGTGGCGGGGCTGGTGAACCTATTCGGAATCGAATCGCCGGGGTTGACTGGTTGTTTGGCAATTGCGGATGAAGTGGTTTCAAGAGTGGAGCGATAGCTTGAGAGAACCCTCACCCCAATCCTCTCCCGCCAGCGGGAGAGGGAGCAAGGCACTCCGGATGAACTCCCTCTCCCGCTGGCGGGAGAGGGCTGGGGTGAGAGGCTGAGAGTCTTTCGATCATGCCCGCTCATCACGCCAAAAGACCCCTGTTCGTCGTTGCAAATGCTCGCCATAGCCCGGGCTATGGCTGTGCTTTGCGCCTAGATCAGGAGCCTTTTGACGCGCTGCTCGGACACGCTCGAAAAACTCTCAGCCTCTGAGGGCTCGGTGCCTCAACCCTTTCCCTCAGCCTGCCTGACCCACTTCCCATCGATCAACTGCTCATTCGGCTGAAACTGCGCCTTGTAGGCCATCTTGTCGCTTTCCGCGATCCAATACCCGAGGTACACGTGCGGCAGCTTCAGCAACTTCGTCTGCTCGATCTGCCACATCACGTTGTACGTGCCGTAGCTCGTGTGCGGCTCGGGTTCGTAGAAGGTATAGACCGCAGACAGTCCGTCGTTCAGGATGTCCAGAATCGACACCATCTTCAAAACACCTGCCGACCCATCCGCGTTCCGCTCCCGAAACTCCACCAAGCGCGAATTCACCCGGCTTTGCAGCAGGAACTGCGTGTACTGGTCGATGCTGTCGTGGTCCATGCCCCCGCCGCTGTGGCGGCCAGCCTGGTAGCGCAGGTACAGCCGGTAATGCTCGGGCACGAAACACAGTCGCAGCACGCGCGTCTGCAGGTTGGCGTGGGCCTTCAACGCCCGGCGCTGGCTGCGCGTGGGACGGAAGTCGTTGACGGGGATGCGTAGCGGGACGCAGGCGCGGCAGCCGTCGCAATACGGCTGGTAGGTGAACATGCCGCTGCGGCGAAAACCGTTGGCGACGAGGCCCGAATAGGCGTCGGCATGGATCAGGTGACTGGGCGTGGCCACCTGCGAGCGCGCCATGCGGCCGCCGAGGTAGCTGCACGGGTACGGCGCCGTGGCGTAAAACTGAAGCGATGCGAGCGGAAGCTCTTTCGGGTGGGTCACTTACGCGCTGTCCTTGACCTTGACTGCGGCGGTCCGGGCGTCGGACATCTGCAGGTGCCGCCACATCGACGGATGATAGGTCCAATCGCGGATCGGCGGAGCCCCGAGACTGAGAGAGAGTCGACGCTCGAACTCGATGCGCGGGATCTCTCTTCCGCCCATGGAGGCGAGGTGGCCGGTGCGTTGCTGGCAATCGATCATGGTCACGCCGTTTTCGCGGCAGAAACACACGAGCGCAGCCAGAGCGACCTTGGACGCATCGGTTCGATGAGCGAACATCGATTCGCCGAAGAACATCCGGCCGAGGCTCACGCCGTACAAGCCGCCCGCCAGTTCCCCATCGATCCAGGTTTCAAAGCTGTGAACGCCACCGAGTTGATTCCAGTGCCGGTAGGCGTCGATCATGGCGGCGACGATCCAGGTGCCGTCCTGTCCTTCGCGAGGCGTGCCGGCACAGGCGGTGATGACGCGGGCGAAGGCGCTGTCGATGCGCACCTCGTAGCCCGGCGTACGCGCGAACTTGGTCACGGTCTTGCGTAGCGAACGCGACAGCTTGAACTCGTCGACCATCAGCACCATGCGCGGGTCGGGTGACCACCACAGCACCGGCTGGCCCTCGCTGTACCAGGGGAAGATGCCCTTGGAGTAGGCCTCGACCAGCCGCTCAGGCGTCAGCTGACCGCCGGCCGCCAGCAGGCCAGGCGCGTCCGAACCTTGCGGCAGCGCCAGTCGCGCCTCGGGCAGGGGGTCGGTTTCAGCGTGCAGCCAGGGAATCATCGGGCCTCCTTGGGCTGCACACTTCCGGTCACAAGCCAATGCAAGCGGTGGTTCTGCAAAATTCCAATTCCTTCGGGCTTAGGTCGTCATCAGCAAGAGCGCGGCCGCCATGGCCTTGCCCAGGTTGTCCACGCGCAGATTGCGTACGCCCTGCTTGCGGGATGGCGTCGTGCAGTAGAAGCTTGACCGCTACGACGTTCGGAAGCAAGCAGCATTCCCCCCAGGCGACCGGTCCGCGAATGGTTTGTACCTGTTGACTTCGCGTTCGAGCACGGCGCATCCACCCACGTGCCATGCAATTCAGAACTGGCGGTGGACGCTGGTGTCGGATTACGCGAAGTCATTCGTTTTACGGCGGACTTCTGCTTGCCTTGCTCTGGCGCCCAGCAAGGTGGGGCAAGGGTGCGGGTGGGCAGGCCGCGGCGCGCCAGACTCCCAACCAGGATGCCTCGAGGGGGTCCGCCCCCTCGATACACTCCGGTCCCCTCCATCGCGGAAATCAATGTGTCAGCTCGCCTCGCAGTCATCCCTCAATACCTGTATCCAAAGCAGGCGCTGACGGCGCTCGCAGGCAAGCTTGCATCAGCCAGGCTGGGCTCGCTCACGACGGCAGCTATCCGCCGCTTCGTTGCGAGCTACGGTGTGGACATGAGCGAGGCGGCCAACTCCGACATCACGAGCTACGCGAGCTTCAACGACTTCTTCACCCGCGCATTGCGCGAGGGGGTGCGCCCCATCGCGCAGGCCGACCTCATCTGCCCTGTCGACGGTGCGATCAGCCAGTTCGGCCCGGTGGACCGCGATCGAATCTTCCAGGCCAAGGGCCATCACTACACGACGACCGAGCTCGTCGGCGGCGACGAGCGTCTTGCCTCGCAGTTCGAGCATGGAAGCTACGCCACGCTGTACCTGAGCCCGCGCGACTATCACCGAGTCCACATGCCGTGTGATGGACGTTTGCTTCGCATGATTCACGTGCCCGGCGAACTGTTCTCGGTCAACCCAATCACCGCGAGGGGTGTGCCGGGCTTGTTCGCGCGCAATGAACGCGTGGTGTGCATCTTCGAAGGTCCGCGCGGCCCCTGGATCATGGTGCTCGTTGGGGCGACCATCGTCGGCAGCATGGCGACGGTGTGGCACGGCGTGGTGACGCCGCCGCGGTCCAGCGGCATGCGCGAGTGGCAGTACCAGGATCAAAACATCGTCTTGACCAAGGGCGAAGAGATGGGCCGCTTCCTGCTGGGCTCGACCGTGGTGATGCTGTTTCCGAAGAGCGACCTGAAATTCAATCCGGCGTGGAAGCCGCAGGGTGCCATCCGGCTGGGTGAGGTCATGGCCGACTACCCCGCCTTGTGAGGGCGGGTATCGGGAGAGCCGATCGGCTTTCGTAGAAAGGTGGGCAAAGCGCAGGTCCGACCGCACGGCGATACGCAGCCAGTTACCAGGGAAACGCACCCTCGCAAAGGGTACCGGGGCCGCGCTCGCCGCGGCACGACTGACCACCCCCGAGAGAGGGGTGGCAAGGTCAAGCCCCAGCTCTACACTCCCGCCGGATCAAGATTTAGCGCGGGCATCGTGAAGAATGCCGCACAGCGCCCCGAGGAAGGATTGCATGAATTTCGCCGACATCGCGCACGATTTGCTTGCCCGTGCGCTCAATCAGAACAACCGTCCCGAGCGTCTGCGTTTCGCGGGTCAGCACGGCAAGCTCTTCGAAGACACCCTGCTGCCGCAGCGCATCGACATCATTAGCGGCGTATGCGATGACCTTAGCGCCCACATCACCTGCCTCACTACCCGAAGCGACCTGCCGCTTGTCGAGCTGAAGGGCCTGCCCATCGTCAGCCTCTGAGCACGCCCATGAACGAAGGCAAGACCGAACCGCGTGGCGAAGGCTTCGAGATGCGCACCGACAAGGCAGGGGCCATTTGCAGCGCCGAGGCCTTGCTCATCACCACGTGGAAGCGATTGAAGGCCACCGGCAAGCAGCACAGCGCCGAAGCATGAGCACCGACTTTCCCACGTTCAGCGAAGGCGACCTCGGCCGCGCGCCCCGGCTGCTGCGTCCCGCCGATGGCGGGCCGGTCGAAGGCATGAAACTGCACATCGGCAACGAAGATGGCGGCGATGTGTCGGGTCAGACCGATGCCAGCGGCCAAGGTACCAAAGTCGTCGCCAACGGCATGCAGCGGCTGAAAAACTTCTTCTTCATGCCGCGCTCTTGAAACGTCGATCCTGAAGCGCGCACATCCCCTCTCAGCACCCGCCAATTCTTCTTTGACCGCATCCCCATGAGCATCGACCCCACCGCCGGCGCATCCAGCAACCCCAGCCCCATCGACGACCCGATTAACATCTGCGTGGCCTACAAGGAAGGCGTCACGCTGTTCAGCCACGCCCAGCTCGACGTGCTGATGCAAATGCCCCTGCCCGGCATCACGATCTTTGTGCATGGAGTCAACTCCGATGGCGAGTGGTACGAACAGGCCGAGCAGGGCTTGTGCGAAGGGCTCAACGCCCGGCTGGCCCGGCGTGATGAGCACCTGAAATACTTAGGCCCCGCGGCGGGGCAGCTGTCACCGGCCAGCTACATGGCCGAGCTGACGCCCAGCGGGTTCATTAACCCCGAGATGAAGCCCAAGACGTTCATCCAGGCCAAGGAAACCTTCTCGCCCGTGATCCGTTTCCGCTGGGGCTACAAGGCCAACGGCGAAGAGTTGCAGGAATACGGTTCGGGTGTTTACCTCAACGAAAAAGACTACTGGGGCGGCGGCCCCTTCGCCAACGGCTGCACTTCGTTGCCCGACCTGTGGGGTCAGGGCTTGAGCGAGGACATGTTCCTGTGGGTGCATGTGCAGCACCTGAACCCCACCAACGACCGCAACGTCTACAGCTGTCCGCCCCGGCCCTACTACGTGCTCGCTGCGCACCGGCTGGCCAAGCTGGTCGAATCCATTCGCTCCAAGCAGGCCGATGTGCCCATCACCATCGTGTGCCACAGCCAGGGCAACATGGTGGGCATCGCGGCGGCCTTCCTGGGCGACAGGATGCCCAACGTCACCGACGCGGCCCGACACAGCGGGCGCTGTGTGGCCGACACCTATGTTCTGTGCAATGCGCCTTACAGCCTGGTCAAAGACAACTTCGCCGACAGCTGGAGCGAGCGTGGCATGGCCGACCCCCAGGGCCGCACCGGGCGGCAGACAGTGGGCGCGCGCACCAAGACGCTGGCGGCGTTCTTCGACATCATCCGCAAGCAGGCCTCGGCGCAGCAGCCCCCCGAGCCCATCAATCTGCGCATGTCGAACAAAGTGCACGGCTTTACCGCCGAAGCCGACCGGGTCAAGTACGGCCTCAACAATTCGACCTATGGCCGCGTCACGCTCTACTGCAACCCGCACGACCAGGTGATTTCGGCCACCACAGTGCAAGGCATCGGCTGGCGCGGCCTGAACGACGCCGAGATCACGGCAACATACGGCGATGGCGTGTTCACGCAGCGCGTATTTGCGCAAGGCTTCAAGGTTGGCGAGCAGGGGCAATACGACTATTGGGACAATCACTATCGCAATACCAAGACGAGCCGCCTCAAACCGGGCAGCCAGGATTTTTGGTATCCCGAATCGCCGAAAGCGGAATACTCCATCGCAAAGGGGGTGGCGGCTTACCAGGGCGCCTTGGGCAAGGTGTTTGGCACGCTATTGACGATCGGGTTTGCGCCCTTGGCCATCGTCGGTTTGAAGGCGGCCAAGGTGCGCATCAACGCCCTGCCGCCCAACGACTGGAAGCTGCCGCTGCGAGCGCCGCCGCTGCCCGAACCCTTCGTGCCCGAGTCGGTGCAGTTCGGTTTTCCCAGCGAGCAGTTCGACCAGGGCTTCGATGCCCCTGGCGCGTACCGAAATGTCAATCGGCAGGTCGAGCCCGGCGACCCCTATGCCGACACCCACAAGACCAAGGACGGTAGCCGCAATGACGCGCCGCAGGGCACCGAACAAAGCGAAGCCGCGCTGCGCTACGAGCACCATGCCTACCTGCGCATGCAGGCCAAACGCGAGGGTCTGTACAAAAGCGGCGAGAAGGTGGAGGCCGAAGACAGCCCAGACGAATCTCAAAAGGCCACCGATGAATACAAGGCGTGGCGCAGCAAGGAGATCAAAACCTACCTGGCCAAGAACCTCGATACCCACGCCACCGACCACTCCACCATCATGACCAACCCCATGCACGCCGAGAAGGCGCTCGCCTATGACGTGGCGATTGGCAATTGCGACATTCGGGAGGCCGACTTGCACCAGCTTCGGATTGCGGCGGATTGGCGGTTCCTTGACGGGCTGGGTGATGGTGATCCGCACAAGGTGTTTTTTGAATACTTCGACAAAGGAAAATTCAAAGAACGAACTGCCTACAAGTGGGCGGACGCCGAATGCAAGATGCCGGACACGATCACCGACGAGCGTGAATGGGCACCCGCGCCGAAGTGGGATGCGAACACATGAACGCTTTGATCTCCACCCCCACCCGACGCTTCGCCTGGGCCCTGCTGAGCTTCATCCTCGGTGTCGGTATCGCACTCTGGTTGATCTGGCGTGCCGACGTTTCGGCTGGTCAACCCCTTACCGATGGACAACTCATGACCCGATTGCTTGCCATGCCCGCCTTGCTTGCCATCGCCGTGCTTGCCTTGACCAGCGCCTGTGCCTCCGCCCCAGCGGCATCGACTTTTGCGGCGACTGCGCCCTTGCCTTCGTCGGCCACTGCCGAGCAGCCCAAGCCCTTCATGGCCCAGGTGGTCGGGCTGCAATGGCTCAATCCTTTGCAGCGGATGGACTATTCGACTGAGTGGCAGTTGCTGTGGACACTCGGGCTCGTCAAGCCGAACAAGGAAGACGACATGGTGAAGGCGAAACCGCAGAAATATTCCAAGCTGCAAGCCATTGCTGAGATTGCAGCTGGAAACGACGGAGAGGAAACCTTCAAGGGTTATCACCACAAATACATTGAACAGCTAATGCGCCAGTTCCACGACATCTATTTCTCCAGCTCCGACTACTTCTACAACGTTCACACCAAGAACCAGAAGCGATGGCGCGAACTGGCCGGCATTCATGTGGAGTACGCCTTGCCTGCGGGCAACAAGCTCGATCCGGTGGAGGCTCGCGACTTTGTGGTGAAGAATATCGCCAGCAACTTTGATATCGGCAACCCCAACTTCCCCACGCTGTGGAGCCGCGCCACACCTCCCAATGTGCACGTCACCATGGGCGGGCCGAATGCGGGCTTCACCTCGTTGACGGCCGCGCTCGATTACCTGCAAGCGCACCCGAATGAAACCGTGTGGGCGATGAATTGGGATGCACCGAACTTTCCCTCCAAGAACGAGCAGATCAACGAGAACCTGGTGCTGCTGATCCTGGCCGGCCCCGGCTTCAACACCGAGCGCGACCCGCTGGCCTGGGTGGGGTACCCCGCCTCCAAGGCCGTGACCGACTTCGAGGTCAAGAAGGGAGAGCCTCCGCGTGCCGTGCAAGCCTGGAAGGCCACGCTCGATGCCGCCGCGCACAACGCGAGCAAGCAAGACACCGATATTGGCTATGTGATTCACGATGCCAACAACACCCACCCCACTTCAAGCGACCGCATCGGCCACCTCGCGCAAACGCTCACCACCGAGTTGCCTGAGTTCGATTTCATGAAGCAGACCTTCAACACCCCGGCGCTGCTGGGTGAAATGGGGGCCGGCACCGCGCTGACCAATGTCGCGCTGGGCATTGCCTACGCCAACCACCTGGGCAAGAACGTGCTGGTGGCCGGCACCAGTGACGCCGGACACCCGAGCGCCGTAGTGGTGGTGCCTCCGGCCAAGGTGCGCCCCATCGACCCGAGCAAAGACTGGTTCCGCGCTCGTGGCGGGAACCACGCCTACCTGCCCTGGTGGGGGCTGCGCCACGACGCGGGACCGAAGCAGCAAGGGTTTTCAAACTAAACGAAAGTCAGCAATGAGTTCTTTCAAATCCAAGGCGACGTGTGGCTACGATGGTATGACCGATGAACAAGGTCATGGGGTGATGTTTGATACGGAAACCCCGTGTCATGTCAAGGTGTGGTTCTATGAGAAGCGCGAGGCCGAAAATGCGGAGACACCGCAGGCATCTGTAGCCAAGTGATTCCAATCGACATCGGAGCAACTTATGCGCGGCGTCATCCGTTTGAACGACCCCACCAGCCATGGCGGCAAGGTCACATCAGCGGCCCCCAAGAGCAAGGTCATGGGCATGGCCGTCGCACGCAAGGGCGATCAAGTCAGCTGCCCGCACAGGGGGCACAACAATTGTGTGATTGCCGAGGGAGACCCCAAGGTGCTGATCGACGGCATCCCCGTGGCCTTCGAGGGGCACAAGGTCAGTTGTGGCGCCGCACTCATCTCCACCATGCCGACCAGTGGGCGGCCGTAGTCATGGAATCTGAGAACGTGGAAATCCATCACCCGTTGGCAACGTTCAGCTGCGAGAACCCCCATGTCCATCGATCTGAATCACACGATTGTTCATGCCCGCGACTCGCTGGCGTCTGCAAACTTCCTGGCTGAGATTCTTGGTCTCAAGGCGCCGGTCAGGTTCGGTCCCTTCCATGCCGTCGCACTCGACAACGGCGTCACCCTGGACTTCATTCAGACGGACAAGGTCGTTCTCATAGAGCACTATGCCTTCCTCGTGAGCGAAGAGGAGTTCGACCGGATCTTCGGGCGCATCCGCGAGCGCGGGCTTCCGTACTGGGCCGATCCAGCACACCAACAGCCGGATCGCATCAACCGTCACGATGGCGGGAGGGGCGTGTATTGGAACGACCTCGACGGGCACTACCTCGAGATCATCACCCGGCCATATGGGAGCGGTAGCTGAGAGGCTGAGAGCCAATATCCGTGGCGAAGAACCTCACGTCGCCGCAAGTCGACGAAGAACAGGCACAGAAATTCAAAAAACGCGCCGCCCACGTCTGGTCGAAGCGCCTGTGACAGTGGCGACATCTCTGCACGCTCCGACGAAACCAAAGCTGTCTTTACCGTGAGGCTGCCGCGTGTGCTCGGGAATGCGGGGGGCGAATATCCAGGTCAGTTTTCGACCACGACGACGTGTGCCTGGATCTTTGCGTCTACCGATCCATCGCCGAATCGTTTGGCAATTGCAGCGGCACTCACCGATGTAGCCTCGGTCAGACTTCCAGCAGAACGGGCCTCAATCTCGTTGCGCAAGGGTGTCCCTTGGCAATAGGCGATGGCGGGCACACGCGCTGACGACGCGCGACTGCGCTCGGTGATTGTTTCGAAGCGCGGCACTGCACTGAACCCCGCCTTCTCCAAGTCATCCGCGATCGCCCGTCGATCGAAATAGCCGTACGGTGTGCGCGCCAGGAAGAGCGGAGGCTCTGCAGGAAAAAGTACGCCGAGCGACGTCGTGATGACATGGGCGAACTCGTTGTCCTCGATTCGATCCCAGGCATTGAACATCAGCACGCCGCCACGCCGCAGTACTCGCCGCGCTTCGGAAAATGCGCGGACTTTGTCCGGGAAGAACATCACACCGAACTGGCAAACGACGATGTCGAAGCTCGCGTCCTCGAACGGCAACTGCGTCGCGTCCGACTGTTGCCACCGCACCGGTCGTTGGGTGCCGACAGCCATGGCACGGTCCAGCATCGGTTGATTCAGGTCAGTCGCAATCAGGTCCACATTGGCAGGCAAGGCCGATGCCATCGCGCGAGTGACGACACCCGTGCCGGCGGCGGTCTCGAGCACACGCGATGGATCGAGAGCTGCCACGCGGATCGCCAGATCGACGGCGTAGGGGCCGAAGATGAGTGGAACGAGGTAGCTGTCGTAGAGCTCGGGCATCGAGCCCGCGAAGACAGCATCGGATGCGGCTTTGTTCATTGACATCTCCGTCAGCCTCTCAGTTCGACCCTCTACTTCACCGTGTAGCCCCGACCCTCCATGCACGCGAGGGTGGCACGATGAAACACGCCGGCATCTGCCATCGCGTTGGACTGCGTGGCGGCCCAGCGGTTGCAACTCTGGCGGTCTGCCTCGATCTGTTCAGAACTCTGGCCGTTGCGCGGATAGAAGATAGGGTCCGGCATGGAGGTTGAAGCGGGCTCGCGCGGGTCTGTGAGCGGCCGTAGTAGGCGGCGGAAGGAGGCTCGACCACGACGTAACCCGGGTACCAAGGTCCGTAGTAACCGAGGCCGATGCCGGTGCCAAAGCCACCCCAGAACCAGCCATGACCGTGGTGACCACCGTGCCCATGCGAGGAATGCCCGCCCCAGTGGCCTTGACGAGCCGCGTCTGCCGGGGCGGAGCCCAGTGAGAGGAGAAGCGCTGCGAGTGTGACTGCCAACGTGCGAGCGAAAGTCTTCATGGACGGCCTCCTTGCGAACCAATAAGGTTTGACGGAACAAACCCGTTTGAGTTCTGCGCCTTATGGCTGCTGATGTCAATGTCGTCCATAAGGAATGCTTTCACGGCACGCATCTCGGACACGGTCCGTCAGCGAACCACCTTTGCTGGTTCGATAACTCGACGGCGGCAGGTTGTCGGCGGTCAGAACGGCGCGGACAGATCCGCGGTCTGATCGGCGCCCGCCGCGTATGCCAGCAGTTGCTCTTTCAACATCGCCACCTGCTGGCGCAACGCCGCGTTTTCTGTGTTCAGGACGGCGATGCGCTGCTGCAGCGACTCCACGGTTTCTTCAGACTCGGCGGCCTCCTGCGGTGCGGCGGACGAATCGCCCTGCGGCTTGCGCTTCGATTCGCGTACGCGCTTCGCTGCTTGCTTCAACTCGTCTTTGCCGCCGGCCGCGGCGGCAGCTTGCTCCTCGGCGGGAAGGCTCGCGACCGCGGCTGCTGCATTGATCGAGATCGTGCCGGCCTTGACAGCCGCCACCAGTTCGGGCGCCGCCTGCTTTTGGATCTTTTCAATCAGCACGACCTGACTGCTGCTCAGGCGTGCGGCCTTGGCCAATGCCTCGCGTGAGTCGAGTGAGTCGAGTGAGTCTGGTTTTGCCGCACTGTCTGCGCTTGCGGGAGGCGCTTCGGCCCCCGGCTCTTGCGGTGCGGAGCTGGTCGCGGTGACATCTCGGGTGCGCCGTTCGGCCACGATCTCCCGCTTTCGCAGGGCGAGCACACCGCGCTGGAAGTCCGAGATGCTGCGCCGGCCCAGGTGCTGATCGATCATCCAAAGGTGCACGTCCTCAATGGATTGAAAACGGGTGTTTGCACCGTCTGGAACGGCAGGCCATGCTTGCGGCAGATGCCGTAGCGGTTGTGACCGTCGACAAGCACATCGCCCCACAGCACCAGCGCATCTCGGCAGCCTTCGGACAGGATGCTGCGTTCCAGGGCGTCGTATTCCTCCGAGGTTAGCGGATCGATATAGGCTTTGAGTTCTTCGTTGACGACGACGTCCATGGGCGGGCAATTCGAGCGGATGCAAAGGGGGCGCATTGTAGAGAAGCGTGGCCAGTGCCGTGCAGCGCTTCCCGCAGGCCATGCCGCTCGCGCGTCGTCAAGGCCGCACGGCAGGAGCCTTGCGGCCTTCGCTTGCGCGGCGATTGATTCGCGTCCATGTTCACGCGGCCGATGCAACAAAGGTAGATTGGGCAAGGAAGCCAATGGATTGAGCATGAAGATATCTGACAGCAGTGGGTCGTCCCGTTCCAGTGATCAATCTGACGAGCCAAGAACCGCGCCCTCGCGTGCGTCCATGCCTGTTTCCGCAGGTGTCTTTGCCGCGGGCCTGGGCAAGAGGCGAAGGCAAGAGGACTTCACTTCACAAGAGCCTTTGCAACGGCTGCGGACAGCCATACTGCCAACGAATACCGTCGCGCCAAAAGATCGACCGGCCGTAGAAGCTGAGCCCAGCTTCGATGCCTATGTTCCGTCGCGCAACATCACTGACAGGGGCTGGAGCAACAGGGGCTGCAGGGCGAGCTTCACCTCCCTGCTCAAGACTTACAACAAGAACAGGGTCGATGAACTGACCGCATCGAATTTCGTGGACCTGATCGCGACTTTGACCGAGGGTCCTAGGTTGCGCGCGCAAACCACGGGCAAACCGAACATCGCGCTTCATACGATCAAGATAGCTGGCGTGAGCGGCAGTGTCCATGTTTTGCGCCGCGACGATCATGACGGGGTGGCCGATCTTCGGATGGTTCCGTCCGGCGATATCCGTCACAACGCCGTTCAGAAGGCCCTTGAGCTCATGGAGTCTGCGGCCTGCCAAAGCCGGTCCCAACTCTTGTTGTGCGGCGCATCGTTCAAAGACATGGGCAAGCGATTGCGGGCCATGTGGACGTCCGGCCCACGTTCCAGGGAGTTTCGGCAGCTGTACGAAGCCTTTCGCAAAGCGCCCCGATTCGAGTACGTGAACGGAGGCCTATTTCTCTGGATATTGAACGACCTGACGACCAAGCCGAATGCCGTGCACAGCAAAACCGGCGTCGATGGCGTAGAGAAATTCGGCATCCGTATTCCGGGGACGACTGGATTAGTTCACGTGCTGCGCCGGCTCGATACGAACGGCGAGCTCGCCGACATTCGGCTCGTGCCTTCGCTCAACGACGAGAAGGACGAGAACGACGTACTCGATGAGATGCGGAGGTCGGTGAGGAAGGCCCGATCGCTGAAGAGCGACAAGCGTCGCTTCCCCCGCCCGTCCTACATCGCATCGGGGGCGCGAAATTTATGGAACCATCGATGGCAGCTGTTGGCCCAGCACCTGGGGTGTGCATATCAGGCGTTTTGCCAACATGAGATCGACAACCACCGCCGGCGCCCCTCGACAGCGACATTCGCCAAGTACGTCGACCAGCTGTGCGAAGGGTCGAAAGGTGAGGTTGTCGATCAACGCAACAACATCGTTCGCCACTTGATCACACCGAACGGCAGCAGCGACCCTGTGGCCATGCTTCGATGCGAGAACGAAACCCGCGCGCCATATTTGCGTTACGCCGGAAAGAACCCGGAGGATGAGAGCAAGGCGCTCGAACTGATCAAGCACTCACTCAAAACCAAGGCGGCGAAGGACGCTGCCGCAAGCGCCGCGCACGACGAACCCCTTGTCAGCTACCCAGCCTTTTACGAACGCGGCACACATAGAGGTGGCATCCAGGACGCCCAGCAGCTGAAGCAGCTGCTGGAACTGATGATCAAGAACAAGGAGGCCGGGCGGCCGTTGCGGCACAAGCTCGCCGATGCGACGAGCATTCCAGAAGCCGACATCCGGGCTTACTTCAGCAAGAGCGGCCAGCTCAAACGCAAGCCGAGTTCGTTGTGTCGCTTGAATGGCTTTTACGAGGCCGTGCAGGACCTTCACGGCCTGTTCATCGACCTGGGGCACGACGACACTGCCGCCCAGTTGCCGTATCCGATGAGTGCGGAACTGCTGGTCCAGGTGCTGCGCACCTGGAACGAAAATCGCAATGCCAGCGAGAAAGCCTTGGCGCGACTGCTCAAAGTCAACGCCGCCACCATCAACAGCTATTTCAAGGTGAATGGCCCCAGGCTGTCTTGCACCGATCACCGCCTGCGTCACTTGCCGGGCTACAACATGCATTGGGTTGATATCGGAAACGCCCTGCGCGAGGTCGGGCTGGTAGACCGTGCGCGGACGCTGCCCATTCCAGAAACAAAAGCAGATCTGTTTCTGCGAGCCATCCGGGAAGAGCTTTACCCGATGAGCGCGGCCGTACAGGCCATGAAGAGCGACCCTGATCTCTCCGTGCCCAACGCGGCAAGACTCGTGACTGCGTCGGGGGAAGTCGCCAATCTGATGGAACTGCTCCTGCGGCCCGGCGGCGTGGTGCGAACGCGCGGCGAGATAGAGGCGCAGCGCCCCGAGCTCAAGCTTCATCAATTCCCCGAACTCGACGATTTGCTGTCCAAGCTCGATGCGCCGACTTCGTCGCGAATGTCACGTGTGCTGGTTTCTGGCTTTCGTGCCAAGGCCAACAAGCTCTTCGTTGTCAATGGCGTTCCAGGAGAGCTCCTGATCAAGCGTGCCACGAAGAACAGGCTGGCCGAGATTTATGCAAACAGCCCGGAACTCGTGATGCCGCCGCGCTCATTCAGGCACGAGCGCGACAAGCAGGCCTTGCGTTGGTTGTCCACCGCGCTCAAGAGCGAATTCAAAATGATGGGTGACGTGCAGTGCTACTTCGACACCAGCGAGCAGCAGATCTGGGTTTCGTCGAATAGCGTTGCGATCAACCTCAAGATCAATGAATTTCTTTCCAGCGGAAAGCTGAAGGAGATGCTCTCGAATGTGAACGACGACGTGCGAGCCAAGCGGGTGAGTCGCCACAAGTTGAAGCTTGGCCTCCAGCTCGCGAAGCACGAGGAAGAAGGGCTCGGGTCCGCCATCATGCAGGCCATTTCCAAGGGCAGTTTTCGCGTACCCACAGACACGGAGTTTCAACATGGCAAGTCCATCGATCTCCATGCCGAGCGCAGGATCAAGGAGGCGTTCACAAGCGTCACCGGAAGAAGCATCGATCACAAGATGATGGCCGGCACCATGCGGCCTTGCACTGTGTGCGCCTTGGACCTTGATCTGCCACCGGAAGTGCATCGCGGCCCGGCGTGGCTTTCGCGCGCGGCCCAGGCGTTTTACGACGCGAACGAGGTGGTCGAAGACAACATCGCCCAATCGATAGGAACCTATGTCTCGCGGTTGAACGACGGACAGCTCAGTGTCAACTACAACACCGACAGCGACTCCGAGATCGATGTCCCGCTCGCGAAGCAAGTGTCAGCGGAAAAGACCGGCAAGGACGCCGAGCCATCCAAGGCCAAGCGGGGCAGGCGCGCAAGCGATGGCTCGCAAGGTGCGCAGGCGCAACCAGTTTTGTCGCTCCCCCTCGTCGTGCCTCGCAAGCCAAGAACCAGACGTTTGAACGAGATCTCAGCGGCCATGGGCGAGCGGCCGGCGACGCCTGCGGAGGTGCTCGCTCCCGCTGCCACGACTCGAGGCGCGGCATCGCAAGAAGATCTTGACTTTCTCGCCAACCACCTCGACCCGAACTTGTGGCCCTATCAACCCGATTTGCCAGCAACATTGGCCTCATCGCCACCTCGTCCCGTCGGTCCCTCGCGGGCTTTGCCGGCTTCGCCGCGCGAAGACCAAAATTTCACCATCCTGCGCAATCAAGCCGCTGAGGCCGCTCTGCTGCTCGGTGAATTGGGTGTGCAGACGCCTGCACTTCCCGATGATGAGTCCCAGATGATGCAAGTGCTGGAACAGCTCGTTCACCGAGCAGGCCAGCGATTCCTCTCAGTCGTGGAAAGCGATGTGCGACCTACGCGCGAGGAGACAGACACGATAGTGAGGGTCGGAAAAGCATCGGCGCGGCTGCGCCGCTCGATGGTGCTGCAGGGATGGCTGCAGCACCCGACACATGGCATGCCGGCCGATCAGTCTCACGCTGGCGAGTCCTGGCGCGAGAGCCAGTTGCTACGACTCTTCAAGCGCGGCAGCGCTTCGGGTGAAGGCAACATCTGCTGGTTCGACACGATGGCCCAGCTCGCGCTGGGCAAACCGAGGACCAAGGGCCGCGATGCGAAAGAGGTGGAGGCGCGGGCCGCAAGACTTCGCAGGGGTGCGGACCGCCTCGGCTTGAGCCTCACTGGCCAGATGTTCGACAACGACAACGGCGCCATGCACATGATCGCAAGTGCACTCGGCCTGCAGGTGCACGCCTTTCAGCAGCGTCCCGATGGCGGGCTAACGCTGTCGTCACTGCACACGGTGGGTGCGCCGGGCGACAGGTCCGTCTACCTGCACAACGACGGAGGCCATTTCGTCCCCTTGTGGCCGCAATGGACTGCGCAGGATCGCATGGATACTCCGGGCTGAAGGGCAGGGTGCTCAGTGCCTGACGATGGTGTTCCTTGATCGGGCCGATGGCACCTCATGTGAATCAGACAAGACCGTGGTTCGTTCATGGTGAAATGCATGCAATCCCACAGCTCAGAGGCTGAGAGTTTTTCGAGCGTGTCCGAGCAGCACGTCAAAAGGCACCTGATCTAGGCGCAAAGCACAGCCATAGCCGGGGCTATGGCGAGCATTTGCAACGACGAGCAGGGGTCTTTTGGCGTGATGAGCGGGCATGATCGAAATACTCTCAGCCTCTCAGTGGCACCCTCCTTACCTTGAAGCCGAAAACACCACCATACCCATGAAGTGCGCCGTAGTCATCTCCTTCGCCAGCTTGTTCGCCAGCCACTGCTCGACGACGAACACGTGTGACACCACCTTCGAACAGGACTTCGCGCAAGGCGTCACAGAGTGGGTCGGCGGGCTGAGTGACTACACCTCTTCGAACGCGCCGACGGATGCAGCTTGGGTGGCCGAGTCATTGCCCAGCCCGGGCTCAGGCACCGCCTATCACCTGTCGGTGACCAACAGGAGCCAGGACGCGCTGATCTGGACCAAGAAGAAGTTCACCGGCCTGGAGCCTGGGGTGACCTATAGCTTCGAGGTCAATGTGGGTGTGTTCACCAATGCATCCACCGGGTGCGCTGATTCATCCGGCGCAACGGGGTCCGACACGCATCTGGTCATGCTCGCTGACGCCACCGAACCGACGACGGTGCTCATGTCGGACGGCACGAACCGGCTCAACTCCGACACCCTGTCAGGTACCACGCTCACCCGCACGATTACCGACCTCGGTTCCATCGCGGTGGGCACAGGGGATTGCAGCAGCCTCACCTACGCATCGAAAAAGATCAACGGCACCTTGAAGCAGGACGTCGTCGCGCCGTCGGATGGCAGCGTGTGGGTGATGATGGGAGTGGATGCGAAGTACGCGGGGAAGATTGAAGTGTTCTTCCAGAGCGTGACGGTGTCGGCGAAGGCACGGGTGTAGAGCAGCAAGACCTTGGAAAGGGTGAGGGCAGTCTCGCGGCCGAGGCGGCGAGGCGGCGAGGCGGGGGACTTGCTGTGCGTGCGTGCGGGCCAGGAGGCGCGTCCATCGCCGCAGTCCTGAGCGGCTGAGGTGGCAGAAGTGGTCCGATCACGTGCTTCCGGCAAGCGAGCAGGAGATTCTTCATTGAAAGCCTACATGCATGAACAATAGGAACAATGGGTCTGACTACGAGAGTCTTCGGCTCAATCGCGAGGGCCAGGCCGAAGCCTTTGACACCATCGGTAATCGCTATGACGAGGCCTTCCCGCACAAGGAGGGCCAAGTCTCGGCGGGCGAATGGCTGATCAGGTCCTTGCCGGCCGGATCACGGGTGCCGGACCTGTAGCCGGTCCGGTCGAAGTACGGCAAGCCCTCATGCCAGCGCCACTAATGGCGCCTCCCCGAAGAAACCCTCGCGAGGCAGATCCGCAATGGTCTGCGCCGCAAAGGTTTTCTCCATCGGCAGCTGATCCCGATTCCCTGCAGGGCGTCTTGCAGACTCTCCTTGCTTGAGCATCTGCCGGCCTTACGCGTGGCCGCACGCAATGCCGCCAGAAGCAAGTTCTTGTAATGGGTGCGGCTGTTTTTCTTGCCTTTTTACCCTCTATTTGCTTTTCTCGAGGTCAATATTGAGGGGTTCCTTTGCCACACTTCCACTCGTTTCCTTCATGCAATCGCCATGGAATCCATTAGAAGCTATTCAGGGTTTGATCGCGCCGAATGCTGTAGTACTTGAACGAAGTAATGCGGGCATAGCAATCACTGGAGAAACTGGTTTTAAATGGTGTGCCAACCCAATTAGTGAATCTAAACACCTCTCTCTTAGGAGCGTGAGCCGGCAACCTGATTGCTGGCCATACCGGCACTCCATTAATATAAACGTTCCCGCAAACAGCTTGATTCGAAGGATTGGCCATAACGAATTTCACAGTTGCTGTGTGGTGCGTACCGGCTTGAACCTGCATGGCAGCGAAGGCCGGAACGAAGGCGGCGGAAATAGCGATAAGACGTTTGATCAGTTTGCTCATTTCGTGCTTCAAATTGGTTGATGATTGATTTCGACCACGCAGATGGCCTTGCCGCCAAAGGCATGTCTTCGTCGTTTCAATAGGTGCATTGATGGCGACAGATTCAGTTTGTCTCTCGCCCGCCGGGTCGTGGATCTCATTACGAAGGCATGTATGCGAGTGCGAAATTTCTGTCGCATCCAATGCCGCGATTGCCGAGCCGCGCGCTCTAGCTTGTCGCTATGGTTTTCGACGTGCGATGCGCACGGCGTGACGGTTTGATAACCATCGACGCAATGCATTGCCCAGCCCGGGCTCGGGCACCGGCTATCACCTGTCGGTGACCAACAGGAGCCAGGACGCACTGATCTGGACCAAGAAGCAATTCACCGGCCTGGAGCCTGGGGTGACCTATAGCTTCGAGGTCAATGTGGGTGTGTTCACCAATGCATCCACCGGTTGCGCTGATTCATCCGGCGCAACGGGGTCCGACACGCATCTGGTCGTGCTCGCTGACGCCACCGAACCGACGACGGTGCTCATGTCGGACGGCACGAACCGGCTCAACTCCGACACCTTGTCAGGCACCACGCTCACCCGCGCGATCACCGACCTCGGTTCCATCGCGGTGGGCACGGGGGATTGCAGCAGCCTCACCTACGCATCGAAGGAGATCAACGGCACATTGAAGCAGGACGTCGTCGCGCCGTCGGATGGCAGCGTGTGGGTGCTGATGGGAGTGGATGCGAAGTACGCGGGGAAGGTTGAAGTGTTCTTCCAGAGCGTGACGGTGTCGGCGAAGGCACAGGTGTAGAGCAGCAAGACCTTGGAAAATGTGACGACAGTCTCGCGGCCGAGGCAGCGAGGCAGCGAGGCAGCGAGGCAGCGAGGCGGGGAGACGGGGGACTTGCTGCGCGTGCGTGCGGGCCAGGAGGCGCGTCCATCCCCGCAGTCCTGGGCGGCTGAGGTGGGAGAAGTGGTTCAATCACGTGCTTCCGGCAAGCGAGCAGGAGATTCTTCATTGAAAGACTACATGCATGAACAATAGGAACAATGGGTCTGACTACGAGAGCCTTCGGCTCGATCGCGAGGGCCAGGCCGAAGCCTTCGACGCCATCGGTAATCGCTATGACGAGGCCTTCCCGCACAAGGAGGGCCAAGTCTCGGCGGGCGAATGGCTGATCAGGTCCTTGCCGGCCGGATCCCGGGTGCTGGACCTCGGCTGCGGCACCGGCGTGCCGACCGCGCGCCAGATGGCGGACGCTGGCTTCGAGGTCATGGGCATCGATCTGTCCGGCGGGATGGTGAAGCTCGCCCGGCAGAACGTCACGGGTGCGACGTTTCACCAACTGGACCTCGCCGACCTGCGACCGGGCGGCCCCCGGGACCTGGGCCAGTTCGACGCGGTCGCGGCCTTCTTCTCGCTGCTGATGCTGCCACGCGCGGAGATTCCCCTCGCGTTGTTGACGGTCCGTCATCTGCTGGCCCCTGGCGGCTTGTTCGTTCTCTCGATGGTGGAGGCTGACGTGGACGATTTCGCGATCCCGTTCCTCGGAAACACCATCCGGGTCTCCGGCTACCTGCGCGAGGATTTGCAGAAGGTCGTCGAAACGGCAGGCTTTGAAATCGTAGAGGAATCCTCCTACACCTACGCCCCGGCGGTCGGCGACGTACCACCCGAGGAGCAGATCTTTCTCTGCTGCCGCGTGCGCGGCTGAAGCGACGCCCGTGGTTGAAGGCGCCCCGTCACGCATGCTCGATGAAGGGTCCTTGATGCGGCCGAGCGCGATCACTTCGGGCCGTTCCTGGTGGCCGGCCTTTGTCGGCCAATGCGGATCGCCTGCCGCAGCAGCCGGCGCGAGGGCTTCGCCCTCATGCTGATGGTCGCCAGACTTCGTCGTACTTGTTCATCAAGTCGAGCGTCGGCGAGGTGAGCTGTTGCGCGCCGGGGATGGTGGCAGTGGGGTCGGTACCGTCGCGACAAAGGCTGCCACCAGCGCACGGTAGAGGCCTTGCCTCAACTGCGCGTCCTCAAGGTTGGGGGCATCGCGATCTACAACTATTGTTGATTTCGTGGCCGAGGGAATCCCGCAAGTCTGTCGAACTAAAATTCGAGCCCCAAAAACTGAGTTGAAAGACGGGCGGGATGTTGGACGAGCAAGCACTTGTCCCCCCTCCAAGCCCCACTGCCCCCCATGGCCGACACGTCCAACAACAAGCCAGCAGCCCCGGCCCCAACCCCCGAACGTCCCCCTCAAACCGCAGTAGCACCGCTCAACACCATCGACCCGCAAGACGTAGGAGCGGGCGCCCGCAAGTTCGACGAGTGGCTGCGCAAGATCAGCGGGGACTACGTGACCCTGGCGCGGCTGAGCGCGGTGGCTGGAAGCCTGCCGGTGATCGGCAACGTGATGGCGCTGATCGACGTCATCATGGATATCGTGAACGTGGTGGAGAAGTTCATCAACAACCACGTCGTCGAGTTCCTGGAGTGGGTGGGGCTGGCGGTCAACCTGATCGGGGTGATACCGCTGCCGCCGGCCATGAGTGCCGCGCGCATGAGCCTGAGGCCCGCGTTGCACCTCGTCAAGCAAAAGCTCGCCCACGTCGCCAAAGACGCGCTCGGCGCGGCGCTGATCGAAGTGCTCGTCACGCACCTGAACGACAAGCTCGCCGGAGAGATCGAGACCTTCGTGCAAAGCGCGATGGCCAAATTGGGCGAGATCTTGCAGAGCTGCGCGAACCTCGCCGATGCACTCATCGACGACCTGATCCGCGTCTTGAAGAAATGCATAGGCAAAGAGCCGCTGTTCCAGCAGGCCACGCCGCCGGTGGCCGAGAAGAGCCTGCACAACCCCAAGACCGAGAGCACCTGGTCAAGGATGCTTTCGGCACTCGACCGTCAAGTCAAGCAAACCGCCAACGCCGTGGCGTCAGCGGCAGCCAGCTACCTGCCCCCCGACGCCGTCAAGGGCGTCGAAAAAGTGATCGCCAAGCTGACCCAGAGCAAAGGCGACCTGCGCGCGCAGCTCACCCTGATGAGCGACGCCGGCAAAGTGATGGGCATCATGTGGATGCTGCACCAGCTGCTCGAAGCCGTCAAAAAACACAAGCGCACGCGCAGTGCCGTGGTGCCGGCCAACAAGGGCACGCAAGTCGAACGGAGCAAGGCCGGGCACGGGCTTGGCGTGGTGGGGAGTCAGGCGCCGGCGCTGGTCGACTGCCCCGATTGCATCAAAAAGAATGCACCAGACCCGAAGGCCCCCAAAAAAACCCGGCGCTCCATCAGCTACGCCACCGGCTGCGAGACCTTCACCCATACCGATTTCGTGCTCGCCGCGCCCATGCCCATCGACTGGAGCCGCACCTACCGCAGCAACCTCGCCGCCTACGACCAGGGCGCGCTCGGGGCACGCTGGGTCAACTCTTACAGCACCCGCGTCGACGTCCTCGGACAAGGCAGCCAAACTCAGCTCGTCTACCACGGCGCCGATGGGCGCAGCCACCGGTACCCCATGCTCGAGGCAGGCCAGAAACACCGCGACCCCATCGAAGACATCACCCTGACCCGGCTGAGCCCGACCCTGCTCGTGCTCGACCACGGCAAAGAACTCCCCCAAACACAGCCCAGCCCATGGCGTGAGAGCTACGAGCTCGTGGACACCGTGCCCAGCAAAGTGCAAACCCAGGGCCGGCAGCACTTCCGCCTCGTGGCCATCCACGTCCAGGACGGCGCAGCCACCGGCCTGCGCTACGACCACCTCATCACCAAAGGCCCCCACGCCGGCGAATACGTGCTCAGCGACATCCTGAGCAAACAAGGCGAAGAGACCATCGCCCACGTAGGCACCCAGCCCGATGCGCACACCGGACTCATCCGCGCCCTGTGGGAGATCAAGGACGGAGCACTCGTGCGCCAGTTGGCCGCCTACGAATACGACCAACACGGCGACCTCATCCATGCCCAGGAAGAAAACGCCGCCACCTGGCAATACCGGTACCAGCACCATCTCGTGACCCGCTACACCGACCGCACCGGCCGCGGCATCAACCTCGAATACGACGGCACCGACCCCAAAGCCCGCGCCATCCGCGAATGGGCCGACGACGGCAGCTTCGACACCCGGCTCGAGTGGGACAAGAACATCCGGCTCACCTACGTGACAGACGCGCTCGGCGCCGAGACCTGGATCTACTACGACATCCTCGGCTACACCTACCGTGTGATCCACCCCGACCAGCGCGAAGAATGGTTCTTCCGCGACGATGCCAAGAACGTCACGCGCCACATCCACCCCGACGGCAGCACCGACGACTACCGCTACGACCAAGACGGCAACCTGCAAAACCACGTGCGAGCCGACGGCAGCCAGGTGCACTTCGAGTACGACCAGCTGCACCAGCTGACCGGCATCCTCGATGCCGACGGCGGCGTATGGAGACGAGACTACGACGTACAGGGCCATCTCGTCGAAGAGACCGATCCCAAGGGCAACAAGACCGAATACACCTACGACAAAGCCGGCCGTCCCGTGCAGATCAAAGACGCCAAGGGCGGCGTCAAGACACTGAGCTACACCTCCCAAGGCCAGCTGGCCAGCCACACCGACTGCTCCGGCCGCAAAAGCGAATGGACCTACGACCCCCGGGGCCGGCTCATCAAAAGCACCGACGCCCTCGGTCACGCGACCCAGTACCGCTACACCGAAACCAGCGCCCGGGCGCTCGCCCAGACGCACGAACCCCACCCCGGCAACCACCCCGGCCAGCTCGAGGCCGTGACCCAGGCCGACGGCACCCAGGAGCATCTGTGCCACGACGCCGAAGGCCGGCTGCTCGCCCACACCGACGCCCTGCAGCGCACCACGCGCTACAGCTACACCGCCGCTGGCCTCATCGAGCAGCGCATCGACGCCCTCGGGCAGCGGCTCGCCTACCGCTGGGACCGCCTGGGCCGGCTCACAGAGCTGAGAAACGAGAACGAACGTCCCTACAGCTTCCAGTACGACCCCGTGGGCAGGCTGCTGCAAGAGCGCGGCTTCGACGACAAGCTGACCGAATACCGCTACGAAGCCGGCACCGGTGTGTTGGCCGAGGTGCTCGAAGGCGGCGTCAGCACCCAGATCGAATTCGACCCCCTGGGCCGGCTCACCCAGCGCAAGGCGACAGCGCCCGGACAGGCCGAGCAGATCGAGCACTTCAAATACACCGCCAACGGTCAACTGTCGGACGCCAGAAACGAACATGCCAAGCTGCAGTGGTTCTACGACCCAGCCGGCAACCTCACGCGGGAGCACCATCACTACCAGGGCCCCATGCACCCGGACAAGCGCACGGCGGTGTGGCATCACCGCTACGACGAGCTGAACCAGCGCATCGGCACCACCCGCCCCGACGGACACGCCATCGAGTGGCTGACCTACGGACCCGGCCACGTGCACGGGTTGATGCTCGACGGCCAGGACCTCGTGAACTTCGAGCGCGATGAACTGCACCGGGAGGTCAGCCGGGTCCAGGGCAATGGCCTGGCGCAGCGGCAGAAGTACGACCCCGTGGGCCGGCTGCTGGAACAGCAAGTCTCGCCCACTCACGCGGGCCCGGGGCAGATGGGCACCGGCCTGTTCCGGTACACCGGGCAGCAAACGACAGACGCGCCGACTGCAGTGCTCAGGCAGTACAGCTACGACCCCGCGGGGCAGCTTGCCAGCATCGCCGACAGCCGCCGCGGGCAGATCGAGTACCGGTACGACCCGGTGGGCCGGCTGCTCAAGGCGCACAGCGCGCTGGGCCACGAGGCCTTCGCCTTCGATCCGGCGAGCAACATCGTGGATCGCCAGGACGAATACCCAACGCAGGCCACGCTGACGGGAATCCGGGTGCTGGACAACCTGGTGAAGGAGTACGCGGGGACGAGCTACCGGTATGACGAGCGAGGCAACCTGGTGGAGCGGGTGCACCAAGGGCAGCGCAGTCAGTTCGAATGGGATGCGTACAACCGGATGATCAAGGCGGTCACGGCCAAGGGCACGACCGAGTTCTCATACGACCCGCTGGGGAGGCGGATCGGGAAGAACACGACCGAGGGCGGGGCCAGCACGGCCACGCTGTTCGGCTGGGATGGCGACACGCTGGCCTTCGAGAGCCGGGAAACCCGGGGAAGCATTCCGAGCGCACAGACAGTGCACTACATCCACGAGCGGGGCAGCTTCGTACCGCTGGTGCAGGCCCGCAGAGCCGGGGCGATGCGGCTCAAGCCGACGACGGACGTGAAAGCGTTGATGGCGGGCAACGAGGGCAAGTACGACATCAACCTCGATCCGCTGTGGAACGGGCAGCTCGATGAGGAGGTCGAACCGTTCGGCATGGAGGAGGTAGCGTACTACCAGTGCGACCATCTCGGCACGCCGCAGGAGTTGACGGACCACGAAGGGAAGATGGCGTGGTCGGCGCAGTACAAGGCGTGGGGCTTGGCCAAGGAAGCGATCAGCGAGGCGGCGAGGAGGGCAGGGGCGGGGGCGGGGAATCCGATTCGGCTCCAGGGGCAGTATTTTGATGAAGAGACGGGGCTGCATTACAACCGGTATCGGTATTATGAACCGCAGGCAGGGCGGTTTTTATCGAAGGATCCGATTGGATTGCTTGGTGGTATTCATCAGTACAAATATGCACAAAATAGCACAGGGTGGGTTGATCCGCTGGGTTTGACGCCGAAAGGGCCTAATTGTCCTTGCCCTGAAGGAACTATTGATTCATCGAAAATCCACTTCATGCAG
The DNA here is from genome assembly GCA_021153565.1 of Rhizobacter sp. GTDB lineage: Bacteria > Pseudomonadota > Gammaproteobacteria > Burkholderiales > Burkholderiaceae_C > Albitalea. The sequence goes on from JAJKJU010000321.1 coordinate 25,807, forward strand.
AGCAATGCAAAAAATACTACCGGAGAATATACGGTTTTGGGAAATGCGCAGGGTTTACAGGATGGGTCCTTGAGGCCGGACGTTCTAAAGGTTCGCGTTTGGAAAGATGAGGCAGGAAAAGTATGGACCTTAGATCACAGACGATTGGCGGCTTTCAAATTGGCCAAGCAAAGATGTATACCGGCAGATATGCTAGACAATCCTGATCCAAAAGAAATTGCCAGAAAAATGACTACAAAAAATGGTGGGACATCTATGCAATTAAAACTCGGCAATGGCGAGCGAATGAAAGTGGGGTAATTTTATGAGTGATTTAGAAGATAGTCTTGACGCGGTTTGCGATAAACAAACATTTTTGAATTTTTTAAATGCTTTGGTTTTTGACTGCAAATTAAACAAAGCAAGATGGGAGAACAATACACTTGATTCATACCTGGAAGGTATGCATGGATGGTTGGAGGATATGGATTTGAATGTTTTTTATGAAAGAATTAATTTGAAAAAGGTTATGCAAAGCGAAATCAATTGGCGAGTTTTTGCTGATGTGTTAATAGCCGCAACTATTTACGAGTGACGAAAGTCGTTGGCTTGGCTACGACGTTGATTGCATCGCATTGCACACAAGTCAGTCGGCCGCATGATTGCGGCGTAGCGAAGGCCCTCGACAAAGACGGCGACCTCACGCAGTCCTTGCCAGAGGGTGCGGACACCTGGTTCGCCGTCGTGTTTGCGCCCGAGGAGGCCGCCCCGCTGGGCGACCAACACCTCGCGCAAATTGCCGAACGAACCGCCGCGTGCCAGCAGCAGGAATGCGGACTGTGCGGCGATCAGGGATTGTCCGAAGGAAGCCGGAGTGCAAGAGGTGCGAGGCAGCGGACAGAAACCGCATAGTTGTCCCATCCCGTGTGATCATGTGCCAATCCGCAGCTGGCCGCTGTTCCGAGCCAGAGACCTTTTGCGGGGTGTTATCGAAGCCTTCCAACACGAG
>JAJKJU010000322.1 GCA_021153565.1 Rhizobacter sp.
GGCAAAGACTGCAAGGACGGCCCTGCCGCCGAAGCGCTTGTGCGCGCCAGATCCTGAGGCGCACGCGTTGTCGCACCGGTGGTGCCTGCTGGTCGAAGCGTTTGGCTCGGCGGCTGGGGACTGCTTTGTTCCAGGTGACTGGGAGAACTGGATACGCGGGGAAACCGGGGAAGCATACTGGGTCACTCTGGCTACGGGTGGGGGGGGCGCTGCTCCAGCGCAGATTGATCTTTCTTGATCGGGCGCAGCGACGGCTGAAGACAGCCAAGTACGCACGGTAGCGCTTGACCGGTATCGCACAACGGGCGAGGGCGAAGCGGTGTATATGCAAGCGAACGGGGCCGTAGCGCATTTGTTTGCCCCCCGCTTCTGGTAGTCCGGAACGAGCCTGCCCCGGCTCGCGGGCCCGAGGACCTGCAGCACCCCGAGGCCGACGCAGCCCTTTGTCAGCGCCTGCACACCCCGGGCTATCTCGACGTATGGCGCGGCGAAGATCTGCGCAATCCGTGGCAGTAAGACATTGAGCAGATGGAGGACTCGCCACATGCCCAGGTCGTCCAGTACTGCAGGAGTACGGTGAGCGACGAGACAGCGGGACCGAATCGCTTCGTCTGCAACCGGGCCGGATATCGCCGCTTGCACGCCGAGACCAGGCTCGAATACTTCGGGCTCAAGGTTGAGCTCTACTCGCATGTCGCCGAGCAGCATGCCCGGAGCGTAAATCTTCAATGATTCAGTGGACTGGCGCCGGATTGCACACCGTTCAGGCGGGCGGCAATCAAGCGCGCGCCGGCGCCAACCATCACGCCGTGGTGGTCGCCCGGTACCACCACCACCTCCAGTGCGGACGACACCAGCTCGCGCCAGCCAAGTTCCGGCTCGCCGAACAGCAGCCCGAAACCTTCGGTGCCGCAAAACAGCAACACCTCCCCGTCATATGGCCGCGGCCGGTAACTGCGCAGTGCTTCATCGTTAGCCTGGGTAACGGCCAATAACTGCCGCACGTAATCCTGGTCGGTACCCGCCGGCAGCAGGCCCTGCCGCACCGCCGCTTTCTGGACGTGCACCCGGTGCGCGTCGGCTGGGGTACCGCGCAGCAGCTCCCAATCCATCGACAGCGACGGAAACAGGATGCCGAGCATGACCGCGTCGTCGCTGAGCCAATCCTTGCGCGCCATCTGGCCGTAGGCGCTGTTGCGATACAGCGGCCGCGCGCTGGCGTTCTGCGCGCGTGCGTCAATCAGGGCCAGCAAAGACACGGCGTCGCCCGCCGCAAGCAACTGCTGAGCCATCTCGTAGGCGATGCAACCGCCCATCGAGTGGCCGGCCAGCCGGTACGGCCCGTTCGGCTGCTCGCTCTTGACCAGGCCGATGTAATCGGCAGCCATGTCCTCGATCCGGCGCAACGGTTCCGTTTCGCCTTGCAGGCCGCGGGCCTGGATGCCGTATACCGGTTGATCGGTACCGAGCGCACTGGTCAGCTCCACGTAGCCGGTCGTGTGGCCGCCGTAGGGGTGCACGCAAAAGATCGGCACCAACGTCCCGGACGTGCGCAGCCCCACCAGACGTGAACTGTGCTCCAGCTTGGCGGACCTGAGGACCAGCGCCAATGCGCCAGGCGTCGGATTTTCCAGCAGCAGCGCGCTCGACAAACTGCGCTGAAGAACCTGCTCCAGCTTGATGACAACGGACAGCGTGGACAGCGAGCTGCCGCCCAGGTCGAAGAAGTTTTCGCCCGGGGCCACCACATCGATGCCCAATACTTCCTCGAAGATTGCGCAGACTTGGCGCTCGGTTTTGTCGGTGCGAATAAGCGGCATCGGTTGCGGCGCGGTAGTCGCTTCCCCGCTGGTTCGCGCCGCCTGCGGCCAGTAACGGTGGCGGTCGAACGGATAGACCGGCAAGCCGATGCGCCGGCGCTGCTCGCCCAGGTGCAGCGCGCGCCAGTCCGGTTCGGCGCCGTGGTGCGCCCACACCTGACCGACGCTGTGCAGCAGCGCGGCCCAGTCCGACGGTTCGGAAGTCGTCGCCAGCGTCGGCCCCGCATGGCGCAGGTTGTGGCGCGCGGGATGTCGGCGCAGGATCGCACTGAAGGTCTGGCCCGGCCCCACCTCAAGGTAGATGCCGTCGGGCGTTTCAAGCAGACGTTCGAGCCCCTGCGCGAACAGCACGGTCTGGCGCAGGTGCCGTACCCAGTGCGCCGGATCGGTGGCCTGCTCCGGCGTGACCCAGTCGCCGGTGACGTTGGTGATGTAAGGTATGCGTGGCGCATGCAGTTTGACTTCTGCGACCAGCGTCTGGAACTGCGCCAGCATCGGATCGAGCATCGCCGAATGGAACGCGTGCGACGTTGGAATGCGCTTGAAGCGCAGGCCCGCCGCCGCAACGGCCGGTTCGATGGCGGCGATAGCGCCCGGCGTGCCCGCCAGCACGCATGCCCGCGGGCCATTGACCACCGCCAGGCTAACGCCGTCGTCCAGGAATGGCGTCAGTTGTTCCGGCTGTGCCTCGACCGCCAGCATGGCGCCGGTCGGCAGTTGCTGCACCAACGCGCCGCGTGCGGCGACCAGCTTGAGCGCGTCGGGCAGCGACATGACGCCAGCCAGGCAGGCAACCACGTATTCGCCCAGGCTGTGGCCGATCATGGCGTCGGCCTGCACCCCCCAGTGCATCAACTGGCACGCCAGCGCATATTCGATCACGAACATCGCCGGCTGCGTGATCGCCGTCTGCGCCAGGCGCAAGGCTGCCGCTTCGAGCTGGTCCGCTTGCGCGTACAGCAGCGTGCGCAGGTCGCAGTCGAGCAAGGGCAGCAGCATGCCGGCGCACGCGTCGACGCAGGCGCGAAATTGCGGCGCATCGGCATATAGCTCGCGACCCATATTGACCTTTTGCAGGCCCTGGCCCGGAAACATGAAGGTCACGCGCGGTTTGGCGCCGGGCGCTGCACCGGCGGCAGGCGCGGCTGGGCCCAGCGCCGCCAGCGCCTGCGCGTGGCTCGCGCACGCCACGGCACGGCGCAGCGGCAACTGGGCGCGGCCCAGTTGCAGCGTGCAGGCCACGTCGGCCAAATTGGTCTCGGGATGGGCGCCGAGGTAGGCGGCCAGGTTGGCAGCCAGCGCCGCCAACGCCGGTTCGGAGCGCGCCGACAAGGTCAGCAACTGGACCGGCAAGCCGCCGGCGAGCGAGGGCGCCTGCGCGGCCTGCTCCAAAATCACATGGGCATTGGTGCCGCCGATGCCGAAGGCGCTGACCGCCGCGCGGCGCGGTGTAGCCGTTGCTGGCCAGACGGTCAGCGTGTTATTCACGCGAAAGGGGGTCTGCGCAAGGCCCAGCTTGGGATTGGGCGACTCGAAGTGCAGCGTGGCCGGCACCACGCCGTGGTGCAGTGCCAACGTCGCCTTGATCAGGCCCGCGACGCCGGCCGCCGCGTCGAGGTGGCCGACGTTGGTCTTGACCGAACCCAGCAGGCAATAACCGACGTCGGAGGTGTACCTGCGGTAGACCTGGGTCAGTGCAGCGACTTCGATCGGGTCGCCCAGCGGCGTGGCGGTGCCGTGGGCCTCGACCAGTCCGATGCTGCGCGGGTCGACCCCGGCGCGCTGCAGCGCTTGTTCAATGGCGGCGACCTGGCCGTCCACACTGGGCGCGGTGTAGCCGACCTTGGCGCCGCCGTCATTGTTGATGGCCGAGCCCTTGATCACGGCCCAGATGGTGTCGCCATCGGCCACCGCGTCGGCCAGATGCTTGAGCGCCACCAGCGCGGCGCCGCTGCCACGCACGGTGCCGCCGGCGTCGGCGTCGAACGCGCGGCAGCGGCCATCGGGCGAGAGGATGTGGCCTTCCTGGTACAGGTAGCCGGCACCATGCGGCACCTCGATCGAGACGCCGCCGGCCAGCGCCAGGTCGCAGTCGTCCTGCAGCAGCTGCTGGCAGGCCAGATGCACCGCCACGAGCGAGGTCGAACACGCGGTCTGCACCGACAGCGCCGGGCCGCGCAAGTCGAGCTTGTAGGCCACGCGCGTGGCCAGGAAATCCTTGTCGTTGAGGATGGTGGTCTGGAATAGTTCCGGCGCCGACGCTGGGTTGGTGCTCAGGAAGTGCAGCAGGTACGCCGCGCGGCCGGTGCCGCCGTAGACGCCCACGCGCCCGGCATTGGCGCCGCCGCCGTAGCCGGCGTGTTCCAGCGCCTGCCATGCCACTTCCAGGAACAGGCGATGCTGGGGATCCATCAGCAACGCTTCGCGCGGCGGATAACCGAAGAAGGGCGCGTCGAAGCAATCGACACCGTCGAGCGTGCCCTTGCGCCGGACGTAGCGCGGGTCGCTGCGCAGTGCCGCCTCGACGCCGGCGTTATCGAGCTGCTGGTCGGTCAGCTCTGTAATCGACTCGACCCCGGCGACGAGATTGGCCCAGAATTCGGCGACGCTGTTCGCGCCCGGGAACCTGCCGGCCATGCCGACGATGGCGATGTCGTTACCGTTGCGCATGGGGCGAACGGCGTGCGGCGCCGCCGGCTCGGCTGGTGCGCACTTGGCGTCGGCGCACTCGGTAACGCGCAGGTGCATGGCGAGTAGCCGTATGGTTGGAAAGCGAAACAGGTTGATCGTGGGAACGGTGATGCCCAGCCTTTCCTCCAGCAGCACCTCGACCTTCGCCAGGCCCAGTGAATGCCCACCGACGTCGAAGAAGCTGTCGTCGATGCCCACGGCGGTGACCTCGAGCACCTCGCGCCAGATGGCGGCGATCTGATGTTCCAGCACGTCGCGCGGCATCGCCGCGGTCGGTTCGATGTGGCGCTCGGCAGGCGGCGGCAGCGCGTTCCGGTCGATCTTGCCGTTGGGGGTGATGGGCCAGGCGTCGAGGAACACGAACGCGGACGGCACCATGAAATCCGGCAGGCGCGCCTGAACATGCGCGCGCAAGGCCACGGGGGCGACGGCGGTGCCTTCGTGAACAATGGCGTAGGCGACCAGCGCCTGGTCGCCGCCTGGGCCCAGGCGCGCCAGCACCAGCGACTCGCGAATGCCGGGCCACTCGGCAATCACCGCTTCAAGTTCGCCCAGCTCGATACGAAAGCCCCGAATCTTTACCTGGTGGTCAAGGCGCCCGAGGAACTCCAGGCTCCCGTTGGCCTGACGCCGAACCAGGTCGCCGGTCTTGTACATCCGCTCGCCCGACGGTGAAGTGATGAAGCGCTCGCGCGTGAGTTCGGGGCGGTGAAGATAGCCGCGTGCCAGTCCCACGCCGGCGATGTGCAGTTCTCCCGCCACGCCGATCGGTACCGGCTGCAGATGCCGGTCAAGCACATGCACACGCGTGTTCGGCAACGGCAGGCCGATTCTCACACGCTCTGACTGCGCGTGCAACTGCGACATGGTGGCGCACACAGTCGCTTCGGTCGGGCCGTATGCGTTGAGCATGCGGCGTCCATCGCTCCAGCGGCGCGCCAGCTCGATGCTGCATGCCTCGCCGGCCGTGACCACGGTGCGCAAGGTCGGTACGTCGGCCGGACACAGCAGCGCCAGTACCGACGGTGGCAGGGTGACCACGGTGACGGCGTTGGCGTTGATGGTGTTGACCAGCGCAGGGCCGGGAATCATGTCCATCTTGGGCGCCAGACACAGGCTGGCGCCAGCGCACAGTGTGGTGAAGATTTCGGAAACCGAGGCGTCGAAGCTGAACGATGCGAACTGCAGCACCCGGCTGTCGGGCACGATGGCAAAGCCGTCGATCTGGGCCTGCACCAGGTTGGTCAGGCCCAGGTGCTCCAGCATCACGCCCTTGGGGCGGCCGGTGGAGCCGGAGGTGTAGATCACGTAGGCCAGGTCGCTGGGGCCGGTCGCGGTGCGCAGGTTGTGCGGCGACTCCTTCTCGATGCTGGCCCAGTCGTTGTCCAGGCATACCCGGCGCGCCTCGCTGGACGGCAGCTGGCCGTGCAGCGATGCCTGGGTCAGCAGCAGATGCAAGCCCGCGTCCTCGAGCATGAAGGCCAGGCGATCTTGCGGGTAGGACGGGTCCAGCGGCAGGTAGGCGCCGCCGGCCTTCAGGATGGCTATCACGCCGATCACCAGTTCCGGCTGGCCGCGCTCCATGCTCAGGCCCACCAGTTGTCCCGGTGTCAGTCCCTGGCGCCGCAGGTAGCGCGCCAGCTGGTTGGCGCGGCGATTGAGTTCTCCGTACGACATGGTCTGGCCGTCGTAACGCAGCGCTTCGGCGTTGGGTGTGCGTTCGGCCTGCTGCTCGAACAGGCTGTGGGCGCAGGCGTGGCGGTACGGCGCCTCGGTCGCGTTCCAGGTGGCGCTGGCGAGCTGCGCGCGCGCGGTGACCATGGGCAGGCGGTCGAGCGCCAGGCCAGGCGTCTTGGCCGCGTTGAGAAGCAGTGCCTGGAAGTGCTCGACCAGATGGGTGATGCTGTCGGCATTCCAGAGGCCGGTGTTGTACCAGCAGACCGCGCGCAGCGAACCGTCGACTTCCTCGACCACGAAGTCGAGGTCGAACTTGACGGTGTGCTGCTCGAGCGGATACGAGTCGAGCAGCAGTCCGGACAGGTCGAGCGAAGCGCCGGCCAGGCCCATACGGGCCGCAGCCACGCCCTGCAGGTGGGCCAGTTGCGATTTCTGATAGGTGAACGCGACCTGAAATATGGGGCTGCGCGACAGATCGCGCGGCAGGCCGAGTTTTTCGACCAGCAGTGGGAAGGGAAAGTCCAGGTGTTCGCGCGAGTCGACCAGCACCTTGCGCACCTGGTGCAGAAATTCTGAAAACGTGGTGGCGCCGTCCACCCGGGCGCGCAGGGCGCACGGGCTGGCGAAGTAGCCGACGGTACGCTGGTAGCCCTCGGGTGGGCGGCCGAAGCGCGGCGAACCAACGATCAGGTCATCCTGGCCGGTGTAGCGATACAGCAGGACGTAGAACGCGGCCAGCAACACGGTATAGAAGGTGACGTCTTCCTGGCGCGCGAGGGCCCGTACCTGGGCAGTCAGCTCGTTGCTCAGGGCGAACGCGTGGCCGGCGCCGGTGTGGGTTTGCAGCGCGGGCCGCGGTCGGTCGGTCGGCATGTCCAGGCTGGTGGGCGTGGCAAGTTGCGCATGCCAGTAGGTCCAGTGCTCATCAGCGCGCGGGGAGGCGAGTAGCGCGTTCTGCCAGGCGACGTAGTCGGTGTAGTTCAGGCTGGCCGGCGGCAGTTGAGGCCTGCAGCCCGCGGTGGCGGCGCCGTACAAGATGCCCAGTTCTTCCATCAACACGATCAGGGACCAGGTATCGGTGGCGATGTGGTGACTGTTGAACAGCAGGACGTGGTCTTCGCCGGTATGGGTGAACAGATGGCAGCGAAACACGGGGCCGTTTTTCAGGTCGAACGGGACGTGTGCCTCGGCGCTCAGGCACGCGTGCAGTCGCTGGCTATCCCAGTCGGCGGCGTCAACGTGGGTGAAGCTGACGACGGCGCTGGCGTGCACCAGTTGAACCGGCTCGCCATGGGGCGCGGCGTAGCTTGTGCGCAGGACCGAGTGCCGGTCCACCAATGCCTGGAGGGCTCCGTGGAGAGCATCGACGTCAAGCGCTGTGTTGACGGACCAGGCCATCGGTAGGCCGTATTCGGCGCCGGATGGGTTCATATTCCACAAGAACCACATGGCGCGCTGCCCGTGGGAGAGGCTGGTTGTTGTGGACGCGGCGTGCTTGTTCTCGTCGGATGAAAGACGATGCATGGTGGGTTCTCTATTGGTATGGCGCGCAACGGCGCGCCAGGCGGTGCCGATTGCGATGCGCAAAACCGCAAAATCGGCGCCGGGTCAAGGCTTCGACAGGGGCCGTAGAGCCTGAAACCCTTCTGTCGCGCAGACTCCTAGAGCGCTTGGCAGGCCATGCCGACGCGCGCACCTTGAGATGCAATCTTCATTTCTTCGTGCTCCCTGAACAAACATCGCTTGGGCGACGTTTGCGCGAGCATCGCACGCGGGGCAGTGGGTGAGTACCTGCCATCTATTACAGGTCGCCGCCGTAGGTGCGCCGATGCCCTCAGCTATGCGGCATTCACTGCAAGGGTCTATGCGCTGGACTCCACTACCATCGACCTGTGCCTGAGCCTGTTCGATTGGGCGCCGTTTCGCTCGACCAAGGCCGCCATCAAGCTGCACACGCTGCTGGACCTGCGTGGCTCGATCCCTGCATTCATCCACATCAGCCGACGGCAAGCTGCACGACGTGAACGTGTTGGACGTCCTGCCCGTGGAGGCGGGTGCTTTCTATGTGATGGATCGCGGCTACGTCGACTTCGAGCGTCTTTACGCGATGCAACCGAAACGGAACAGTTCAAGCACACGGAAGCGAAGAAGCTATCGAGCATGGTCTGCTGCGATTGATTTCGCATCGTCAAGGCGCCGATCAGTGCAGGCAGTGGCAGCTCGCGGCTGCGGGTGAAGGCATTGGGAAGTCGGGGTATCGCGCGATCTGCGCAAAGTCATCGCTGGCAATTCGTTCAGACAACTCCAGCATCAAGTGCTGTATGAATTCACAGTATTGAGGCCGCCATATTGATCAAC
>JAJKJU010000323.1 GCA_021153565.1 Rhizobacter sp.
CTCGGTCGCCCTCATGCAGTTGCGCTTCGCTTCGTTCGTCGTGATCAACTTACGGCGGGACTTGCACCCACAAGAGTGCGCCCATGCTGGGCGCACATGAACAACGCCGCCAAGGCTCACGCCCGGCGGCGTTTTTCATGGGCTCCCACTCCGGGACCCCATATGGGCAAGGATGCCGTCTTGCTGTCCGTCGAACTGCCTGACAAGGGAAACCAAGCAGCATGAACAGATGTGGCGATGCGGCCTGCACCCCGTACACCACCTGTCGTTGCACCACGACAGCGCCGCCGCGCTGCCCCCCTCTCAGGGCAACCGTTCGAGCGCCTGCTGATAGGTCGGGTGATGCATCAGTTCGTCCCAAGGCAGCGGCGCACCCTGAGGGAGCAGCTCGACCCGGCGAGCTTCGCTATGCGGATCGGAGTGCCAACGGCCTTGCTCCAGCGCTTGCTGCAAGCCATCGAGCAGTGCATCGACCGGTTTTCCGCCATCGATCTTCGACTGGTTGCACAAGAGCACGAGGTCGCATCCTGCATTGAGCGCAGCGATACCGCCCTCGACCGGACTGCCCGCCACGCGCGCCCCTTCCATGCTCAGGTCGTCGCAGCAGATTGCGCCTGCGTAGCCAAGCTTTCCGCGCAGGATCTCCTTCAACCACCGCGATGAGAACCCAGCCGGAAGCTTGTCGACTTTGGGGAAAGTAACGTGCGCCGGCATCACGCAGGTGAGCCCGGTAGATAGCCAGTCGTAGGGCTTCGCGTCTTCGGCGAGGATCTGCTTCAGGCTTCGGTCATCGACCGCGCGGTCGACGTGAGAGTCCGCCACCGCGTAGCCATGGGCCGGAAAGTGTTTGCCGCAATTCTGCATGCCCGAGCGCATCAGGCCGAGCATGAGGCTTTGCGCGAGCATGGTGACAACTCGCGCATCGCGATGGAAGGCGCGGTCCCCCACCACTTCGCTGCGTTCGTGATCGAGGTCGACGACAGGCGTGAAGCTCAACTCGACGCCGCATGCGCGCAGTTCGGCGCCAAGCACGTAGCCGGCAGACAACGTTGCATCGATCGCCCGCATCTGGTCCTTCATCCATAACTCACCGAACTTGCGCATCGCAGGCAGATGGGTGAAGCCGTCGGTGCGAAAACGCTGCACGCGACCGCCTTCGTGATCCACGGTGATCAGCAGGTCAGGTCTCAGTGACTTCGCCTCGGCCGTGAGCTCGGTGAGCTGGCGACGGTCGCGCCAGTTGCGCGTGAACAAGATCAGGCCGCCAGTGAGGGGATGCATGATGCGCCGACGATCGTCATCATTAAGTTCGTGGCCGGCGATGTCGAGGATGACGGGGGAGTGATTGCTCATCGGGATTCGATTTTTTCTGTGACGACGAAAGAAGCCGCGTAGTCGGATTCATCGCTCACCGTGACATGCGCGACGAGCCCCTTGGCATCGAACCACGTCGCGAGTTCGCCGTGAAGACGGATGAACGGTTTACCGCGGCGCTCGTTGAGGATCTCGCAAGAGCGCCAGGTCATCGGCATGTGCATGCCGATGCCTATCGACTTGGAGAACGCTTCCTTGGCTGAGAAGCGCGTGGCGAGGTAAGCGGTGCCACGCGCCTCGACCTTTTCGCGGCGTTGGCGAAAAACTTCGATCTCGGTTGGACCAAGCACCTTTTCCGCAAAGCGATCGCCGCGCCGCGCGAGCGTGGCCCCGATGCGCCGGATGTCGCAGATGTCGGTGCCGATGCCGTAGATCATTTGGACGGTCCGAGCGCGGCACGATGGATGCAGCGCAGGTAGTCCTTGATGGTTTCGGTGTAGCCCAGTTCCAGCGCGTCGGCGACGAGCGCGTGGCCGATTGACACCTCTTGCACACCCGGCACTGCAGCGAGGAAATCAGCGAGGTTGTCACGATTCAAGTCATGGCCAGCGTTCACGCCGAGGCCTTCTCGCAATGCGGCTTGTGCCGTCGAGACGAATCCTGCAAGCACCGCCACCTGCTCGGGCGTGCCGTGAGCCCGCGCGTAGGTCTCGGTGTAGAGCTCGACGCGGTCGGCGCCCAACTCGCGCACCGCGCGCATCGCCTCGGGAATCGGATCCATGAAGAGGCTTACACGAACGCCGAGCGAATGGGCTTCGTCGATGAGCGGGCGAAGGCGCGCAGCATCCTGCGGCAAAGTCCATCCGTGGTCGGACGTGGACTGGTTCTTCTCATCGGGCACGAAAGTGCATTGATGGGGTCTCACCTTCCTCACGAAGTCCATGAGGTTGTGGAGAGGGTTGCCCTCGATGTTGTATTCGATTTGCGGCCATTGCTTGAGCAGCTCGGCGAGATCGTGCACATCATGGGCACGAATGTGACGCTCGTCAGGCCGGGGGTGCACTGTGATGCCCTGGGCGCCGGCTTCGAGGCACAGCGTTGCTGCCCGCGTCACGCTCGGAATGCCGAGAGGCCTTGTGTTGCGAAGCAGCGCGACCTTGTTGACGTTGACCGAAAGCTTGGTCACACCGCGTTGTGCATCGAGGCCGGTGGTGAGCAGAGGATTCATCATGTGCTTGGGTCAAAACTAAAGCTCGAGGCTTTGCAGGTCCAGCATCACCTGGCGGGTGCGAAGCACGGGGGATCCGACATGATAGTGAAGCAAACCTCGCAAAATCGTCTTCAGGGGCGATAGCGATGGTGTGCAGGCTTGTTGCAAGGCCGGAAGACTGCCGTGCTCGAGGGCGGCCTCAAGGGCGATCAGCGAGGAGCCGGAGATGGACATGTCGGTCGTGCGTGCCGCGGTTACGCCGGCTTCCGGTAGCAGTGCGTAAGCCGTGTCCGTGCGCACCTCTTCGAGCGTCATGGTCACAAGGCTCAGATCGGGCAGCACGCCGATCCCCTTCAGCAATGCGATCTCGAAGGCGCGCAGCGCTGCCTGCGCCATGGCGTCGTCACCGCACGCCAAGAGGGGCAAAGTGCCCGCATACACGTCGAAAAGCCCAGGGTGCGGGTCGTGCCGCGCCACCAGCTTCATCAGCAACTCGTTGAGGTAGAAGCCGCTGAAGAGCGCCGCACCTGTGAGCATGGCCGCACCGCCGGCCCATTCAGCACTGCGAAGGTTCTGCACCTCCCTCGTCGATTCATCGGCGTGTTCGGCCCCTTCTACGCCGCTCAGGACAGGCTTTGGCACACGTCCCAGCCCGACGTGGATGCGCTGGAACGGCAGGAGCACAGATCGAAGCTGCGAATAAGGCCGCTTTGCGCCTTTCGCGGCCACGGCGAGCCGCCCTCGTTCACGAGTGAATAGATCGAGGATCAGGCTGGTCTCACTCCAGTCGTAGCGATGGAGCACGTAGGCGGTGAGCGGCGCGGCAAGTCGCCGCGTGGTGGCCATGCCAGGGAGCTACTCGTACCCGTAGCTGCGCAGGTGCTCTTCGTTGTCGGCCCAACCCGAACGAACCTTCACCCACAGCTCGAGGAACACTTTCGCGTCCATCAGTGTTTCGAGTTCCTGCCGCGCTTCGCTGCCGATGCGCTTCAGGCGCTCGCCTCCGGCGCCGATGATCATGCCCTTGTGCGCATCGCGCTCGACCACGATGCTGGCAGCGATGCGACGCAGATTGCCCTCTTCCTCGAATTTGTCGATGACGACCGTCGAGGCATAGGGCAGTTCATCGCCAGTCAGGCGAAATAGCTTCTCGCGAATGATCTCGCTCGCAAGGAAACGCTCGCTGCGATCGGTGAGGGTCTCTTCCTCGTAGAACCAGTGCTGCTCGGGAAGGTACGGCTTGAGGATGACCAGCAGACGTTCCATGTCGTTCGCCTTGTGAGCGGACAAGGGCACGAACTCTGCAAACTTGTGTCGCTCCTGCATGCCTTTCAACCAGGGCGCGAGGTCGGATCGGCGCTGCACGGTGTCGAGCTTGTTGGCGATGAGGAACACCGGCTTGCCTTGCAGGCCTTCGTTTTGAAGCAGTGCCAGTACCTTGGCATCGTCGAGGCCGAACCGGCCCGCTTCGACCACGAACAACACCACGTCCACGTCGGCAAGGACACCTTGCACCGTTCGGTTGAGCGTGCGGTTGAGCGCCGCGCCGTGGCGAGTCTGGAATCCTGGTGTATCGACAAACACGAACTGCGCCTCATCGACCGTACGTATTCCCGTGATGCGATGTCGCGTGGTCTGTGCCTTGTTGGAAGTGATACTGACCTTCTGGCCAACAAGCGCATTCAGCAAGGTCGACTTGCCGACATTCGGCCGACCGACGATGGCAACCAGTCCGCAGCGCTGAGACGCTTCTTCATTAGCGCCGGTAGGCGCGTCGTTGCTGGTCATGCCAATCTTTCGCTACAGGAAATCAGGAGCGCAGGGGGGGTGCGCGTCACGAGCGCAGAGGGCTGCCTGGCCGGTCAGTGGCCTTCAAGGTGTCGAGCATTCGACGAGCGGCTTCTTGCTCGGCGAGTCGCCGCGAGCGGCCCTCGCCGGAATAGGTGAGGCTCAGGGCAGGCACTGAACATTCAACCTCGAAAGTCTGCGCATGGGCCTGTCCGCGGGTCGCGCTAATGCGATACGTGGGCACCTGCAACCGGCGCGCTTGCAGCCATTCCTGGAGCTCGGTCTTCGCGTCCTTGCTCCAGCTGCCGATCTCGGTGTTGGAGATGATCTCACCGAACATGCGCTGCACCAGGGTGCGCGCGGCATCGAACCCGCCATCGAGAAAGGCAGCGCCAATGACGGCTTCGACTGCGTCGGCCAGGATGGATACGCGCTGCGCCCCGCCGCCCCGGGCTTCGCCTTCGGACAGGCGCAGCACCTCCGGCATTCCCAACGACAGCGCCACCTTGTGCAGGCTGTCTTCTCGCACCAGGTGGGCCCGAACGCGGGTAAGGTCACCTTCGTCCGACCCGGCGAAACGATCGAAGAGCAGGCTTGAGATGGCGAGGCTCAGAACGGCATCGCCGAGGAATTCGAGGCGTTCGTTGTGATCGACACCGAAGCTTCGGTGCCTGAGTGCGCGCTCGAGCAAGGCTTCTTCACCGAAGCGATATCCGAGACGGGATTGCAGGGCGGCTAGTCGTGAGTCCATCGGTCAGGTCAAAAGCAGTTACTTCGACTTGGAGCTTCCCTGGTATTTGATCAGCAAGAAGACCGGGCTCATGATTTCCACTTCCTTGTTGTAGGCAAAGCGGATCACGACCCTGTCATTTTCCTTTGTGATTTCGAGATCTTTTCCGTTCACGGCAGTAATGTTGTAGTCGATGTCCTTCTGCCTTTCAAAGGCCGCCCGGATTTCTGGCACCGTGGTCAGTCCCTCGGCGGCTATCTTGTTCACGCTCTTCGAGATCGTTGAATACTCGATAACCGTCGGCAAGACACGCATGCCCAGCAACGCAACAAAACCAATGATGATCGCCCAGAACAGCAATCCCAAGAGCGTGATTCCGCCTTGCTTTCGGCTCCCGTGAAGCTCTACTGTCATGCGTGCATGCTCCCTACGTTCACTTGAAGGATCCAATTCGTTTCAGATCGCTGAAATTCATCCACACGAAGAAGGCCTTGCCCACGATGTTCTGGTCCGGGACGAAGCCCCAGAACCGCGAGTCCATGGAGTTGTCGCGGTTGTCGCCCATCATGAAGTAGTGCCCGGGAGGCACCTTGCATGACACCCCTTCGCCACTGTAGCGGCAGTTCTCGCGGAATGGAAAGGTGTCGTTCGGGATATACAACTGCCTGTTTCGATCGACCAGGATGCGATGTTCGACCGTACCCAGCTTTTCCGCGTACTGCTTATCAAAGTGCGGCACCGGATCTTCCTGGAAGAAGTCGGGCAGCGGCTGGGTCGGCTGAATCTCGCCGTTCACGTAAAGCTGCTGGTTGCGGTAGGCGATTTCATCTCCCGGCACCCCGACCACGCGCTTGATGTAGTCAACGCTCGTGTCCTTCGGGTAACGGAACACCATCACGTCCCCACGCTTGGGGTCGTTGTTGGCGACGATTTTCTTGTTGATCACCGGCAATCGCACGCCGTAGTAGTACTTGTTGACAAGAATGAGGTCGCCCACCAGCAGCGTTGGAATCATCGAGCCCGACGGAATCTTGAAAGGCTCAAACAGAAAGGAGCGCAGCAGGAAGACGATCAAGATGACCGGGAAGAGGCCGGCCGTCCAGTCGAGCCACCAGGGCTGGGCGAGCGCCTGCTGGCGGGCTTCGCTGACATCGCCATCCACCTTGGTGATTCCTTGGTGAGCGAGTAGCGTGCGCCGGGCAGTGCCCTCTTCTTCGAGCTTCCGGGCAGAAACCAAGCGGCGCGGCGCGAACACGAAGCGCTCGGCCAGCCAGTAACCGAAGGTTGCCAGCGTGAGAATGAAAAGCAGCAAGGAGAAGTTGCCTGTCAACTTGCCGAGGTACCAGCCCCCGAGGTAGACCACGAGGGCGCCATAGAGCAAACCAGTCAACGAACTCATCAATCGTCCACTTGGAGGATGGCCAGAAACGCTTCTTGCGGCACCTCGACGGAGCCGATTTGCTTCATGCGCTTCTTGCCGGCCTTTTGTTTTTCGAGGAGCTTGCGCTTGCGGGAAATGTCGCCGCCATAGCACTTCGCAAGCACATTCTTACGCAGTGCTTTGATTGTCTCACGCGCGATGATGTTGGCACCAATGGCCGCTTGAATGGCAACGTCGTACATCTGCCGCGAAATCAGCTCGCGCATCTTGGCTACCACCGCGCGGCTGCGGTACTGGCTCTGGCCGCGATGCACGATGATGGACAGCGCATCCACCTTGTCGCCGTTAAGCAGGATGTCGACCTTCACGACATCGGCGGCGCGGTATTCCTTGAACTCGTAGTCCATGGATGCGTAGCCTCGCGACACGCTTTTGAGCTTGTCGAAAAAGTCGAGCACGATCTCGGCGAGTGGCATGTCGTAGGTCAGCATGACCTGTCGGCCGTGGTAGGCCATGTTCAACTGGTTGCCGCGCTTCAAGTTCGCAAGCGTCATCACGGGGCCGACGTATTCCTGCGGCATGTACAGGTGCACCGTGACGATAGGCTCCCGGATCTCATTGATGCGGCCGAGGTCGGGCATCTTCGACGGGTTCTCGACGTGGATCACCTCGCCGTTGCCGAGTTCGACTTCGTAGACCACGCTTGGCGCAGTGGTGATCAAGTCCTGATCGAACTCGCGTTCGAGCCGTTCCTGCACGATCTCCATGTGCAGCAGGCCAAGGAAGCCACAGCGGAATCCGAAGCCAAGCGCCTGGCTGACTTCAGGCTCGTAGCGCAGAGACGAGTCGTTGAGCTTGAGCTTCTCGAGCGCATCGCGAAGCTGGTCATATTCGCTGGCTTCGGTCGGGTACAGGCCCGCGAACACCTGCGGCTGGATTTCCTTGAAACCCGGCAGCGCTTCGGCCGCGGGACCCAGATTGTTCGGCAGCTTCTTCTCGAGAGTGATGGTGTCACCGACCTTGGCCGCCTGCAGTTCCTTGATGCCGGCGATGATGAAGCCCACCTCGCCCGCGTTCAGCGTCTCGCGCGATTCAGACTTTGGCGTGAACACCCCGAGCTGCTCGGCAGGATAGACAGCATCGCTTGCCATCATGCGGATGCGCTCGCCCTTGTTGAGATGGCCGTCGACCACGCGAACGAGCATCACGACACCGACGTAGTTGTCGAACCACGAATCAATGATCATCGCCCGTAGCGGCGCATCGACCTTGCCCTTGGGTGGCGGCATGCGGGTGATGACCGCTTCGAGAATGTCGTCGATACCAACACCGGTCTTCGCGCTGCATGGAATGGCGTTTTCGGCGTCGATGCCTATCACGTCCTCGATCTCCGCCTTGGCGTTCTCCGGATCTGCGTTTGGAAGATCCATCTTGTTGAGGACCGGCACCACTTCCACATGCAGATCGAGCGCGGTATAGCAGTTGGCGACCGTTTGTGCTTCCACGCCCTGGCTCGCATCGACCACCAGCAACGCGCCTTCGCAGGCCGACAAGGAACGGCTCACTTCATATGAGAAGTCGACGTGCCCCGGTGTGTCGATCAGGTTGAGGTTGTAGGTCTCCCCGCTCCTGGCCTTGTACTGAAGTGCCGCCGTCTGCGCCTTGATGGTGATGCCGCGTTCACGCTCGATGTCCATCGAATCGAGCACCTGCGCTTCCATTTCACGGTCGCTCAAGCCGCCGCATCGCTGGATGATGCGATCGGCCAGCGTGCTCTTGCCGTGGTCGATGTGCGCAATGATGGAGAAATTTCGGATGTGATCCATGAACCGCTAACTTGATCTAAGCACGCAACTCGCGTGAGTCGCAACGACGCAGTCGTTGCCCGCGAGAACTCACATCGCATGCGATGTGAAGGTAAGAAGCCCGTCTCAAACAAAAAAGGAGCTAAAAAAAAGGCACGTCAAAAGGAGTGACGCGCCTTCCAACAAAACGTATGGCAACTGCTTGTTGGGCTTTCATTGTAGCCAAAAGCACCCCGCTGAAAACCGCGTCATTGCTTGATTTCTCGTCGTTGCGAGCTGCCAACATCAAGAACCATCCACAAGTTATCAACAAAAGCATGTGGACGGTCTGGGGATATTTTTCGACCCCTGCGCTCGTTGCAAAAACCAGCGGTAAAAGCATTCGCCACCGACGCGATTCTATCGGCCGGCCAATTCAATCCGTTGCTAAATCAGCATGTTTGCACCTACTGACTTTTCGCAATCCAGGAGCGATGGGTCGCATTGCCCTTGCTTCCGGGCGTCGGCGCTTTCACGACATGGAAAGACCCGGTGTTTCGGTCAACTGGTAGAGCCTCGGAACTCTCCGGAGCCCCCGACTCTCAATCAGCGTACCGGTCGAATCACCACGTACGTGACCCATTCTCCTCGCCGCAATAGCACATTTACCGCCTTGGTCTTGTCAATCTTGGCGACCACACCCTCAAATTGCTTGGCGCTCGTGATCTCGACGTTGTCGACCGCAAGGATCACGTCGCCTTCTCGTACATTGGCGCGTGCCGCGGCACCTTCGACCGACTCCACGCGAACGCCACCTTTGACCTTCAACTCGCGGCGTTGCACATCGGTGAGATCGACCACGCCAACACCCAGTGCGCCAATCGCAGCAGGCGACTTGCCCTCGGTGCCGCGGTCACTTGACTTCTTCGCTTGTTCGGATTCGAGCTCAGCCACTGTGATGCTCAGGTCGCGGTAAGCGCCGCGCCGGAAGACCTGCATGGTCGACTTGCTACCAGGTTTGGTTCCACCGACGATCCGCGGCAGATCACCGGCCTTCTCAATGCTGCGGCCATCGAACTTGGTGATGGTGTCCCCAGCCTCGACGCCGGCCTTCTCGGCCGGTCCGCCACCTTCGACGCTGCGAACGAATGCTCCCATTGCCCGGCCCAAGCCAATGGACTCGGCAACCTCCTTCGTCACCTGATCGATCTGAACGCCAATGCGCCCACGAATCACGCGACCGCTCGTACGCAGTTGTTCGGACACCCGCGAGGCTTCGTCGATGGGTATCGCGAACGAGATACCCATGAAACCACCCGAGCGGCTGTAGATCTGCGAGTTGATGCCGACCACCTCGCCGCGCATGTTGATCAGCGGCCCACCCGAATTACCCGGATTGATGGCAACGTCGGTCTGGATGAAGGGCAGAAAGTCGCCTGTATCGCGCGCCTTCGCACTCACGATGCCAGCCGTCACAGTATTTTCGAGCCCGAAGGGAGAGCCGATGGCGATGACCCACTCGCCGACCTTCAGCCGGCTCACATCTCCGACGCGAACCGTGGGCAGACCGGTGGCTTCGATCTTTACGAGTGCCACGTCGGTGCGCTTGTCGGCGCCGATGATCTTCGCCTTGAACTCGCGACGATCGGTAAGCGTCACGATGACTTCGTCCGCCCCGTCGACCACATGTGCATTCGTCATCACGTAGCCGTCGGCGTTCAGAATGAAGCCCGAACCGACGCCGCGCTGCTGCGGCTCTGCATCGGGCTGAGGCTGTCCGCGTCGCGGCTGCGGCTGCTGCGGAATGGGCACCCCAAATCGACGGAAGAACTCGAGCAGGTCTTCGTCCATTTCAGGTCCACCAGCACCGCCGCGACCGGCACGTGCCCGCTCGGTGGTACGAATGTTGACCACCGCGGGCCCTACCTTCTCGACCAGTTCGGTGAAGTCGGGTAGGCCGCCTTGGGCGTGCACTGGTTGCGTCGCGAGAGATCCGCCCACGACCAGGCCCACAACCAGCGCGCTCGACAGCACGGCACGGTTCACGGATGAGAAAAACGATTTCGGAATTTGCAGTTGCATGCGATAAGCCTCACCAGGAACACCACATCACCGAGCCCGCGAACGCGACCTCGCCGCCCAAACGGCAACGATGATGAACTCGGGGATTAGGGCATGGCCCAAAACAATTTCCCGTTCTGGGCCATGACCTTATTTCTTTCGCTCCAGAGCGTTAGCGAACGCCTTCAACGTCGCCGCAGGCACATCACCCACCAATGTGATCCACCAGTCGCCCTGACGTCGCATCAAGGTCTGAGTGGCCCCCATCGTGGTCAGCATGGATCTGGTGTGACGCTCGGAACTGAAGGGCTCAATGAAGACCGATACGTAGGTCAATCCGTCAGAGAAGATGGTTTGCAAGGCCTGCTGCCCGTCCGGCGAGGGCTCGTCCTGCGCAACTTCGAGGGGACGCTTGATGCAGCTCACCTGCCTGAAGCCCGGCACGTTCTGGCGCAGTGTCCAGCCTTCGGCTTCGAGCTTGGTCGGCACGAACGCAGGCTTGAGAATCTTGTAGCCTTCGAGCCTCTTCATCGGTCGCAACACAGCATCGGGCTGCGAGCGCACATCGATCGCCACATCAGAAAACGCGGAGGTTTCAAGGACCTCGCCGCGCTCGCCCAGCACGTCGGCGCGAAGCAGCAAGCCAGACACCTTTTCCGACCATAGCCGATAGCCGAAGCGGAATGGATCGCGCGGCTGCAACATCAGCACGCTCGCTTCATGCCCTGCCACGCGCTCGAAACCTTGCGTGCGCACTTCGTAGAAGTCGGCGATACGGTCATCGCCGACCTGGAGGAGCGCGGGAAAGGAATTCAGAAGGTCACGCTGCTCGACCAGCGCGACATGGGCTTTTGGCCACAGCGTGTGTACGACGTCGTTATGGCGGAACACGTGGCGGGTCTGCCCGTCAAGCGAATCGATGCGCTCGAATTGGTTGCTGCCTTCGCAGAAGTGGGCAATGCGTGCACTTGACACGGCACCACCCGCGCTAACCACAAAAGTACCTTGAAAGTTGCGATGGCTCGCCGCGTCGTGAATTCGCATCAGCCAAGAGCGCACCTCCTGCGGTTCAACGGGCGATTGAGACTGCGCGGTCGCGATGGGCAAAAACGAACACAAGGCGCCGACCATCGTCAGCGCGAGCAGAGGTCGGTGCAGCATTGGGTTCAGTGATTGGGTGCTTCGGCGGCCGCGTTTCGCAAGAAGCCCGACGGCACGCCCAGCGCCGAAGTACCGGCGAACTGCTGGTGGGCGGTGAGGTAGCGGTCGACACGCGTATCGCGAATCATCTTGCCGGTGAGGACGACGGTTTGGGGTTCGAGGGAGGCGTCCGCCGCGGTCAAAGTCGGGACGTTCGCGACCTGTGCAGTCGATGTGCCGCCAAAGCCGATGCGGGCGAACAAGGACTCTGCGGAGCCTCCACCCGCGGGCAATGGCGAGCGGGTGACGAGCAACGCGCCCGTCACGAGGACAAAGCCTGCAGCGACGGTCGACGGGGCAATCCAGGACCAGCGCGAACTGCGGGTGCCGTTGGCCACGAGGGGTGCGGCATGTGGCTGGGTGGCGGGATCGACCGGCACTTCCAACAATGGTTTGGGCGCCAGCACCACCGGTTCGACGGCGAGACGCGAGCGAAGAGCAGCCAGGAAGGCGATGTCGCGAGATGGCGATGAGGACAAGTCTTCGGATCGAAGGACGTCGCCGATGAGCTGGTATGTATGCCAGGAGGCCCGCGCGTCAGCATCGTCGCGCCAGGCGGTGCAGGCTCGCGCAGCCTCGATTGAATCGAGTTCGCCGTCAACCAGGGCAGACAGTTTTTCCAGTGCCGACGGGTCGGCCTCAGATCCGATTGACATGTCGTTCTCCAAATCCAAACGTCTGGCCTATCACCGAGTTCGCCACTTTACTCACCAGCGTTCACCTTCCCGCGTGTCCAGCAACGGCCGCAAACGAGTCGCAATGGCTTCCCGGGCACGAAAGATACGAGAACGCACTGTTCCAATCGGGCAATTCATCAACTCGGCGATCTCTTCATAGCTCAGTCCTTCGATCTCTCGCAGCGTGATCGCTTGTCGCAAATCGTCTGACAAAGCTTCGATGGCGGCGTTCACGGTGTTGGCAATTTCCTTGCTCGCCAACAACGCTTCCGGTGTTTCGCCGTGGCTTAGTTCGTTTTCAGTACGGTAAGTTTCATCGTCCTCGTCGCGGGAGGCACGGGCTGATTCAGTGATCAGCGGATCGCGCTTGAGTTCCACCAGCGTCTTTTTCGCGGTGTTGACTGCAATACGGTACAGCCAGGTATAGAAGGCACTCTCGCCTCTGAACTGGGGGATCGCCCGGTAGGCGCGGATGAAGGTTTCCTGGGCGATGTCTGGAATGAGGTCCACGTCTCGAACCATGCGGCCGATGAGCCTCTCAATGCGTCGTTGATATTTCACGACCAGCATCTCGAAAGCGTTGACGTCACCACGCTTGACGCGTTCAATCAGCGGTGCGTCGGCGTCAGGGACGTTCATTCTTTTGATTTCGGGGGCAGTGCTCTGTGCGGACACTGTCATCGCCTTGGGCGGAACGCGCGGAATATACCGCACAGCGCATTGCATGCCACGCAGACTCAATGCCATGGCGCTGGACAGGAATCCAGAGGTTTCGGCGACCGCTGGGTGCAAGATCGTGCTCGAAGCGTAGCAACATCCAGACGCCCAGATCGAGGCTGACTTCCAGGTGTCCGGGCCACGGCTCTTCGCCCACAGACGAAGCCGGACCAAGATTCCACCGCTGGGTGTCCCAGCGAAGGCTGATAGCTTGGCGGCGCATAAGCGTCGCGCCGGCGAGAACAATGACGATAGACGCGGCCGAGGAGATGGCACGAACGCCCACAGAGGTCGATCCACCTTCGGCCAATGCAAACGCGACCAACGAGCCCACCGAAGCAAGAAGCAGGACGGCAATCGCACATCGCCAGACGCCGAAACGCCGGATGGTGATCTGGAATGCCGGGGACGCGCGCATTCGGCGCAGGACGTGGCTGCTAATCAGGCGCGCTTGAACACCAGCGTGCCGTTGGTACCGCCAAAGCCGAAGTTGTTCTTCACGGCCACATCGATCTTCATCTCTCGGGCCGTGTTGGCGCAATAGTCAAGATCGCACTCGGGATCTTGATTGAAGATGTTGATCGTAGGCGGCGACACCTGGTTGTGAAGCGCAAGCACCGTGAACACGGACTCGATGCCGCCGGCGCCTCCCAACAGATGGCCGGTCATTGACTTGGTCGAGTTCACGACCAGCTTCCGGGCGTGGTCTCTGAAGGCGAGCTTGACTGCGTTCGATTCGTTCAAGTCACCGAGCGGCGTGGACGTGCCGTGGGCGTTAAGGTACTGCACTTGGTCTGCGTTAATACCTGCGTTACGCAGCGCAGCCTTCATCGATCGCTTCGGACCATCGACGTTGGGGGCAGTCATGTGGAAGGCATCAGCACCCATGCCGAAACCCGCCAGCTCTGCGTAGATCTTGGCGCCGCGCTTCTTGGCGTACTCGTACTCCTCGAGCACCAGCACGCCGCCGCCCTCGCCGAGCACGAAGCCGTCGCGGTCTTTGTCCCAGGGCCGGGACGCAGTGGTCGGGTCTTCATTGCGGGTGGAAAGCGCACGCGCCGCGGCAAAGCCGCCGATGCCCAGCGGTGACACCGTTGATTCGGCGCCGCCGGCCACCATCACGTCGGCGTCGCCGTATTCGATCAGCCGCCCTGCTTCGCCGATGCAATGCAGGCCGGTGGTGCAAGCCGTGACGATCGCGAGGTTCGGCCCTTGGAAGCCGTACTTGATCGACACATGGCCTGAGATCATGTTGATGATCGAGGCCGGCACGAAGAACGGAGACACGCGACGCGGACCGCGAGCCTCCAGTTCAGCGTGGGTTTCTTCGATCAGCGGCAAGCCGCCGATTCCAGAGCCGACCAGACAGCCAATGCGTTCGGCCTGTTCTTCGCTAAGCGCGTCGTTGGTAGGCAGGCCTGCATCGCGCACGGCCTGAATCGACGCCGCCAATCCGTAGTGGATGAAGGTATCCATGTGCCGGGCTTCTTTCGCCGGGAAATAATCCTCGACGTTGAAGCCCTTCACCTCGCCTGCGAACTTGCAAGCGAAGTTCGACGCATCGAACTTGGTGATGTTGGCAATGCCTGAGCGGCCAGCCAGCAGGTTGGACCAGCCTTCTTGCACTGTGTTGCCTACAGGGCTGATGAGCCCCAGGCCGGTGATGACGACGCGACGACGGGTCATGCGATCAACCTTAGATCTCAGGCCTTCTGATGCTTGACGGCGTAATCGATCGCCAACTGGACGGTGGTGATCTTTTCAGCCTCTTCGTCGGGAATCTCGATGCCGAATTCGTCTTCGAGGGCCATCACCAGTTCCACCGTGTCAAGCGAATCAGCGCCGAGGTCGGCTACGAAAGCCTTTTCATTCGTCACATCGGACTCGGGCACGCCAAGTTGTTCGGCAATGATCTTCTTGACACGGGATTCGATATCGCTCATGACTCCTCCAGGAGTGTTTACAGAAACAGCCCGGGATTCTAAGGGGTGTGGGATGCCTCATCTAAGACACCTCACAACTCCATCCGGCCAGGCGGGTCCGGGGTAATTTATTCGAGCTTCAGCTCATGAACATGCCGCCGTTGATGTGCAGCTCGGTTCCGGTGATGTAGCCGGCTTGCGGGGAAGCCAGAAAAGCCACGGCATCAGCGACTTCGGCGGGCGCCCCCAGGCGCCTAAGCGGGATCTGTGCAAGGAGCGCCTTCTTCTGGGATTCGGGCAGGCTGTCGGTCATGTCTGTGGCGATGAAGCCCGGCGCCACGCAGTTGACGGTGATGCCGCGGCTGCCGAGTTCACGTGCGAGTGCACGAGTCATGCCGGCGACACCCGCCTTGGCGGCGGCGTAGTTGGCCTGCCCCGGGTTTCCGCTGGCACCCACGACCGAAGTAATGTTGATGATGCGGCCGTAGCGCTGCTTCATCATCGTGCGCATCACGCCTTGGCTCATGCGAAACACCGCCTTGAGGTTGGTGTCGACGACAGCGTCCCAGTCGTCGTCCTTCATGCGCATTGCAAGAGTGTCGCGAGTAATGCCGGCGTTGTTGACGAGGATGTGTATCCCGCCGAATTCCTTGACGATCGCATCAATGGCGGCAGCGAGCGCGAGTGCATCGTTCACGTCGAGCTCGATGCCACGGCCGCCTTGGGGCGCAAGCGCCTCGGTGATTGCCTGCGCGCCAGATTCACTCGTCGCCGTACCAATCACCTTGACGCCGCGATCAGCCAACTTGGTAGCGATGGCTTGACCGATGCCACGAGACGCGCCGGTCACGAGGGCGATCTGGCCTGCGTATTGGACGTCGCTCATTGCCGCCCCCCATCCAGCAAGGCCTTGGCTTCGGCAAGGCTCGCCGGATCGAAAATCGTCGTCGTGACGGCCTCGGGGTCGATGCGCTTGACCATACCGGCCAGCACCTTGCCTGGACCGCATTCGATGACATGCGCGATGCCTCGGGCTCGAATAGCCTGAACAACCTCGACCCAGCGCACTGGCCCAAAGGCCTGGCGGTAGAGCGCGTCGCGGATCGCAGCGACTTCGACCTCGGCTTTCACGTCAATGTTGTTAATGACCGTGATTTTCGGTGGCGCAATGCCGACGCCGGCCAGTCGGTCTTTGAGATGCTCGGCCGCTGGCCTCATCAAGCTGGAGTGGAATGGCGCCGACACCGGCAAAGGCAAGGCTCGCTTGGCACCCTTGGTCTTCAAGACCTCGCACCCCTTTTCCACGCCCGCCTTGGAGCCGGCGATCACTGTCTGCTTTATGTCGTTGAAATTCACCGCCTCAACCACTTCGCCGGTCGCCACAGTCACTTCAGCGCAACCTGCGCGAACGGCCTCCGCGTCCATGCCGAGAATGGCGGCCATTGCTCCGGCGCCCACGGGCACGGCCTCCTGCATGGCTCGGGCACGGAAGCGGACGAGGGGCAGCGCGTCAGCCAAGGTCAGCGCGCCGGCGGCCACCAAGGCGGTGTACTCACCGAGAGAATGGCCAGCCACGACAGCGGGCACGAGGCTCGTCTCGGCAAGCCATGCGCGATAGCAGGCGATGCCCGCCGTCAGCATCACCGGCTGCGTGTTGGTCGTGAGGTCAAGTTGATTCTGCGGGCCGTTTTTGATCAGGCGCCCTATGTCTTCGCCCAGTGCCTCAGAAGCTTCGGCCAGGGTCTGGCGCACGGCGGCGTTATCGCCCCAGGCATCGAGCATGCCTACGGACTGCGAGCCCTGGCCGGGAAATACGAATGCGAACGAAGTCATCGCTTGTCTCTTGTTTTCTGTCGCGATTAGAGGTCGAGCAATACCGCGCCCCAGGTGAAGCCGCCTCCCACACCTTCGAGGAGCACCGTGTCACCTTGCTTGATCTTGCCTTTGCGTACCGCATCGTCGAGCGCCAACGGAATGGATGCGGCCGAAGTGTTGCCGTGTTCGTCAACGGTGACAATCACCTTGCCCATCGGCAACTTCAACTTCTTGGCCGTGCTTTGCATGATGCGGATGTTGGCCTGGTGCGGGATCAGCCAGTCGATGTCTGCATCAGTGCGGTCAGCCTTGGCAAGCACCGAGCGCGCCACATCTTCGAGCACGCCCACAGCAAGCTTGAAAACCGCCTGGCCATCCATTTTCAAGAGCGGATCACCGACGACCTTGCCGCCCGACACGCTGCCGGGCACGCAGAGAATGCCGACATGGCGACCGTCAGCGTGCAACTCGCTGGCGAGAATGCCGGGCTTCCCGCTCGCCTCGAGCACGACCGCGCCAGCACCATCACCGAAGAGCACGCAGGTGGTCCGGTCCTTGAAATCGAGGATGCGGGAGAAGACTTCGGCACCGATGACGAGCGCCTTGCTCGCCGAGCCCGTGCGTATCATCGAGTCAGCCACCGACAGCGCGTAGACGAACCCTGAACAGACTGCCTGCACGTCGAAGGCCGGGCAGCCCTGCACCTCCAGCTTTTGTTGAACGAGGCAAGCAACGGACGGGAAGACCATGTCCGGCGTGGACGTTGCGACGATGATGAGGTCAATGCTCGACGCTTCGAGTTTGGCGGCTTCCAGGGCACGCTTGGCAGCCTCGAGCGCCAAGTCGCTGGCTGCAACATCGGCCGCGGCAAAGTGGCGGGCGCGGATGCCGGTGCGTTCGACGATCCATTCGTCGGACGTTTCAATACCGTCAGCAGCGAGCCTGTCGGCGAGGTCTTGATTGGTGAGGCGGTTCGGCGGCAGGAAGCTGCCGGTGCCAGTGATACGCGAATAGCGAGCGGACATGTGATTCATGCAGTAGGCGCAGCCGCGGGCACGACGGACTGCTCTTCGTTGACCCCGGGCATGGCCGCAAGAGTGTCGAGGATACGATCATGCACCCGCTCGAGCAGGCCGTGGCGGGCGGCATCATAAGCCCGGTTCATTGCTTGCTCAAAAGCGAATGCGTCGGACGACCCATGGGCCTTGAAGACCAGCCCACGAAGACCGAGGAGTGCGCCTCCGCTGTAGCGGCGATGATCGAGCCGGCCAGCGAGCCGATTCAGCACCGGCTTGGCCACCAGACCAGCCAGCATCGTGAGCGGAGTGCGCTTGAATTCTTGCTTCAGGAAGTGGGCAATCAGCGAGGCGAGACCTTCGGAGGTCTTGAGCGCGACATTGCCCACGAACCCGTCACAAACGACGATGTCGACCTCGCCCTTGAAAATGTCGTTGCCTTCGACGTTGCCGCAGAAGTTCATGTGGCCGGCGGCACCGACGGCACGCAGCAGTTCACCGGCGCGCTTGATGGCTTCGTTGCCCTTGATCTCTTCTTCTCCGATGTTGAGCAGACCGACGCTCGGGTTCTCCTTGCCATCCACGGCCGACGCGAGCGCACTGCCCATGACCGCGAACTGGAGGAGATGCTCTGCAGTGCAGTCGACATTGGCGCCGAGATCGAGCACCGTGGTGTAGTTGCCGAGCTTGTTCGGCATGACAGCTGCGATGGCCGGGCGATCGATGCCTTCAAGCGTCTTCAGCAGATAACGCGACACCGCCATCAGCGCGCCTGTGTTGCCAGCGGAGACGCAGGCCTGCGCGACGGCATTGCCGTCTGCGCCTGGCTTGGCCAGGCTGACGGCGACCCGCATCGACGAGTCCTTCTTGCGCCGGAGCGCGACCTCGATCGGATCGTCCATCTCGACCACTTCCGTGGCTGCGACGATCGTGCAGCGCGGCCAGGCGGCGGCGGGCGCGAGCGCATCGGCTCGACCAACGAGGATGACTTCGGCTGCCGGGTGGGCATCCAAAAAGGCCTGGCAGGCAGGCAAGGTGACGGAGGGCCCATGATCGCCCCCCATGCAGTCGATAGCGAGGCGAACTTGGTGCAGGTCTGGCGAAACGGAAAAGGATGAGCTCATGTCAGGCGATGATGCGCCACACAGCCCCAGAGATGCGTACGCGCATCAAATGGAACGCCCGGCACTGCTGGCGCAGGCCGGGCGATGATGCAGCATCTGGCAGACGGCGTAACGCGCACGCGAAGAATCGCGGCCGGCTTTCGCGCTGCAGATCAGGCGTCGGCCTTGGTCTTCAGGACCTTGCGGCCACGGTAGAAGCCCGTCGGGCTGATGTGGTGACGCAGATGCGTCTCGCCAGTGGTCGGCTCGACAGCTGTGCCGGGCAAGGCAACAGCATTGTGCGCGCGGTGCATGCCACGCTTCGAGGGCGACTTCTTGTTCTGTTGAACGGCCATGGGATTCTCCTTGAGCTTCGGCGGTATGCAACTCAGCAAGATGCTGCTGCGAAATGCTTGGGCGCCGAATGGCATTCGGCAAGGCTGGTCGCAGACATTCAAGAAATGTGACAGCCGAAAAGCCGGCAATTCTAGCATCAAGCAAAGTGTCTTTCACCCGAATATGTCCAGGCTAATTGGGCGTGCTGCCGCGTTTGAGCGCCGCCAGTGCCGCGAACGGATTGGGCGCCGACCCTTCCACCACCTCGTCGTCGCCAGGGGACATCGGCAGCGGGTCGGGGCACACCTCATGACGAGGCACAAGCGGCAGGGCAAGCAGCAGTTCATCTTCGACCAGTTCGCACAGATTGAGTGAACGGGTCATGGCAAGCACATCGTCTTCGGTGTCAGCGTCGAGCTGCGCGGCCAGATCTTCATTCGCGACGAAATGGAAACTGCGCTGCGCGTTGAGCGGCGTTTCCACGGGGCCGAGGCAACGTTGGCACACCAGCGAGACACAAGCCTTCGCCTGCACGTGTAGCCACACCTCAGGCACGCTTGCGCGCCTCGGTCGGCTTTCGCCTTGGGCACTCCACTGAACCAGGTGGGCATCGGTCGGTCGAGCCTCCGAGTGAGTCGCGTCGGAAAGACGTTCCAACAAGGTCACAGGCCACTCTCCGTCGAGTGAACCGCCATCCTTGGCGAAGGCTTCGACATCGAGACGTGTCGGGTCGACTGGGCGCAGTTTCATGCCGCCAAGTGTACGGTTGACCTCAGAGGCTGAGAGTATTTCGAGCGTGTCCGAGCAGCACGTCAAAAGGCGCCTGATCTAGGCGCAAAGCTCTGCCTTAGCTCTGCCTTAGCTCTGCCTTAGCTCTGCCTTAGCTCTGCCTTAGCTC
>JAJKJU010000324.1 GCA_021153565.1 Rhizobacter sp.
CTGCCGTTACCTCCGCGCCCTCAATGGCTTCTTGCTCAAGGATCGGACGTTCGGCGATGTGGCGAACACCGCCGCGGCCCACAAATAGTCCGAACGAACCATTTTTTGAGGTCTTGTTCTCGAATGCTGACATGAGCATTTCCCTTGCTCAACACTTCCCACAACGCGCCTTGCCGGTACTTGTCCAACGTGACGCCGAGCCCAATCACTTCCAATGCGTATTCGCGCACAGTTTGCTTCTTGGCAGCATCCGTATCAGGGGCTGCGGCCTGAGGTACCGAGGCTTGCGGGGCCGGCAAGGTCGCGGCCTGAGCCACGTTCCAGCGCCAACCGGCGAAGAGAACGACCGCCAATACCGGTGCAGCCACCCACCATAAAAGTCTTGCGCTCATCGTCTGGTTCTCCGTCATCAAGGCTGGGGGGTGAATCACAAGCATGACCAGCAATGTCCACATAGGAATCAGAACTACCAGCGCCAAGAGCGACCATAGCAAATACCTCCCTATGCGAGGCTTCATCGTTACGGTACTCATGCTTGGCGTTGAACTTGCTGATTGGGTGGCGCATCGCCATAGTTGTCGGCGGTTCCGACGATCATTGGGTCGGGCCTCGCCCCCCGCCCAGTCTTGGTTTCGCAGACGACTGAGGATGGCAAGCCCTCTGGCAGCAAGGCCACGCACATCGGTAATTCCCCAGTGCTGTAGTAGTGCGACGTGCGCTCGATCAGGTTCTTGCGCCACGGAGGTTCGGCATCGTAGAACTTACCAAACCTCTTGATAAAGTCATCCCAAAGAAGAATTCCTGGGCGGGTCGGCTTGTTCTTTTCGGGCTTCTTCAACCTCCAATCCGCCACGGCGCAAAGGTAGTCTCTGAATTCCGGGTCATCCACCGCCGCACCTTGCCCAATGGACAAGTCGTAGGCCGTGACCTGTTTGTGATTGAGATCGTTGGCAAAGATGGACGAGTGAAATGAGCGCTCGCCGCTTTCACTGGTTTGGTAGCGCCTGCGCACCTCCTCAGGTGTTTCCTCGCGTCTGATCAAGAGCTTGCCACTGGGCCGGGATGGCGACCCCACCAAACATCGACTCGCCTCAAACACTTTGTCTGCGCATTGCAACTGGGGCTTGCCTTCGTTGAGCAACGCCTTGAGTTTGTTCACGTCAAAAAACTCGCTGCTCACGAATCCGGCGTAGACCTTGGGCTGAAGGCTTTGGACTGGTTTATCGAAAAATGGCCGGTATTGCTCGGGCGACGGATCGTCCATCAATTGCCACACATCGTGGTACGCACCGTCTCCTGCAGACGCGATGGCCGCATCCACAGGGTCAACAGACTCGTAGGCACCAAATGGCGCTTTGCATTTTTCCTCCGGCAACTCGGAAGGTAGCAAGGCGCCGCCCAACAGTTCAGCCCTGACAGGGGTCTTGAGTGCCTCGCCGTTGATGCGGCGGATCAAGTGACGCTTTGAGTCCACACTGTCTTGCAGGCTGTCAGGGCTGGTTCTTGCCGCTCTGTTGAGGCTGAACCGGCCGAATTTATCGACGTGGGAATAGAAGTCTTCGCCTTTGACGTTCAATGCGAATTCATAGGGGGGCGCCCCCACCAGCACAGGTTCGCCCTTTTGGAAATCAGGCCGCTTCTTCACGGTGAACACCCGCTGAAAAAAACCGCCCGTGGCCATCAGCATGTCCATCGGTCGCAGAATGACCATCTCATCGACTTGCAATTTGGGGTTGTACGGTGAGGGTTGGACTTTCGTGCCTCCAATTACATCGGGTACACCCTGCCAACCCATGCCCTGCATGCCGCGCAAGTTAACCGTCACGTCTTCTGGGGTGAAGTAGACGTAGACCATGCCTCGGTTGTCGCGGTCGGCGCTGGCCTGCCAGCCGCCGCCCACCATGCCCCGAGCCTCGGGCGCCTTCAGCGTTTCGCCATACGCGGGCGCCGAGCCCTTTTGGCTGCTCACGCCCTTGACGATGTTGACCAGGGTCTGAAGCCGCGCATGCAGCGTCTGATCACCGTCGATCATTTTGTAGCGCCCCCGCATCAAGGCATCGTCACCGCCGCCATGAAATCCGATGTCGGTCAAACAGTCTTCCAGGCCATAGGGTGAGTTGCACAGCACCAGGGTGTCGGCGGGTTTGCGGCCCGAGTCCAACAGGAACGCCTGGGCCAACAAGCTGATGAGCGTGCCTTGGCTGTGAGCCACGATGTTGACCACCTCATCGGGGTGGTAGTCCTTGATCATGGAAACCAGCGACGCCATGCGCTGCGCGGCCAAGATCATGTACAGCCGCCCCGGCGCTTTCAGAGTCGGACGAATTGGGTCGGTTTGCGGCAACGAGCCATGGCCTTTGTTCCACATGTCCAACAGCGTGTTGGTGGCGTTCGCAAACGGGCCACCTTCTTTGCTGTTGTCTTTGTCGAGCCGGTTGCCGTAACGGTCGAGGTTCTGCCCGTGGGGCAAGTCGTTCCCGTCCTGGATCTTGCCCTTCTCTTCCCTGAACCCCCAATAAAACGGAATCACCGGACTGTGGGTGTTTTCATCTGCCTTGCGCTTGAAGAACAGGGCATCGGGGTCTTCTTCCACGGTGGTGTTGCCTCTTTCGGGAGGCATGCTGTACTTGGCGGGCACGATGGCCGTGTCATCATGCCCAAGGCGGGCTGCGAGCCCCGCGCAAATGCCTGCTTCCACCATACCGTACCCCACTCCCACATCATTGACGCCGTGACTCACGATCACGGTGCCCGGCAGGCTTGGCCGCACATCCAGGCGGCAATCCATCTTCGGAGCCACCGGGGTCAGCAAGCACTTGCCGATGTCATCCTTGCGTTCTTCTTTGTGGTAGTCGGCCGTGGCCGAATAATCAATCTTGGTCATATTGCGCCTATAGGGACCGATTCGTGAAGGTGTGGATTCAGACCCTGGGGTCGTTGATGAGCGTGATGTCCGCGATGTTCATCGAGTCACTCTGCAAGACTTGCGCACGACCTTGGGCGTCGGTCACGCCTTGAACCTTGCTGCCGTCGCTCAAGATCGCTTCATAGCGCCGGTTCGCGGCCACAAGAGCGTCCTTGCCCGGCCCGTAGCGCAACACCATTTTCTGATCCACCGGCGCACTGGAGAACTTGGGGAGCTCTGCCCCCATTGAAGCGGCGCCACTGTGGGGAAAGGCGCTGCCCTTGATGGCGACAACACCCGTGCTGGCCAGCGTGAGCGCATCAGCCAGCGTAATGAACGAGCCGTCCGTGGCAATGATCTGGATGTTCTTCGCCATGAGCCGTATCGTGTTCTGAGCGGCCAAGGTGATGTCTTTGGCCGATTCGATCCGGGTCTCGTCGTTCTGGCTTTGCGTGATCAGTGGGCCTTGGTGCGAGATCGCCTTGATGCCGTTGTGATGAGAAAACAAGCCGATGCCTTGGCCCGCATTGAGGTTGTAGCGCTGGCCGGTTGTGATTTGATAGTGCTGCTTGGCGATGGAGTCGATGTTGACGCCGGAGTAGCTCACCAAGGTTTTCGGGCTGGTGATCGCGATGCCATCAGGGGCCGTGAGACTTAAGGTGGGTTTTCCACCTTGGGATTGCGGGTCGACGTTGCTTCCGGCGGCTGCTGCCTGGATGTCATTGCTGAGTTCGGTTTGCCCAGCGCCGTCCACAGCCAGCCCATGGTTCTGCGCAGCGTAGTCCCCCAACACCTTGAAGAGGTTCAGGCAGTCTTGCATGAGGGCAATGTGCTCGTCAGCGCTTAGTTGGTTGCCACTAGCTTGAAGACGCTTCCACGCCGAAATCAGTAGTGACTTAGCCGTGCGAATGGCACCACTCTCATCCGTTCGCAGTTCAAAGCCCTCGCCACGGGGCTCGGTTTTTCCCTCGTTCATCGGAGTGCTCAATGAGCCGGCGTTGAATTGGGTGCACCCGTGATCGGTGGCAAGCTGCGTGCTGATGTTGCCCGTGGTGTCGTTGAAACGCAGTTGCTGCTGCCGCTGCCCCATCAGCTCACGCGTCACTACTCCGCTCAGGGCGGCGTTATTGGGGAGACTTCCAAAGTGATCGAATTGCGGCGGCGGGTTGTCGTAGGCATAGCGAGAACCAACAATCATCGGTCGCGATGGGTCTCCCTGCTCAAATCCAAGACTCACTTCCATGCCTGCGCGGAGCGGAAAAATCACTCCGAACCCAGGACCACACCATAGAAAATTCACCCGGACCCAGGCAGTGGTGTCCCAGGTTTTCTCGTCATCGTCCACTGGGTCGAGGCCGTGGATACGCACCTTGACACGCCCGAGTTCGTCGCACCACACGGGCCGGTCGTCTTCGCTAATGACCGTCGCGGTCATCAACGGCATGTGCGGCAGATCGGTCTCAGGGTCCCATGACGGGACGATGGGGGCACCCCTTCTGACCGCAATGAACCTGTTTGTATAGCGGTGCTCGATCCCCGCTTCCACACCGTCTTGGGCAGCACCTTCGGGTGTGGCCACCCAGCCATCAATGCCAGCTTCGCTGGCGCACATCAAGGCTTGCGCGCGCTCGTTAAGTTCCTTGGGCAGGCTGCCTTCGGCCCAGATCTGAAGGCGGATGGTGATGTACTCGCGCTGCTCACGGCTCAGGGTGTCGAGCACCGGATGACCCTCAAAGCGGTTCCACTCGCACACCGATTGGGCGCGCACGCCGCCTATGCCGTGCAGGCAGTGGGCTCGGCCCTCGTGGCGCGTCATGTCCACGCGGGTGAGACGCTCGTGATCGGCCCAGGTGTCGCCGGCGTGAGGCAGCTCGATGCGAGCATCGACCAGCGAAGCACTGAGCCGGTTGCCGCTGGTGCCTTGGTCGACGGCACTGGTTTCGCTGACCACATCGACGCGGGCGCTTTCATGGTCCCAGCTGCTGCGTGTGAGGGCACCGCTCACCAGCGTGTACGCGGGGGCCAGCAGGCTGACGGTATCGCGGGGTTCGGTGCCGTCCCGGCGATGGTATTTGACGGGGCCGGCGCTGTTCTCGGGCAGTTCGTAGGCGTCGATGAACAATACGAGCTGCTGGGCGGGTGAGTCATTGTCACCACTGCTCGGTAGGGCGCGCATGAACCAAGCGATGCCGTTTCGCCGAAACAGGTTGCGCAGAAAGTCAGCGTCATTTTGGTGACATTGAAAAGTCAGCGCCCGTTGGGGGAAGAGGTTCTCGTCGATATTGAGCAGCGCGTATTCGAAAGCCAAGGCGACTGCCGGGTTGCGCCCCCGCCAGCTGTCGAGCTTGAGCCGGGCGATGTCGAGCACGCTTTTGTTCAGATAGATGCGATTGCTGCGCCGGCCCTCCATCACAGCGAAGATGTCGCGGCCCGTGAGCTGCACGGTCGTAAGAGACCCGTCTGATTGCCCCTGACACACGTTGGTGATGACAACGCAGTAGCGCTGTAGCTCGCCCATGTCGGTGACAAACTGCACTTCCATGGGCAGTCCCATCAGTTCGACAAGCGGCAGATCGGATCGGCTGGTGAGACAGGTGATGTGGGCTGTCAGGTCATCGCATACGCCGCTGGTGATGTCGATTCGCTGCGGCAGCAGCATGCCTTCAAACAGCTTGCCATGCTGACCTGAGAAGCGTAGACGCTGAGGGCGGTTGTCTTGATTGAACGCACGCGCAAGCAGATCGTGCGCGATGTCGAAGAGATTCATGGGGCTCCCGGGAGATAAAGCGTCGCACTCGGATTGGTGCTTGCGCCAAGTCAGCGATGACAGTCGAGTTTAGATTTGTTTTGCCGAGCTACCGATCCCCCCAAGAGAGTGGGCGCGATGGAAGCAGGTTGCAACGGGCGCAAAAAGCTATCACTCGAATAAAACCGGCCCGGACAGTCGAGGCCGCAGGGCATCGACCTGTCGCGCGAGGCGGTGCCAGACGCCACCACACTGCCGAAGATTCGCCGCCCGCTCGAAGAGCACGTTCTCACGGCCAAAGCTGTTCGAGGGCATCAACGCCAGCAATTCTCATTTTGAAAATCACCCTGTGCGTAGTTTCCTGGGAGCTGTAGTGAGAGGCTGAGAGTATTTCGAACGTGTCCGAGCAGCGCGTCAAAAGGCGCCTGATCTAGGAGTCTGCGCGGCAGAAGAAATCGAAATCTCTGACGAAATTTTCGAGGCTTCAGAATCGCGTTGGTTCAATTTTTCCGACTAGGAGTCTGCGCGGCAGAAGAAATCGAAATCTCTGACGAAATTTTCGAGGCTTCAGAATCGCGTTGGTTCGATTTTTCCGACTAGGGCAATGGTGAAGC
>JAJKJU010000325.1 GCA_021153565.1 Rhizobacter sp.
GCTGTCGGGCGTTCGGGTGGGCTTGCACGACGAGATCTTCCAGGGGCCTCGCCCCGTGCTCGCAGGGGTCGATGCGAAGTCGACGTTCTGCTATCTGCTGGCCGCCGAGACGCACCGCGACGGCGACACCTGGGGCGTGCACCTGATGGACGCCAAAGCGCAGGGCTTGAACCCCGACTACACGATTGCCGACGCGGGACAGGGGGCACGTGTGGGGGCAGCAGATCGCGCTGTCCGGCACGCCCTGCCACGGCGATGTGTTCCACATCCAGCACCAGTTCGAGACCTGGCCAACACGCTCGCGCGCATCGCCCAGGGCGACACGTCACGATGCCGCAAGCTGCAAGCGAAGAAAGCTGCCCTGCCAGGCCATCGTGTCGGGGGAGGTGATTCTTCCGTTCAAGAACTTCACGCTGCGGTCCAAGCACGAACTCCACGCCATGAAGCTCTATCTCTACCTGGCCGCCTGCCGGGACAACGCCAAGGCGTACTCGATGGCGTCCTACGAGACCATCACCGAGCGCATCGGCATTCCTGAGCGCTACATGTAGAGGACTGCATTTGAAAACGGGCAGGACTGCAATCGACGCGATTCGGGGACGGAATTGTCTGCAACCAGCCGGCGCCGCAGGACCGGAATAGCTGCAACTGAGACTGCATTCGATCGCCCAGGACTGCATTGCATCGAGGCGGGACAGGATTAGCTGTCAGCTGCCAGGTGACGATGGGGAGCACTTCGCATTCCTATGCGCTTCTTGGCGATGGAGTCCTTGTTCGGCTGCGAACGTAATAAGATTCACGGACGTGCAATGCAAAGGAACCAAGCATGGGAACTT
Source organism: Rhizobacter sp. (assembly GCA_021153565.1). Taxonomy (GTDB): domain Bacteria; phylum Pseudomonadota; class Gammaproteobacteria; order Burkholderiales; family Burkholderiaceae_C; genus Albitalea. The sequence continues at coordinate 837 of JAJKJU010000325.1, forward strand.
GTTTTTCGTCGGCAGCAGCCACAAGAAGCCGGCCGGCCATTGAAGCCTCATCTGCCCAGGCCGAGCCGGCTGCACGTGCCACGCGACCATCGCCGATAGCCAGCCATTCGCTGGTGCATGACCTGCCCGCGCATTCGCATCCCAGTCATGATGCCTCCCTTCGGCCGCGTCAGAGCTTGACACCATTGGCGGGTTCGAATTCGCAAGCCGGAGTGCGCGGCACCGAGCCCGGCTCCGGTTCGCTCGGGGCCTTGCGAATGCTTTGCGATCCTCAACGCATGGGGCTGACCGACGGCTCGGAGCTCGCGCTTGAAGTCGAGGACCCTTACGAGCCCGGGAAAACGGTTCCAAGCCGGAAGGCCCTGAAGGACATGCTTCACGTGATGGGCTTCGATCGGAAGGCTCAAACGGACGCCGGGCGCGGTATGAACACCGCCGGCGTCGCGTTCGCGACCCGGGTCTTCGCCGCGGCTGTGGAGCAGGTCGCGTCCGCGTCTGGGCATGAGACCGCCCTCCTGGCCGTTGCCGCCGCGCTCAAGCACAGCGGCCACCTCGGCGTGTTCCGCCAGCCCGAGAGGACCTCGGAAGGCGAATTCGAACAGAACTTCACGATCCGACTCGGCATCCATGCAAACGACATGGCAGACAGGTTGCACGGGCTGCGGGTCGGCGAGCACGCCTTCTACCTGATCGAAAACGCCTGTTTCGCGGTCCGTTCCTCGCACATGGTCGGCCTGTCCATGTCCATGCTCGATGCCGGCAGGGTACGGGTCAGTCTGGCCAACCCCGCAGACGAGATCGTGGGTCGCTTCGTGGATGTGCCGCTCAGTCACATCAAGCAGGGCTTGCCCGCCTTTTTCTCGGGAGAGGCCTTTAAGGGGATCTGCGCGACCTTCGTGCCGCGATCGGTCGCGGAAATTCCCACCCAGCCGGAGTCGGGCACGATGTTCACGGAATGGATGAAGTCGCTGCACCCGGAAGCGGCGTTGTCGAACACGTACTTCGATGGGAAGCCTTTGATGCAACCGATCCAGAAAGGGGGCGCGTGCACGGTCGAATCGCTCTTTGCGCTTATGACCACTACCTTGCCAAGGGATGCCTACAAGCTGGCCAAGGCGGCTTGCCTGAGCACCGTTCTGGCAATGGGCAACACGACCGGTGTCATCAGCCCCAGGGAATCAGCGCGGCTTGAAGAGCGATTGACATCCGCGTGGCGTGGCATTGGCACCGAACTTCAAACGGAGAAGTTCCTCCCCCGATGGCGTCGACCTACAGCGGCTAGCCAGGCTAGCCTGGCCTCCCGCGTTTGATGCCCGGCCGCTAAAACGGTCGCGCCTGGCGCCCAACGGCTCGATCGTTAGCCTCGCCGCTCTGAGCACGGCTACATATTTTGATGGCGTTGGGTGCGGCGTTGTTGCACGGAACCAAACAAGCAACTCGTTGCGGGTTTCGGTACGAAGTCGCCGGTGCGGTGTGAAGGCGAATGACAAGCAGCAGCCGCACTCTGGATGCCGCTTGAGCCGGCATCAGGGGCGTTTTGATTATTATTTATGCAAGCTGATGTCGATCTGGGCTATACGCCAGTTGGGCGTCAGGGTGGCGGCCGAATTGCGTCAGGGTAGAGTTCAGAAGCGCATTGATTGGCATCGCCCTGCGAAGGTCATAGATTCCAACCTGACAATTTTTCTCGGGATGGCGTCTTTGGCGGGTCAGCGCGTCGGCTACATCCGGGTCAGCAGCCTGGACCACCCGAAGGATTTGGTGGCGCACTTCGACGCCAAGCTGACCGAGATACGGGCGCTGTTTACCGGCACGGCTCGGTGCCCGGCGGACGGCGCAGTTGCGCGACAAGATGCTGGGCAGCCGGGCTGCCGATCCGAGGCCGGCGACTATCAGGTCAGTTGCAGCTAATCCGGTCCTAGCGCCAAGCAATGCAGTCGTGGCCGATGGAATGCAGTCTCAGTTGCAGTTATTGTGGTCCTGACGTGGGCAGCTGGTTGCAGTTAATTCGGTCCTGAAAACGCATCGATTGCAGTCCTCGCCGTTTTCAAATGCAGTCCTCTACAAGTAGGCGGCCATCAGATCAATCAGCAATGCATCGTCCTGCGCGGGTTGCTCCTCACCGCGAAAGCATCGCGCGGCCTCCAGCAGGCGCGAGCGAATGCGATCGGACAGTTCTCGAGTGGCGGCCCGTGTGAACGTCATCACAAGGATTTCGGACGGGACCAGCGGTCGGGCAAAACCATCAGCGTCGCCATGCCCCAGCACGAGCCTCAGGTAGAGCGCCGCGATGGTCCAGGTCTTCCCTGTTCCCGCGCTGGCCTCGATCAGGCGGCTACCCCACAACGGGAAGGTCAATGCGTCCAGCGTCTTACTCATGGGTGCTGACCTCCAGCTGCGCATCCGTGTTCGCGGCCGTGACTGGAATCGGCTGCTTCAGGTCGGGGACCGCATGCAATTCCCAGGTGACGTGAGCGTTGATCCATTGAACGACGGGGTCGAACAGCCGTGAGGCAAGGACGTGGAACCGCCCGTCTGCGCAGAGCGTTTCGTAGTCTGGGTACATGCGCGACAGGCATGCCTCTTCACCCTCGCCGGGAGATCCGCCGCGCGGGAATTGGCTGCCCTCGTAGACGGCAGCCACGTCGCTCGCGCCACCGACCAGCGCCAATGCCGTCCGGCTTGCCAGCGGCAGTGGGGCCGTCATGCCTTCGCGCCACGCTTGCATCAGCGTTGTCAGCGCCGTCACGGCTTCGTCGGCAGGCATGGGTTTGACGGTGACCGTGGCATCACGACCCACGATCACGCCCTGAACGGGCCGGCCGCAAGCACCGGCTGCGATCGTTCGCACCCAAGCTGTGATCAGCTTGTCGGGCCGCACGGCCTTTCGCCGGTCGCACAGCTTGCCCGGAGTCAGTTCCAGCCAGACTCGCAGGCCTGGCTCCTCTTGTGGGGCCTGCAAGCCGTCGAGCCAATCGTTGAGAACCCCTGCTTCGTGTTCGAATCGCAGCGGCTCCTTGTGGGAGGTTTGTGGGTACAACGCCCGGACTTCGCGCCAACGCTGGAGCATCGGGACCAGCGTCTCGACCAACGCGTGTTCGGTTCGCCGACCCTGCTCGGCCATTGGCAAGCGTCCGGCGCGGTGGATGCGCGCCACATGCTCGGCCACCAAGCGCCGCAGGTCGGGCGCGCTGCCATTCACCTCCACGAGGACGTCGTTGATGACCTCATCGAGCAGGCCGTATTCCTGCAGACCATCGAGAGCGAACGGCTCGTCGTCGTCCGCAGCGTCATCGCCATCGCGGAACACGACATCCAGACGCAAGCGGAAGAAGTCCCGCACTGGATTCTTGAGGAAGCGGGCGAGCGCGGCAACGGTCAGCAGCACGCTCGGATCGGCCTCGAACCGCGTCGACGCTGCCGCCACGGCAATGGAAGACGGCAGCGCATGGGCAGCCCGCCACTCGCGTGCATGCGTGAACAGACGCTCACCCTGCTGTGGCGCTTCATCCTGCACTTCGAAGTAACGGCGGCTGAACGGTTGCAGCGGATGTTGGGTGGTTCGCGCGGACAGGACGTCACCGCGCCAACCCGATGCGAGGTAGTCACGCAATTGCGAAACCAGCACCGAAGGTGGCTGCTCGCTGTTGTCGCGCGCGCTGCGGCCGGTCCAGCTGACGTAGAGAACTCGCCGTGCCGACAGGAGGGCTTCGAGCATCAGTTGCCGGTCGTCATCGCGACGCGAACGGTCACCGGGACGCTGATGTCCAGGCAGACCCATGAGGTCGAAATCGCTGCGACTGCTGCTTCGAGGGTAGTCGCCGTCGTTCATGCCCATCAGGCACACAACCTCGAAGGGGATGGCCCGCATCGGCAGCAGCGTACAAAACGTGACTCCACCTGCCCTGAAGCGGCTGGTCAAGGCCGGCTCGTCGATGCCCGACAACCACGCCTCGCACGCGACAGACAGCGAGACAGGTTCATCGAAGCCCGCGGCGTCGCACGCCTCCAACCAGGCTCGCATGGTGTCCTGCAACGCTGCCACCGTCATTCGTTCGCGGTCGTCCGTCGGCGCGATGAAGTCCTCGATCAGCTGCCGTCCGCGTTCGGCCCACTGTGCCGGAGCCGCCGGGGCCGACGCCTGCGCCCACCAACGCACAAGGGCGTCGACCACACCGGCCAGTGAGCCTGCGATCGACGCTTCAAGGCCGCCGACCTCGGCGTACGGCTGGATCTCGTTGAAGGCTGCTCCTGAGCGTGACGCCGCGCTTGGACCGACCGTCTGGCGGCCGTCACCACTTGCATAGCCCATCAGCATGCGTCGCAATCCGAACAGCCAGGTGTTCTGCTCGCCGCAGGCGCCTAACCCCAGCTCCGAGCGCTGCTCGGGATTCAGACCCCATCGGATGCCGGCCCCTTCCATCCACTGGCTCAGGCGGGGCAAGTCTTCGGTTTGAAGGCCGAAGCGCTGCGCCACGGCCGGCACGTCCAGCAGGTCACGAATCTCCGTCAGGCGACAGCGTTGCTGGGGCAGGCGCAGCAGCCATTCCAGCGCCATCAGCAGTGGGTTGTTGCCGCGCTCCTTCAGGTCGGCGATGTCAAACGGGATGAACCGGGGGTCGCGCGTGGGTACTGGCCAAACACCGAGCGGATGGCCGGCGCAAATACTTCGATGTCCGGAACCATCACAACCACATCGCGCGGGGTCAGCGCTGCCTCGGGAGGCGTGCGGGCCAACAACTCCAGAAGTTGGTCGTGCAGGATTTTCGTTCTGAGTTGCTGGGCGAAGCGGTCTTCGAATGGATTCGCCGCCAGCCGCTCCAGCCCCTGGAAGAGGAGGTCTTCCTCGTCCAGAGCAACGGCGTGGCGGAATGGCTCAAGATGCAGCTTGCCTCTCGCGACGGGATCTGCGCTGCCACCCGCGTGGA
>JAJKJU010000326.1 GCA_021153565.1 Rhizobacter sp.
ATTTCGAACGTGTCCGAGCAGCACGTCAAAAGGCGCCTGATCTAGGCGCAAAGCGCAGCCATAGCTTGGCTACGGCGAGCATTTGCAACGACGAGCAGGGGTCTCGAAATACTCTCAGCCTCTCAGCCTCTCACACCAGTTGGCAGGCTTCTTCGAACGAGAGCCGCGGGCTGCGCGCGAAGATCTTGCTCGGATCGCCCTTGCCCAGCGAGCAGACGAAGTTGGTCCGCACCGTGGTGCCTGCCCAGAAAGTCGCGTCCATCTTGTCCGAATCGAAGCCGCTCATCGGCCCGCAGTCAACGCCCAGGCTGCGCGCAGCGAGCATGAAATAGGCGCCTTGCAGGCTGCTGTTGCGAAACGCCGTGTTTTCGATGACCGCCGGCTTGCCCGCGAACCACGAGCGCGCGTCGGTGTGCGGAAAAAGCTGTGGCAGTTTTTCGTAGAAGGCCATGTCCATGCCGATGACTGCGACGACCGGCGCAAGTTGTGTCTTCTCCTGGTTGCCGGGCGACATGCAGGGCAGCAGCTTGGCCTTGGCCTCGGGCGTGGTCACGAAGATGAAGCGTGCCGGGCTGCAGTTGGCCGAGGTCGGGCCGAACTTCATCAATTCGTAGATCGCACGCAGCTTGGATTCTGGGACGGGGTCGGGGAAGAAGCCGTTATGTGAGCGGGCTTCCGTGAAAAGCTGTTCAGTGGTGACGTTCATTGGAGGAGAGCGTGAGTGGATGGGATCGAGCGACAATTCTGCAATGTTTACTCCATCTCAGAACGACGTCAGGCGATTCTTTTGCGAAGCCTTCCGCAAGCGCCGTGAAGGCGGCATGATGACTCCGCTTGAGATCGTCGCCGCCGATTGGATCGGAGAACATCCCGAATATCACGACGATCTCTCGGACCTTGACGCAGCGCTCGCCGCGGTATTCGACGTGGAGGCAGGGCGGGCGAATCCCTTCCTGCACTTGTCCATGCATTTGTCGATCAGCGAGCAGATCAGCATCGACCAGCCCCGCGGCATCAGGCAGGCCTTCGACCTGCTCGCTGCCAGGCGCGGCTCAACGCACGAGGCGCATCACGAGGTGATGGAATGCCTGGGCCAGATGATGTGGGAGTCGCAGCGCAGCGGCAGGCCGCCGGATGGCGAGAAATACATCGATTGCATTCAGCAACGCGCGACGAGGGATTGATAAGTTCCACGGGGCATCAACCGAGGTGACTTAGGCTAGGTGCGTCGCGGCAGGCGCAGGCGTCAAATGTCCGGCTCCAGGAGGGCCGGATGTCGTTTCTTCTTTGTTCTCTTCGTTTGCTTCGACGTGCAGCAGGTATCGGCGGATTTATCGCAACTGCTGCCGGGGCCGCACCGCAGCTGGTGCTCGTCAATGCAGACATCTTCACCGCCGACCCCGCACAGCCGCGCGCCCAGGCATTGGCGATCGAGGCCGGACGCATTGTGGCGATCGGGCGCAACGAGAAGATCCGTGCACTGGTCGGCCCGCAGACGCGCGTGGCCGATGCCGGCGGCCGTCTGGTGACGCCTGGCTTGATCGAGTCCCACGCACATGTCGGGTGGGACTTGCCCACTCCAGCGCTTGCGCTGCCCGGCGATCAGTTCCGCGGCCCGGGCGCCGACCAGGTGCTTGCCGCCGTCGAGCGGGCCGCGAGAACTCAGCGCGACTGGATCAGCGCATGGATCGGCGTGATTGCCGCACGCGACAAGCGCAACTGGCGCGAGGCGCTGGACAAGGTCGCTCCGTCCACGCCCGTGCTGCTGCGCGGCTTCTGGGGGCACACCACCATCGTCAACAGCGAGGCGCTGCGTCGGCTCTCGATTTCGGAAGACGTGGTCGACCCGCTGGGCGGCTGGTGGGGCCGCGATGCCGCGGGCAAGCTCAACGGGCGCGTGTACGAAGCCGCGGAAGACCTCGAGCAGCGTATTGCGGAGCCGTCGGCGCAGCGCATGGCGCCGATCTTCGCTGCGTCGGCGCGGCGCTACGCACATTGGGGCGTGACATCGATCCACCTGATGAGCAGCATGATGCCGCTGAGCACCACCATTGACACCTTGCGGCGGGCATCGACACCTCAGCGATGGACGGTCTATTCGTGGGCTGGTCCAGTGGCGAGAGTGTCGGAAGGATGGAGCCAAATCGATGCTGCGCAAAGAACGCGCTTGCCGGACCGGATTCGCGTCGGCGGTATCAATTTGGCGCTCGACGGTACGTCACTGGAGCAAATGGCCCGACGCAGGGACGCGTACATCGGTCGACCGGACTGGTTCGGCCGTTCCAACTATTCGGATGCCGCTTTGCGCGAGATTCTTCGTGCGGCCTTGCGCAGCCCGCATCAACTTTCCCTGCACGTGGTTGGCGACGGCGAGACCGAACGACTTCTTGCGGCCATGCGCGAACTGGCGCCGGCTTCGGTGTGGCGAGACAAGCGAGTGAGGATGGAACGCGGCGACGGAATCCGTGCGGACTTGTTGGAGAGCGTTTCCGAGTTTGGGGTGGTGGTGGTGATCAACCCCACGCACCTGCCACCGCCGACGGCCGACGGCGGACCGCCCGCGCCTCCATCACGCCTTGCGTTGATGCGCAGCCTCGAAGATGGTGGCGTGCCCATTGCGATGGGATCGGACGCGGCAGGCGATCAAGCCAACCCGTTTTTCAACATGATGATCGCGTGCAGCTACGGCGCCTCCCCGGGCGAGGCCCTGACGCGAGAACATGCCCTGCGCGCCTACACCTCCGGCGCGGCCTATGCGGAGCGGGGGGAGAAAGGAAAGGGGCGCCTGGCGCCTGGGATGGCGGCGGACTTGGCCGTGCTGTCGCAGAACGTGTTGACCGTGCCACTCGCGATATTGCCGTCGACAGTGAGCGTGTTGACGCTCGTGGACGGAAAAGTGATTCATGATGAGTTGCGTCAGCAGGCGAAGCGATGACGACAGTCCTGAGAGGCTGAGGGCTTGACGCGACGCTAGGCTCGACGATGCGCTGCTGGTCAAGGGCGAACGGCAGCGCAGCAAGGTGGGCGAGCCCTCGGTCAAAGTATTGCGTTGCACCCAAACGCAGACAGGGCACGCCCCCGCGACGTGGCAGAACTCCCGGTGGGGTCAACGGCACTCAGCCTCTCCCTCTGGCTGACAAGTGCTTCGGGCGTGATCCCGGCCTTGATCCGATGAGCTTTGGCCGCGTTGGACAAAATCCTCCAGAGCTCGTCGTTGCCCGGAGACAAATGATCCAGAATGCCACTGGCAACCATATCGCGAGGGTCTCGAAAGCCCCTGGTGTTCGAATTCGGTTGGACGTAAGCATTTGCCATGGCTTCGAGGCGCTTGTTGTCCAGTGCCGCACTGTCTTGCGGCGCCACTCCTTCATTGAAAAACTCTGGGTGGAACTGCAGGCCGATGATGGGGGCCCTCGTCTCTGACGATTCGAACGCCATGATGACCTTCCACGTGTTGTTGCCGGTCGCGGCATCCACGATGGTGCGTCTCAGCGAGGCGTGCAGATTTTCAATTCCGCTGTCGGCGTCCACCGCCTGGTGATGGTAAACAGCTGCACGAATGTCTTTCAGCGTGCGGCCGTAGATTCCGTGCATCTGTCCCGTGGTGGATTCCGACTCCCGGGCATCCTCGTCGAGGATGCGGACGCCAACCTGCTGTCCGACATGCTGATGCAGACTGGCGCCGAAATAGATGCCTGTCATCTGGAAGCCACGGCAGATCGCCATCAGGGGCACGCCCCGATGGAAGCAGTAGTGAACGAGCCCCAGCTCCAGCAACGAACGCCGGTAATCACCCTTCCAGTCGTTTTCCGGAGCCTGTTGGTGCCCGTAGAGTTTCGGCGAGACGTCTTCCCCGCCAGGCAGCACGACTGAATCGACGTGTTCCACCAGCGTCCTTGCCTTGGCGATCACCCGGGAGGCGTTAGGCAGCGCCTGCGGGTTTTCGACTGCTTCGATGACGAGGCGCTGAGCGACTGGTTGCAGCCTATCGCCTCCTGCGTCGGACAGCCCCTCCAGGAAGCGCTCTACTTCAGCGTCCACCGCCTTCACGTCCAGCGTCGGCGCTCGCATCGCCACTCGCAGTGGAAGAGTGTTCGCGATGCCTGAAATCTTGGCGCCGACCCGCGGCACGCTGACCCCGCGCTCTTCCGGAAAGATCAACGTGGCCGTTGTAGGCTTCGTGAGCTTGGCCGTGGTCTTTGACGCAGCATCGATGTCAAAGTCCTGCTCGGTGCCGAAGAAGACCGTGTCGGTCAAATCGCTCTTTTCGATGCAGCAGTCTGACACCGCAGCCGACAAGAAATGCGTCCCCGGCAACGTGACTTCACGGAACTTGCAGCCGTTCTGAATTCGGGCATCTTCAAAGCTGCTGGCCGCAATGCCGCAGCGTTCGAACAACACGCCACTCAGCTTGGTGTTCACCATCATCACCTCGACGAACTGGCAATCCTTGAACGCGCAATCACGCAGTTGTGAATGCATGAAGGACGCATTGCGGAAGGTGCAGTTTCGGAATTCGCAGTCTTGCATGATCGACTTACTCAAGTAGTTCCAATCGAACTCGCAGTTGTCGAAGGTCATGCCCGACAAGTCAAGACCCTTCAGCGGCACGTACTGCCTCGAAAGCTTCAAGTCTTTCAGCATGGGCCCATAGCCGTGCTCGGACAGCGCCGCAGCTAACTCAATGCGAGGATCCTCTTTCGCACGGCGTTCTTTGCAGAGCCGCAGCACATCTTGCAAATGCTGGACGTCTGGCGAACTCCGCCTCGGCTCCACCTCGGCGTGGGCGGGCTCCGCCAGCGCCAATGGGCCGACGGGCGGCAGCATGGCCGCGAGCCTTGGCCGAAGGTCCATGCTTGGCTGAGAGCCGCTCGGGTTCAACCTTGGTCGCTTCTGTGGCGGCTCGGGATCTGGGCCGACCTGTTCTTGAGCGTTGGTTGAGCTCGCGGAGTCGATGGGTTTGTTGTCGATGAACGGGCTGTTGGCTGGAATCTTCACGTGATTAGTCCTTGCCTCACATCACCGTGCGCAGGGATTGCGCCGGCGAGCAGGCTGTCATTGCAGTTTCTCCCGGCGTGCAGAGCATTGCACACGCGTAAGCGAAGTGATTGCCTACAACACGAAATCATCGACGAGCGGGTCGAGTGCGCGACATCGACGTCGACGTGGCGGCTTTGGTCATGGAGCCAGCCTCACGTGCGCATGTGATTGCTCAGAGGCTGAGAGTTTTTCGAGCGTGTCCGAGCATCGCGTCAAAAGACACCTGATCTAGGCGCAAAGCACAGCCATAGCCCAGGCTATGGCGAGCATTTGCAACGACGAGCAGGGGTCTTTTGACGTGATGAGCGGGCATGATCGAAATACTCTCAGCCTCTTCTCAGTGCCCTGGATCAATTGGGCGAGCCGCAACGGCAGTGACGTATAGGGCCGACAGGTTCGTATGGCAACGAAGTTTTTTTGCGCCGCGTTTCGGGAAAGCGAACTGCATTTCGGATCTGCGGACGAGGCCGTGGCGGCTTTGGTGGATCGTAGAGGTGCGCAACAAGCCGCGCCAACCAAGGAGCACAACATGTCGCAGTCCCTCATCATCGCGCTCGCTGTCTCGTTCGTCGTCGCATTTCTCGAATGGCGGATTCTGAGCAAGATCCATGGCCGAACGATCTCTTCGATGCGCGAGCACTATCGCGCCGAGGCGCGCGTCGCAGCGGAGTTGCTTTCGCAATGCCGCCACCAGATCAGCCAGCTCAAGAGCGATCTTTCCAACGCGACGGCACTCTCTGCTCGTCTCTCCTTCAAGGTCGTGAGCAACTCGTCGGTGCCGCATGCGCAAGAGAACGACATTCTTTCGCACAGGCCGCATCCCCCGACCATATTCCAGCCGACGGAATTCCAGCCGACGGTATTCGCGGACACGACGGTCGAGGAAACCGATCGTCGCATGTTGGGTTGAGCGGTGTCAGAGGCTGAGAGTATTTCGAGCGTGTCCGAGCAGCGCGTCAAAAGGCACGTGGTCTAGGCGCAAAGCGCAGCCATAGCCCGGGCTATGGCGAGCATTTGCAACGACGAGCAGGGGTCTTTTGGCGTGATGAGCGGGCATGATCGAAATACTC
>JAJKJU010000327.1 GCA_021153565.1 Rhizobacter sp.
AAAGCGCAGCCATAGCTTGGCTATGGCGAGCATTTGCAACGACGAGCAGGGGGCTTTTGGCGTGATGAGCGGGCATGATCGAAATACTCTCAGCCTCTCAGGCCGGCCACGCGCCACTTCGTCTCGCATCGCGCGCAGCGCCACGATGTCGAAGCGCTTGGCGGTATGCGCCGCATGCTCGACAAGCCACGCATGCAACACGGTTTCTGCTCGCGCCATAGCCGGCGCGATGGGCCACAAGGTGTCGTCAAGGTCGAGGGTGACTGCTCGGATCAGCGGAATGGATTCTGGCGTCATGGCAAGGCGTGGAGCCCCTACAAGCCTGGGGTGTCAGCGGCACATTGTCCGCTACAGTTGCCGCCTTGCGCCCCCATGAATCCGTCAGTCTTGTCTGCCGACGAAGCAAGCTCGCCAACGCCGGCGAGCATCGTGCGTTGGTCCGTCGAGCCCGACATTGATCCGACGCGCCTGCGCCTGAGCGGCGAGGCCAACGGCTTGGGAATCAAGGCCGGCGCAACTGGAACGACTCTTCCAATCCTTCGAGCGACTGAGCAAGGAAACCTCCATCATCTCTGTCATGCGCATTCTCTACGTCGAAGACAACCGCATCAACGCAATCCTTTTCGAAGAGGCCATTCGCCTTCGTGACGGCATCGAGCTTCGTATCGCGGAGGACGGTGCCGAGGCACTCGATCGCGTGCGCAGCTGGACGCCGAACGTGCTTGTGCTTGACGCGCACCTGCCGGGCATGGACGGCTTCGAACTCTTGCGTGCCCTGCGATGCGAACCCGGTCTGGCCAAGGTGCCCGCCTTCATGTGCTCGGCCGACGCCATGCCCGACGACGTGAAACGCGCGGCCGAGGCGGGCTTCACCGGCTACTGGTCCAAGCCGATCAATATCGCGAAGATCATGAGCGACTTGGATGAGATCTGCGCGGCCCGTGTGGACATGGCAGCTGTTTCGGGCGCACCGCTGTGACGCCTCGCGGATAATTCCGCGCTTTCCCCCTCCCGTTCTTGTCCGGACTTCACGCATGCGCTTTGCGCCCGAACCCGATCATCGCCACGGTGCTGCGGCCAAATCACCACGCACGGCAGTCGTGCTGTGCAACCTCGGCACGCCCGACGCGCCCACAGCACCGGCCCTGCGCAAGTACCTTGCCGAGTTCCTGAGCGATCCGCGGGTGGTGGAGATTCCGCGCATTGCTTGGTGGCCCATCCTGCACGGCATCATCCTGCGGGTCCGGCCGGCGAAGTCAGCGGCCAAGTACGCAAGCATCTGGACGCCCGAAGGGTCGCCGCTTCGCGTATGGACAGAGAAGCAATCGAAGCTGCTCGCGGGCTACCTCGGCCAGCGCGGGCACCGAGTCGCCGTGCGCTACGCGATGCGCTACGGCAACCCGTCCATCGCCTCTGCGCTCGATGAGCTCAAGGCCGAAGGCGTTGATCGCGTACTCGTGTTGCCCCTGTACCCGCAGTACTGCGCAGCGACCACCGCAAGTGTGTTCGATGCGGTGTTTCAATGGGCCGGCAAGCGCCGATCGCTGCCCGAGATGCGGTTTGTCAATCGATATCACGACGACCCCAGCTACATCAACGCGCTCGCCAAACGGGTCATCGATCACTCGAAGACGCACGGGCGCCCCGGGAAACTTGTGCTGAGTTTTCACGGAGTGCCCAAGCGCACCTTGCTGCTGGGCGACCCTTATCACTGCGAATGCCAGAAGACGGCAAGGCTCTTGGCCGATCGCCTGAACTTCACACCCGGGCAGGTGGTCGTCACCTTTCAGAGTCGGTTCGGCAAGGCGCAGTGGCTGCAGCCTTACACCGAGCCCACTCTCGTCGAACTCGCCAAGCAAGGCGTGAAGCGCGTGGACGTGATGTGCCCGGGATTCACGTCCGACTGTCTTGAAACCTTGGAAGAAATCGATCAGGAAGCGCGCGCGTCTTACCTGTCGGCGGGCGGAGGGGAGTTCAACTACATCCCTTGCCTGAACGATCAGCATGAATGGATCGTCGCGTTGTCCGCGCTGGCCTTGCGCCAGCTGCAGGGCTGGCCGACCACTGGAAGCGACGATGCATCTGCCCTCGCCGCCCAGCGCGAGCGTGCCCTGGCCATCGGTGCTGAACGTTGACCCTTGCTTGCAAAGACTCTCATTTGAACGGGGATTACGATTGTCGTAATGGATGAAGTCAGGCTCGACAAGTGGCTCTGGGCGGCGCGGTTCTACAAAACGCGGAGCTTGGCCGTAGATGAAATTGGCAAGGGCCGCGTGAGCGTCAACGACCAAGCCGTCAAGCCCGCGCGATCGGTGCACGTGGGCGACAGGATCGAGATGCGCCGCGAGGGCGTCGTCCGCACAGTGCGCGTCCAGCGGCTCAGCGAGATGAGAGGTCCGGCGCCGATTGCTCAGCAACTCTATGAAGAAACGCCCGAAAGCATCGCCAGGCGCGCTGAACAGGCCCAGGAGCGGCGCTTCAACGCCGAGCCTTCGCAGTCCATCGAGCAAGGCCGCCCGACGAAGCGGGACCGCCGAAAGCTTGCCGACTGGAACCGCTGGAGCGCCACTGCAGATCCGGAATAAAAACATGACCCGGAACAATTTCCCCGTATCGGGTCATGTTCTGGGTTGATCGGCGCGCGTTTGGACCCATCTGGATACGATGCGATGGAAGTTCAGATCACCCCTTGAAAGACGTAAAGCCGGCCCAACATCGGCCGCTGTGGAAACGAGTACCGATATGACGACAGAGCAAAACACTCAAGAATCCCAGGGAACGGCGCCGCAAGACCTCACGGCACAGCCGCAGTCGGCCGACATCCCGGCGCCCGATCCGGCGTCGGACGCGCAGCAAAAGCTCAACGAGCTCGAGGCCAAGCACGCAGAAGTGGCCGACGCCTATCTTCGAGCCAAGGCCGACGCCGAAAACACCCGTCGCCGCGCCGAGGAAGAGATGTCCAAGGCCCGCAAGTTTGCCATCGAGAGCTTTGCGGACAGCCTGCTTCCAGTCAAAGACAGTCTCGAAGCCGCCATCGCCATCCAGGCGGCAACGCCCGAGCAATTGCTCGAGGGCGTACACGCGACGCTGCGCCAGCTCAGTGCCGCCCTCGAGCGCAACAAGGTCGTTGAAATCAACCCGAGCGCCAGCACCAAGTTCGATCCGCATCAGCATCAGGCCATCAGCGTGGTGCCCGCCGACCAGGAACCCAACACGGTCGTCACCGTGCTTCAAAAGGGCTACCTGATCTCCGACCGCGTGCTTCGCCCCGCATTGGTGACCGTCACCGCCCCGAAATGATTCGTGGACCAAAGGATCGATCCACGAGATCGAGTCCCTTGAAAAAATAATAGTTATCCACAACTCGAAGACAACCGAACACCCCCGTTTTCAGGAGAACAGAACATGGCAAAGATCATCGGCATCGACTTGGGTACCACGAATTCGTGCGTCTCCATCATGGAAGGCAACAACACGAAAGTGATCGAGAACAGCGAAGGTGCTCGCACCACGCCATCGATCGTGGCCTACCAGGAAGACGGCGAGATCCTCGTCGGTGCGTCGGCCAAGCGCCAAGCCGTCACCAACCCCAAGAACACCATCTATGCGGTAAAGCGCCTCATCGGCCGCAAGTTCACCGAGAAGGAAGTGCAAAAGGACATCGACCTGATGCCTTACAAGATCGTGGCCGCAGAAAACGGCGACGCTTGGGTCGAAGTGCGCGGCCAGAAACTCGCGCCGCAGCAGATCAGCGCTGAAATTCTTCGCAAGATGAAGAAGACGGCTGAAGACTATCTCGGCGAACCGGTGACCGAAGCTGTCATCACCGTGCCCGCATACTTCAACGACTCGCAACGCCAAGCCACCAAGGACGCCGGCCGTATTGCAGGCCTTGACGTCAAGCGCATCATCAACGAGCCGACCGCGGCAGCGCTTGCCTTCGGCCTCGACAAGAACGAAAAGGGCGACCGCAAGATCGCCGTGTATGACCTGGGCGGCGGCACCTTCGACATCTCCATCATCGAGATTGCGGACGTCGACGGCGAGATGCAATTCGAAGTGCTGTCCACCAACGGCGACACCTTCCTGGGTGGCGAAGACTTCGACCAGCGCATCATCGACTACATCATTTCCGAGTTCAAGAAGGACCAGGGTGTCGACCTGTCCAAGGATGTGCTCGCACTGCAGCGCCTGAAAGAAGCAGCCGAGAAGGCAAAGATCGAGTTGTCGAACAGCGCGCAGACCGACATCAACCTGCCGTACGTCACGGCCGATGCATCGGGTCCCAAGCACCTGAACATCAAGCTCTCGCGCGCCAAGCTCGAAGCCCTGGTCGAAGAGCTGATCGAGCGCACGATTGCGCCTTGCCGCACCGCGATCAAGGATGCAGGCGTGGCTGTGGGTGCGATCGACGACGTGATTCTCGTGGGCGGCATGACCCGCATGCCCAAGGTGCAGGAGAAGGTCAAGGAGTTCTTCGGCAAAGACCCGCGCAAGGACGTGAACCCTGACGAAGCGGTGGCCGTTGGCGCCGCCATTCAAGGCCAGGTGCTGGCCGGCGACCGCAAGGACGTTCTGCTCCTGGACGTCACACCGCTGTCACTGGGCATTGAAACGCTCGGCGGCGTGATGACGAAGATGATCCAGAAGAACACGACCATCCCGACCAAGTTCGCGCAGACCTTCTCGACAGCCGACGACAACCAGCCGGCCGTCACCATCAAGGTCTACCAGGGCGAACGGGAGATGGCGTCCGGCAACAAGAGCCTGGGCGAGTTCAACCTCGAAGGCATTCCGCCGTCTCCACGCGGCATGCCGCAGATCGAGGTCGCTTTCGACATCGACGCCAACGGCATCCTGCACGTGCACGCCAAGGACAAAGGCACTGGCAAGGAAAACAAGATCACCATCAAGGCGAACTCGGGCCTGTCGGAAGAAGAGATCCAGAAGATGGTGAAGGACGCCGAACTGAATGCGTCCGAGGACAAAAGGAAGCTCGAGCTGATTCAGGCGCGTAACGCCGGCGACGCGATGATCCATAGCGTGAAAAAGAGCCTTGCCGAACATGCCGACAAGCTGGATGCTGACGAGAAGGAAAAGGTCGAGGCCGCGCTGAAGGCCGCCGAGGAATCGCTCAAGAGCGAAGACAAGGCAGACATCGAAGCCAAGACCGAAGCCCTCGTGATGGCGAGCCAGAAGCTTGGCGAGAAGGTATACGCCGAGTCGCAGGCGGCGGCCGCGGCAGCGAGTGGCGCGGCAGGCGCCGCAGGCGGCCCTCAAGCGGCGAACGAGCCTCCCAAGGCCTCGAACGCGGCGGCCGACGACAACGTGGTCGACGCAGAGTTCAAGGAAGTCAAGGACCGCAAATGATGGTCGACACCGGGACGGCGCGCCGCCCCGGCGTCTTCGCCGCGCACGAGTGTCCCGACGGCGTCGGCATCTCGGCGCGGCGTTCTCGTTTTCAAAGACTCTGAGTTGGCATGACGGATTGAGCAATGGCAAAGCGCGATTACTACGAAGTCCTGGGAGTGGCTAAAAACGCCAGTGAGGACGACATCAAGAAGGCCTACCGCAAGCTGGCCATGAAGCATCACCCCGACCGCAATCAAGGTGACGGGGCGAAGAAGTCCGAGGAGCATTTCAAGGAGGCGAAGGAGGCCTACGAAATGCTCTCCGACGCCCAAAAGCGCGCCGCATACGATCAGTACGGCCACGCAGGCGTGGACCCGAACATGGGTGGAGCGGGCTTCCGGGGTGGCCCGGGCGCGGAAGGTTTCGGCGGTTTTGCCGAGGCTTTCGGTGACATCTTCGGTGACATCTTCGGCGGCGGCGCTGCGGGGCAACGCCGCGGCGCGGGCCACCAGATGTACCGCGGTAGCGACCTGAGCTACGCGATGGAAATCACGCTCGAGGAAGCTGCCGTCGGCAAGGAATCTCAGATCCGCATCCCGAGCTGGGAATCTTGCGAGACCTGCCATGGTTCCGGTGCGAAGCCGGGCACGGCGCCCAAGGTCTGCTCGACTTGCAGCGGATCGGGGACGGTGCACCTGCGCCAAGGCTTCTTCAGCATCCAACAGACCTGCCCGAACTGCCATGGCACGGGCAAGATCATCCCTGAGCCCTGCACGACATGCCACGGCCAAGGCAAGATCAAGAAGAACAAGACGCTGGAAGTGAAGATTCCGGCGGGCATCAACGAAGGCATGCGCATCCGCTCGGCCGGCAACGGCGAGCCCGGCACCAACGGCGGGCCGCCGGGGGATCTCTACATTGAGATCCGAATGAAGCGACACGAGATTTTCGAGCGCGACGGCGACGACCTGCACTGCACGATACCCGTGTCGCTCACGACAGCGGCGCTGGGCGGCAGCATCGAGGTGCCGACGCTGGGCGGCAAGGCCGAGATCGAATTGCCCGAGGGAACGCAGCACGGCAAGACGTTCAGGCTGCGCGGCAAGGGCATCAAAGGCGTGCGCTCGAGCTACCCTGGCGATTTGTATTGCCACGTGCAGGTCGAGACACCCGTCAAGCTTACCGAGCATCAGCGCAAGCTGCTCAAGGAGCTGGACGAGTCCTTCCGCAAGAGTGGTGACAGGCATTCGCCCAACTCAAAGTCATGGTCTGACCGGGTGAAGGACTTGTTCAAGTAAGCGGGCGTCGCTGCCGATAACGAGGCAGCCACGCCCGAAACATGTCCCGCCTCGACCACGACATTCATACCTGCCGCGCCCTCGTCATCGACGGCAACCCGACCTCGCGAAGCGTGCTTACAGCACAGCTTCGCGATTTCGGCATGGGTACCGTCGTGCAGACCGGCCGAGTCAAGGACGCGCGGACTCTCCTCGAAAACAGGCAATTCGACGTGGTGCTGTGCGACTACCACTTCGACGGCAGCGACATGTCCGGGCAAGACTTGCTCGATGAATTGCGCCGCGAGCAATTGCTGCCTTTTTCCACCGTGTTTCTGATGGTGACTGGAGAGGCTTCCTACGCCAAGGTCACCGAAGCCGCCGAATCTGCCCTTGACGGCTACCTGCTCAAGCCACACAACGCGACGAGCCTCGGCAACCGCGTGCGCGAGGCCAGGCAACGCAAACGTGTGCTCAGGCACATCTTCGAAGCGATCGAGTGCGGCGACTTCAGCGCCGCGGCACAACTGTGCCAAGCGCGCTTCGAGCAGCGCGCGGAGTATTGGCTGTATGCGGCGCGTATCGGCGCTGAGCTCTATTTGCGGCTCGGCATGCATGCACAGACCCAGGCCCTGTATGCCGCCGTCGTCGAGGCGCGCGCCCTGCCCTGGGCCAAGCTCGGTATCGCCAGAACGCAGTTGGCGTCAGGTCAGATCGTCCCGGCCAGGCGCACGCTCGACGCCTTGATCGGCGAAATGCCGCAGTACGCCGATTCATACGACGTGCTGGGCCGCGTGCTCGTCGAGCAAGGCGAGATGCACGCCGCATTCGAGATCTACCAGAAGGGCGCGATATTGACTCCCGGCAGCGTGACGCGCTTGCTGCACGCGGGCACTCTGGCCTTCTATGCCGGCCAGTACGATTACGCACTGTCGGCACTGGATCGCGCCTGCGTGATCGGCGTGGCATCGAAGATGTTCGACGACCACGCGCTGGTGTTGCTCGCATTCTTGCAGTTCGATGCTAAAGACGCGAAGGGTTTGCTGCGAACCCGTGATCACCTGACACGCCGAATGGGGCGCACCCCTGAGAGCAAGCGGCTCATGCGCTTCGCCAAGGTCATTGAGACCTTGCGAGCCATGCAAGCCAAGAAGGTGGCCGAGGCCATGCGCATGCTGCGCGAGTTGAGTGCAGAGGTCGACAGCCCCGACATGGACATGGAGGCGGCTTGCAATGTGGTCGCCCTGTGGGCGCGGCTCAATTCGCAGGAGATCGAGCTCGAAGATATGCCCGGCGAGGTCAAACGCGTGTCGCAACGATTCTGCGTGTCACGCGCCTCGATGGAAATGATCATCGCATCGGCCCAAGGGACGGAGCCCACCGCCACCATCGTTCGCGAATGCCATGCAGGCATTTCCGCCATGGCCGAGAGGGCGATGGGGCATGCCATGAAGGGTGCGCCGGGCGAAGCGGTGAAGGCGCTGCTTGCCCAAGGTGCTGAGACGCGCAACGCGAAGCTCATCGAATTGGCCAGCCTGGTGGCGCAACGGCACCACGAGAAGATCGCCGATGTGGCCGGCCTGCAAACACGTGCGAAGGAACTGGTGCAGCGATATTGCAGCCAAGGCGCGTTGATCGGCGCGAAGCAAGGCGGGCGGTCGGCGGGCGGATTGAGCCTGAGAACCTGAGAACCTGAGAACCTGAGAACCGAGAACGCAAGAACACGCGGGACAATAGGCGGATGCCTCGCCTGCTCTCCGCGCTGAATCCCTCCACGATCGCCCTGCTCGTTGCCGCCTGGATCGGGAGCTTCGCGAACTTTCCGCTCTGGCGCACGCTGGCCACACTGCCCGAGATGTCATCGGGGCGAGGGGCGGTCTTCATTTTCGGCTTTGCGGTCGCGGTCATTGCCCTCACGTTCGCGCTGCTCGCGGTCTTCGCTACGCGCCACACCGTCAAGCCTGTCGCGGCCCTCTTTCTGCTGGCGGCTGCTTTCGGCGCGCACTTCATGGGTACCTATGGCGTAGTCATCGACCCGACGATGATGGTCAACGTGCTGCAGACCGATGCGCGCGAAACGCGTGACCTCCTGAGTTGGCGCATGGTGGGCACGGTGCTTCTTCTCGCAGGCTTGCCGCTGTGGGCCCTGTGGCGGATCCGGGCGAACCCCACCTCGGTCTTCAGGCAGATCGGACGCAATGCGATCGCCGTCATCGTGTCGCTGGCGCTTGTTGTGGCTATCGTCTTCGCGCTCTTCGCTGACCTCTCGGCAACGATGCGCAATCACAAGCAGGTACGCTATCTGATCAACCCGCTCAACTCTTTCTTTGCCCTCGGCGTGCTTGCTGCGCAAAGCGGCGCGAAGCCGGCCGGGCCGCCGATGGCTATCGGCTTAGACGCAAAGGCGCTGCCCCGAACTGCGGCGGCAAGGCCACCATTGCTGTTGCTCGTGGTCGGCGAGACGGGGCGAGCAGATCACTTCTCGCTCAATGGTTACTCGCGTCCGACCAATACCGAACTGGCGGACCGGCAGGTGCTGAGCTTTACGGAGGTGAGTTCGTGCGGAACAAGCACAGCGGCGTCCCTGCCGTGCATGTTCTCGCACCTCGGTCGAAAGGCCTTCGAGAAGCGTGATAGAGACCAGGAGAATCTGCTCGATGTGCTTCAACGCGCCGGCTATGCCGTGTTGTGGCTGGACAACCAGGCAGGATGCAAAGGCCTGTGCGCGCGCGTGCCGAATGCGATGGCGGCTGAAGCGGTCGCCGGTGATGAGACAGGGGCCAAAAGCCTGTGCGATGCGCAAGGCGAATGCCTGGACGAAACCTTGATACACGGCCTGGACAAGCGGCTTGCTGCGCTTCCCGCTGAACGGCGCGCTAAAGGTGTGGTGCTCGTGCTGCATCAAATGGGCAGCCACGGGCCCGCCTACTACAAGCGCTCGCCGCAGAGCCACAAGCGCTTCTTGCCCGAGTGCACGACGAATGTGTTGCAGCAGTGCGAAAAGAGCGCGCTCGTCAATGCCTACGACAACACCATCGTGTACACCGACCATGTGCTCGCCTTGGGCATCGATTGGCTGAAGACCCATGAGGCAGATTACGCACCAGCGATGCTCTACGTGTCCGATCACGGCGAATCACTGGGCGAAAACAATCTGTACCTGCACGGGCTGCCATACGCCGTCGCGCCTCGGGAGCAGACGCACGTGCCGATGCTGATGTGGCTGCCGGCGCAAGATCCTTTGACGTCCTGCCTCGCCGCCCAGACCAAGGATGCGCTCAGCCACGACAACCTGTTCCATACGGTGCTCGGCCTGGTCGGTGCGCGCTCGTCTGAGTACAAGACCGCTTGGGACATCACTGCCAAGTGTGCGCTGCGATGAACATAAGTTAGCCTTCCTTCACGACGACCCCGGAAATCATGTCCGCACAAGCCGATTCGCTCAAATCCATCCTCTTCGCGCTGGGCGCGAATTTCGCGATCGCCGTAGCGAAGACGGCTGGCGCGGTCTTTACCGGATCGTCGTCAATGCTCGCCGAATCGATCCATTCGTATGCCGACTGTGGAAATCAGGCGCTGTTGATCTGGGGACTGCGTGAGGCCAAGAGTGCCCCAACGCCCGACCATCCGCTCGGCTTCGGCAAGGCCATCTATTTCTGGAGCTTCATCGTTGCATTGATGCTCTTCAGCATGGGCGGCCTGTTCTCCATCTACGAGGGGATTCACAAGCTGCACGACACCGAGCCTGTGCAGTACGCATGGGTGGCGGTCGGCATCCTTGTCTTCAGCATCGCGGCAGAGGGCACTTCGCTGTGGGGCTGCCTGCGCGAAATCGAGAAGGACCGCGGCACGCAATCGCTGTGGCACTGGTTCCGCAGTTCGCGTCAGAGCGAATTGCTTGTCGTGCTTGGTGAAGACATCGCGGCCTTGGGCGGCCTCGCCCTTGCGCTCGGCTTCATCCTGCTGTCGATGATCACTGGAAATCCAATGTGGGATGCCATTGGCTCGATCACCATCGGAGTGCTGCTGGTCATCGTCGCGATTCTGGTCGGCACCGAGGTGAAGGCCTTGCTCGTCGGCCAGAGCGCTCAGCCAGACGTGGTGGCCGCCATGCGCTCTCACCTCGAAGCTCAGCCTGATGTGGCCAAAGTCTTCAACCTTCTCACGCAGCAGCTGGGCAGCGAGGTCATGCTGGCGGTAAAAGCACAGATGTCACCGCAGACCAGTGACATCGCCCTGGTGGATTCCATCAACCGGGTGGAAAAAGGTTTGCGCGACGCCTTCCCGGAGCTTCGCTGGATCTTCTTCGAACCGGATGTGCGTGATTGATTCGGCGCAGCCACCAGTTCTCAAAACAACTCCGCCTGCCCATCTTTTCGCGGCAATTTCGGCTTCTTGAACTGCGTCAGATCGAGCTCGATCCGCGTTCTATTCAATCCCAACCGCGTCACTGCTTTTGTGAAGCGCTGCTGGAGCAATTGCGCCCACACGCCCTCGCCCTTCATGCGGGCACCGAAACGTGAGTCGTAGTCCTGGCCGCCTCGCATCTCTCTCACACGCGCCATGACACGGGCAGCGCGGTCAGGGAAGTGCTCGTGCAGCCAGTGCTGAAAGATGGGGTTAACCTCCCATGGCAGGCGCAGCACGATCGAGAACGCCGAAGTCGCACCCGCGTTCGCCGCCGCCTGCAGGATCTTTTCGATTTCTGGTTCGTTGATGAATGGAATCACCGGCGACACGCTCACGCCTACCGGGACACCCGCCTTCGCCAAGGTCTCGACGGTTCTCAAGCGCCGATGCGGCGCCGCCGCCCGCGGCTCGAGGATGCGCGCGAGGTTCGGATCGAGCGAGGTGATCGACAAGTACACGGCAACCAGCCCTCGCGCGGCCATCGGCGCCACAAGATCGAGGTCGCGTTCTATGCCCGAAGATTTGGTGACCATCGAGAAGGGATGACTGCATTGCGACAACACCTCGATCACCGATCGTGTGATGCCCAGCTTTCGTTCTATGGGTTGATACGCATCGGTGGCCGAGCCTATGTTGAGCATCAAGGGCTGGTAGCTGCGGCTCGCCAAGGCTTCGCGCAGTTTCTCTGCCGCATTTACTTTCGCAATGATCTTTGTCTCGAAGTCGAGGCCTGGAGACAGGTTGAGGTAGCTATGTGTAGGCCGCGCAAAGCAGTAGACACAACCATGCTCGCATCCGCGATAGGGATTCACAGACAGGTCGAAATGAACGTCGGGCGAATCATTGCTGGACAGAATGGACTTGACCCGCTCTTCGATGATCTGCGTGGCGGGCGGAATGTGTTCTTCCTGCACGGCTTGATCGATGGTTCCCCAACCGTCATCAAAGGTTTCGCTGGCGAGCGAGGTGTAGCGGTGTTCGATGGCCCAGGTGGTGCCGCGTCCCTTCACCGGCTCGGGCATCGGACCGTCCGGAATGAGCTTGATGGTTCGATCGTGTCGCATGGCGATAGAGCCACCCTTTACCGGGCGCTTTCCGCACCGATCCCGACGTGCGCAATTCGCGCACCGGGCTCCTGCCTTGGGTGGGTGGGGTCGAAGCGTTGGTTTGGCCAGGGATGAAGGATGCGAGCCCGCGGCGAACAAGCCGGGGCCAGCTTGTACGCTCGTTGCCACGTCGTCTTGTACTTCGGGCTGCGAGGCTTGAGCGCTCGCCGCCAAAGATCCGTAACGTGACCACGGAATGCTTTCACGCACGGGTCTCGAGAGCACCGCCCGGTAGGCATTCCGACGGATGCGTGCACGCTTCGCCTTGCGCCTCGCGATGCCTGACGATGATTCGGGGAAACCATGAATCGCACTCCTTTGCTGTCGAGGACTCTCACACCTGACTCATTACCGGCTTCCCGGCGCACACTGTTAATATATACAGCATATTGAGACCAAATCAAATTGGTCGTTGCCTCATCCCGACCCCCCTCAACGACGGGATCGACATGAGCGCACGCATCGTTTGCAATGAACTCATGCGTGTCGTTCGTCCCATCAGTGCTTTTTCAATACCCTCCAGCAAGTCGTCATGGCGTGCAAGCCCTCGAATGCGCCGCCCATCGCCGTTGCCGACGATCATTCCGACACAGCCCACGTTTTTGCAGCGCGTACTTTCATTCCTGCGTCTTCACTAGGACTAGGCAGGCAGGCCAAAGAAGGCGTGGTCAAACACATCCACGCACTCGATGAGCGACTTACTCAAGCTCTTGTTGGCCTTCGTCGCCGTGTCGCCCCCCGTAGCTGCGCCAGCCCCAGCGCTGCGTCGGCACCACCGAGATGCTTCCCCGCGTCCGGCCAGATTGCTCGAGTTCACGTAGCCTCGACTACAAGGTAGGCGAGCCCAAGCTTTGCGTGAAGTTGGCTTTGCCCGAACAGCCACGACCGAAGATCGCTTCCTTGCAAATGCCACAACAGCACCGGCCCTCTGCAGCCATGTAGTGAAGACCTTTATGTTCACGCCCAAGCAAATCAATCACTTAGCATCGCCTCAATGCTCAGTTGAGAAAGATGGGCCTGGAGGTCGGGTCTTTGACAGTCGCGTCTTCGCCAAAGTCGATTTGGCCTGCCCCCATTGCCATCGACGAATAATGTTATTTCTATTCGCGAGGAACTGTGTCATTACGAACTCTGAACCAAGGCACCGAGCCGATGCTTGACCTGCCCGCGGGGCAAGTCGATATCTGGTTCACGCGCACCGATCGTGTCGACTCAGGCTTGGCAGCGCAGTATTACGCGCTGCTGACTCAGCACGAGCTTGCACAGAACACTCGTTTTCACTTCGAGAAAGACCGGCATCGCCATCTGGTGACGCGAGCATTGGTCCGCGAGGTGTTGTCGCGCTATGCGCCGGTTGCCCCTCATGAATGGCGCTTCGAAGCGGACAGTTATGGCAAGCCGCGCATCGTCGTCCCTGCAACCCTTGAGAAGCGGTTCGCCTTCAACATCTCCCACACCGACGGCCTCGTGATCGTCGGTGTCAGCCTCGGCCGCGCACTCGGTGTCGATGTTGAATGCGTGCAGCGACGCGCCGCGCTGGAGATCGTTGAGCGCTTCTTCTCTACACATGAAATCCGGTCGTTGCAGCGCCTGTCGCCGCAGGAACAGGCGACGCGATTCTGGGAGCTGTGGACCCTCAAGGAAAGCTACATCAAGGCGCGCGGGATGGGGCTGTCGATTCCACTCGACCAGTTCGCATTTCATCTGGACGAGCCGCGCACCGTCTCGATCGAATTCGCACCTGACCTCAGCGATGTGCCCTCGCGTTGGCAGTTCTGTCAGATGCGGCCCACCGAGCATCACCTGCTCGCGCTATGCGTCGAGGCTCGCGGCGCGGACGAAACGCCGACCCTCTTGAAAGTGCGTGAAGCCACGCCATTACGCAACCATTGCGTCTTGCTTTGCCCGATCGACCGGTGCTCTGAACAGGCCGCAATGCAGAATCAACAGCCCCACTTTGCGCAGGCCATATGAGCCTGCCGCGGCGCTCACAAGCTTGTCCTCAATCCTGTCGAATGGCCTGTCCTGAGCGCTGTCGAAAGGAAGAATCCGGGCAATGATTCAGGCCGGCGTGATCAACTCCGGCATCGCGCTGTCGGGCGTTCGGGTGGGCTTGCACGGCGAGATGTCGACGTTCTGCTATCTGCTGGCCGCCGAGACGCACCGTGACGGCGACACTGGGGCTTGCATCTGATGGACGCCAAAGCGCAGGGATTGAACCCCGACTACACGATTGCCGACGCGGGACAGGGCGCGCCTGTCGAGCAGTCCGTTGAAAAGTCCCGGACATAACAGGCGCGAGCCCGCCGGCTTCAACAACCCACTATCTCGACAGTCATTGTCATAATGCAGAGAGTCTTTAGCCTGGAATGCAGAGAGTCTTTAGCCTGGCGGACGCGGCACCCGGGTCTGCACTGACGGCACGGCGTGACCGCCGCGGCCGGTAGACTAAAGATCCCGTTGCACTGAACCGCCCGTATGGCGGTGGTGCTATGGGGATTGAATCATTGCTGCATCGCCGAAGCCTGAGCTTGACGCAGCCAGGTCGG
>JAJKJU010000328.1 GCA_021153565.1 Rhizobacter sp.
ATCCACTCGAACGACGTCACCGCTTCACCTGCAATCGCCACCCCCAGGACCATCGCGATCACCGGATTCACAAAGGTACAGCTCGAAGCCAACCCCGCCGGTGCATTGGCCAGCAGCACCATGTACGCGTTGAATGCGATCAGCGAGCCGAACACCACCAGGTAAAGCCAGGCAGCCACTGCGGTCGGCGACGGAGGCCAGTGCGGCGCTTCACCGCCCAAGAGCGACAGGACCAACAGCACCGCGCCACCACAAATCATCTCGCTCGCGAACCCCATCGCTCCCGGTGCGAGCACCAGACTGCGCTGGCTCAGCACGCTGCCGATCGACCACGTGATGCAGGCCACTGAAATGGCGGCCAACCCTGCCGGCGAGGACTGGAAGCTGGCGCCCTGTGTCAACATCAGTACCCCCGCCAAGCCGACCCCAATGCCGGCCAGTTCAAGCCGACCCGGCTTGACGCCGTACAACAGATTGAGCGCGGCAATCATCAAGGGCACGATGGCGATGAAGGCCACCACCAAGCCTGACCCGACCGTGACTTCGGCGTTGGCCGTGCCACCCATTCCGCCGCCCAGCATCAGCGCTCCGATGATCAGCGCATTCCGCCACTGTTTCACGTCAGGCCATGCGGCGCCGCGCCAACGCATCCATGCCATCAGCAATACCCCGGCGAAAAGAAAGCGCGTCCCCATCTGGAAAAAGGGCGGAAAGCTCAGCAGTGCGAACTTGATGGCAAGATAGGTCGAGCCCCACACGAGCCAGGTGGCCGCGAGGCAGACGATCAGGATGCCCGACAAGGGCGAGCTGGTCGGAGGACGTGCGGCGAGCGTGTTCATGGCGGTGATCGACAGGATGAACGAGATTGAGGGGGCGCCATCCTATGACATCAGCGCCAGCGCCAGCCTCAAGAGTCATCGCCGGATTGCATCCGGGCGACGAAATGCATAGGACATGGCCCAAAACAATTTCCCGTTTTGGGGGGCGCAGGGCGGGCGCGCTGCGGCGGTGCTCCTCGCTTGTGATGGCTTGCCACACGGCGCTCGGGGCGCCTTGTATCGCATCCCGCCCAGCGGCCCCCAAAACGGAAAATTATTCCGGGCCATGTCCTTACAGCTTGATTCGTGCACGACAAACCGCGTGCTCGTACCATCGAGCGAACCCGCCGCAGTGAGCCACTTGTGCCTCACACGTCCACGCAACGAGGTTGACGCATGACCACACCCGACTTTTCCACCTGCGATCTGTGCGACTTGCACAAGAACGACAGGAGCGGCGCGTTCCGTGTCCTGCCACCGGTTTTTCGCGATTTCGGCGCGCGCCGCCGTTTTGCAGGCGCGGTAAGCACGGTCAAGTGCTTCGAAGACAACTCTCTCGTGAAAGCCGCGCTCGACGAGCCCGGCCGCCAGCGCGTGCTGGTGGTCGACGGTGGCGGATCGCTTCGCCGGGGGCTCGTCGGCGGTAACCTCGCAACGGCGGCCGAGCGCAATGGCTGGGCCGGCGTGGTCGTGCATGGCTGCGTGCGCGATTGCGCAGAACTCGCCCAGACGGAAGTCGGCATCCGGGCGCTGGCGC
Source organism: Rhizobacter sp. (assembly GCA_021153565.1). Classification (GTDB taxonomy): domain Bacteria; phylum Pseudomonadota; class Gammaproteobacteria; order Burkholderiales; family Burkholderiaceae_C; genus Albitalea. Next base: position 1,576 of record JAJKJU010000328.1, read on the forward strand.
TCATGCCGCTGCCGACCGAAAAGAAAAATGCAGGCGAGCGCGACGTGCCGGTTCAGATCGAAGGCGTATGGATTCGCCCAGGCGATTGGCTTTATGCAGACGAAGATGGCATGGTCGTCACGCTCGAACCCAGGTAGTGCTCAACATGCCGAGCGTCAGCAGTACATGAAAGGCATGCTTCACCGTGAACATCCGTGAGTTTGCCCAGCACAGCGGCTTGAGCGCACACACCCTGCGCTACTACGAACGCGCAGGCCTGATGGGCGAGGTGGCTCGCGACGAACTCGGCCACCGCATTTATGGCGCGCAGGATTCGCAATGGGTCAACTTCCTGCATCACTTGCGCGAGACCGGCATGTCGATTCGCGAGATGGAGCGCTACTGCTCGCTGCGCACCCAGGGCGACGCCACAGTGGCGGCCCGCCTCGAACTGCTAGCGCGTCATGCTGACCAGTTGGCCAAGCGGCTGCGCGAGCAGCACGAGCACCTTGCGAAACTGCGAGACACGATCGCTATTTATCAAGCCCGTGTCGACGGCCGCGCGCAGCGCGGCGGCGACGGCCTCGACCTCACGGCTGCACCACCTCGAGCAGCCGATCCAAACCCCCGCCGTTGATCGCGACCATCGCTTGGTCCCGCACCTTGGGCTTGGCGTGATAGGCCACGGACAGGCCCGACACGCCCATCATCGGCAGGTCGTTGGCACCGTCGCCCACGGCGATGGCTTGGCGCGGGTCGATGTGAAGCTGCTTGCAGGTGGCGAGCAGCATCTTCATCTTTTCTTCGCCGTCGCAGATGTCGCCCCAGGGTTGGTCGACCATGCGGCCGTTAAGCAAGCCGTCTTCCACGGCGAGCACGTTGGAGCGTGTGAAGTCAATGCCCAGGCGATCGCGGATGCGGTCCGTGAAGAAGGTGAATCCGCCTGAGACGAGGAGCGTCTTGAGGCCCGCAGCTTGAGCCGCCCGGACCAGCGTTTCGGCGCCGGGGTTCAATTGCAGGCGGGTGTCGACGACCTCATGCAGCGCGCTCACCGGTACGCCCTTGAGCAACGCGACGCGCTGGCGCAGGCTTTCCTTGTAGTCGGTGATCTCGCCACGCATGGCGGCTTCGGTGATGGCCGCCACCTCGGCCTTGCGGCCGGCCGCGGCAGCAATCTCGTCGACGCACTCGATGTTGATCAGCGTCGAGTCCATGTCGAAGGCAATGAGCTTGAACGCCGAGAGTTGCAAAGGCGGCGCGAAGCCTTGGATGACGAGACCTGGGGCGTGGGAGTCGGACATGGTGCGTAAGGTCATTGCGGAACGGGGTCGGGCCTGGGCGCGCCAAGGGCCCGCAGCACGTCGCGAATCAACAGTGCGCGATCCTTGGGCTCTGCGGTCTCTTTTTCGATGCGCAGCTTGTCGTTGCCAGCGAGCTTGATGTGCCGATTCTTCTGCACCAGTTCGATGATGCGCAGCGCATCCACCGGCGGATTCGGCCTGAAGTTGATCACCATCAGCTTCGGCGCCGCATCGATCTTCGTCACGCCATAAGGCTTGGCCAGCACGCGAAGCCGATGCACGTCGAACAAGGTCTGACCCTGTGGCGGAAGCTTGCCGAAGCGGTCGGTGATCTCTTCGAGCATCGCGTCGATGTGCTCCGGCTTCTCCGCGGTCGCGAGCCGCTTGTACAGCGACAGGCGAGTGTGCACGTCGCCGCAGTAGTCGTCGGGCAGCAAGGCGGGCGCATGCAGGTTGATCTCGGTCGTCGCGCTCAAGGGCGACAACAGATCCGGTTCGCGCCCTGCCTTCAATGAGCGCACTGCTTCCGACAGCATCTCGTTGTAGAGCTGGAAGCCGACTTCCATCATGTTGCCGCTTTGGTTGTCGCCCAGCACCTCGCCGGCACCACGAATCTCGAGATCGTGCATCGCCAGATAAAAGCCCGAGCCCAGTTCTTCCATCGCCTGGATGGCTTCGAGCCGCTGCGCCGCCTGCTTGGTCAGGCCTTCGACATCCGGCACGAGCAGGTAGGCATAGGCCTGGTGGTGCGAACGCCCGACACGGCCGCGCAACTGGTGCAGCTGCGCGAGGCCGAATTTGTCGGCGCGGCTGATGACGATGGTGTTCGCGCTCGGCACGTCGATGCCGGTCTCGATGATGGTAGAGCACAGCAGCACGTTGTGCCGCTGCGCCACGAAGTCGCGCATGACGGCCTCGAGCTGGCGTTCCGGCATCTGCCCGTGGGCGACGCCGATGCGTGCCTCGGGCAACAGCTCGTGCAGCTTAGCTCGTCTGTTCTCAATGGTTTCGACGTCGTTGTGCAGGAAGTAGACCTGCCCGCCGCGTTTCAATTCGCGCAGCACGGCTTCGCGGATCGTGCCTGTCGATTCGTTGCGCACGAAGGTCTTGATGGCCAGGCGCCGCTGCGGCGCAGTGGCGATCACGCTCAGGTCGCGCAAGCCTTCGAGCGCCATGCCCAGCGTTCGCGGAATCGGTGTCGCAGTGAGGGTCAGCACGTCCACCTCGGCACGCATGGCCTTGATGGCTTCCTTGTGACGCACGCCGAATCGATGCTCTTCGTCGATGACAAGCAAGCCGAGCCGCTTGAACTTCACGGTCTGACTGATGAGCTTGTGCGTGCCGACGACGATGTCGACAGTGCCGTCCTCGATGCCTTCGAGCGCCACCTTGACTTCCTTCGGCGATCGGAAGCGCGACAGTTCCGCCACCTTCACCGGCCACTTGCCGAAGCGGTCGGAGATGTTCTGGAAATGCTGCTCGGCCAGCAAGGTCGTCGGCGCCAGAATCGCGACCTGCTTGCCGCCGGTGACAGCGACAAATGCTGCTCGCAAGGCCACCTCGGTCTTCCCGAAGCCCACGTCGCCGCACACCAGGCGGTCCATGGGCTGCGGCGACACCATGTCCTGAATGACGGCATGAATCGCGGCCTGCTGGTCGGGCGTTTCATCGAATCCGAAGCTCGCAGCAAAAGCCTCGTAGTCGTGCGGCGAGAAGCGGAAGGCGTAGCCCTCGCGCGCGGCGCGTCTTGCGTACAGATTCAGCAATTCGGCGGCGGTGTCACGCACCTGCTCGGCCGCCTTGCGCTTGGCCTTGTCCCATTGGCCGGACCCAAGCCGATGCAGTGGCGCCTCTTCGGCGCTCACGCCGGTGTAGCGGCTGATCAAATGCAGTTGCGCGACCGGCACATACAGCGTGGCCTTGTCGGCGTATTCCAGATGCAGGAACTCGCTGGGCCCGTCGCCGAGGTCGATGTTCATCAGCCCGACGTAGCGCCCGATGCCGTGATTCACATGCACCACCGGGTCGCCGACCTTCAGCTCCGACAGGTCCTTGATCAGCGCGTTGACGTCGCTGACCTGTTCCTGCTTGCGCTTGCGCCGTGCTGTGGGCGAGGTGGCGAAGAGTTCAGTTTCGGTGACGAACTGGATGGCTTTGCCCTGATCGGGCTCGTGCCAGAAGAAGCCTTCGGCCAGGGGCGCGGCGGTGATCGCGAAGCGCTCGTCGCCCGCTTCGAATTCGGCCAGCGTTGCGACGCTCGGCGGCTCGATGCGGCTGTCGCGAAGAAGCTCCAGCAGGCTTTCTCGCCGGCCTTCGCTCTCAGCCACGATGAGCACGCGATGCGGCGTGGTGCCGACGTGCAATTGCAGTTTCTTGAGCGGCTCCGGCGCACCGCGATCCACGCTCAGATCGGGCAGCGACTTCGCCCAGTCGACCGGCTCTTTGCCGCGCAAGGACAAGGCCGAATGCGCGCCGGTGAGCGTGAAGAAATCCTCCGGCTTCAGGAACAAGTCTTCCGGCGGAAGAATCGGCCGTTCGCGGTCATGCTGCAGGAAGCGATGCCTTTCGCGCGTGTCCGTCCAGAAACGCTTGAGCGCATCGTCGATTTCGCCGTGCAGCGCGATCACGGCCCGCTCGCCGAGGTACTCGAAGATAGTCGCCGTCTGGTCGAAGAAAAGCGGCAGGTAGTACTCGATGCCTGCCGTCGCAATGCCCGTTGCGATGTCCTTGTACAGGCGCACCTTGGTCGGGTCGCCTTCCATCTTCTCGCGCCAGCGGGCCCGAAACGCGGTGCGGGCATCCTCGTCCATCGGTAACTCGCGCCCCGGTAGCAGGCGCACCTCGGGCACGGGATAAAGACTGCGTTGGCTGTCGGGGTCGAAGGTTCGAATCGAATCGACTTCATCGCCGAAAAGGTCGACGCGGTAGGGCACCGGCGAGCCCATCGGGAAAAGATCGATCAGTCCGCCGCGAACCGCGTACTCGCCCGGCGAAACGACCTGGCTCACGTGCTGGTAGCCGGCGAGGGTCAACTGCGATTTGAGCGCGGCCTCGTTGAGCTTTTCCTTCTGCTTGAAATTGAAGGTGTAGCCCGCGAGGAAGCTCGGTGGCGCGAGTCGAACCAGGGCCGTCGATGCCGGCATCAGCACCACATCGACCTCGCCCTGGCGCATGCGCCACAGCGTGGCCAGCCGCTCTGAAATCAGATCTTGGTGAGGCGAGAAAGTGTCGTAGGGCAGCGTCTCCCAATCAGGGAAAACAGCGATGCGCAGGTGCGGTGCGAAGAACGTCAGCTCGCCTTCGAGCCGCTGTGTGTCAGCGGGTTCGGCGGTGACGATGGCCGTGAGCTTCTTGTTTGCCGCTTGCTCGCTCGCGAAGCGAGCGAGCAGCAAAGCATCCGATGAGCCGACGGGGCGGGGCAGGGTGAAACGCTTGCCAGGGGCAATGGATGGGATATTCATCGAGCGATGGGTGCAATGCAAATCGCCCCGCGAGGTGCTTCCCACGGGGCGATGCAAGTATGGAATTATAGAATTCGCGCGCTTTGCGGACCTCCATGACGACCATTCGCCCTTCTCGCTGCTTCGCCCTCGTACCCTGTGCCGGCATCGGTTCGCGCGCCGGGACGGTGGGGCCCAAGCAGTATGCGCGGCTGGCGGGCGCGACTGTGGTCGGGCACACGCTGTCTGCGTTGGCGCAGGTGAAGCGTCTTGAAAACGTGCTGGTCGTGCTGAGCCCGCAAGACGATGAATTCGAATGGCAGGTGCCCGGCTTTCCCGGATGGGTGTCGCGCAACGGCGGTGCGAGTCGCGCGCAAACAGTGGCCAAGGGGCTGGCCGATCTGGCGCAACACGGGGCCGCTGTCGATGATTGGGTGCTCGTGCACGATGCCGCCCGCTGCCTTGTGCGGCCTGAATGGGTCGACGGGTTGATCGATGCTTGCATCAACGACGAGGTTGGCGGCCTGCTCGCGCTGCCCGTTCCCGACACTCTGAAGGACGAATGCAATGGCCGCGTTGCCGCCACCGTCGACCGCGCAAAGAAGTGGCAGGCGCAAACGCCGCAGATGTTTCGCCTCGGCATGTTGTGCGACGCGCTCGAGGACGCAGGCGTCCACGTGACCGATGAAGCCAGCGCCATCGAGGCCAAGGGATTCGCGCCCAAACTCGTGCGCGGCGCACTGGAGAATTTCAAAGTGACTTACCCGAGCGACTTCGACATGGCTGAGCGCCTTCTGAGGACCCGGACATGAACCGCCCGCCACAACCGCGCATGCGCATCGGCGAGGGTTGGGACACGCATGTGCTGGTCGAAGGCCGGCCACTGATCCTGGGTGGCGTCGAGGTGCCTCACACGCACGGGCTGCTGGGCCATTCGGACGCCGACGCGCTGTGTCATGCGATCACCGATTCTTTGTTCGGGGCGATGGCCTTGGGCGATATCGGTTATCACTTTCCCGATACCGACGAGCGCTTCAAAGGTGCGGATTCGCTGGCTTTGCTGGCCGAAGCGGCGCGGCGTGTTCGCGCGGCGGGTTGGCACATCGGCAATGTGGACAGCACCATCGTTGCGCAAGCGCCGAAGATGGCACCGCACATCCTGGCGATGCGTCAGCGCGTGTCGACGGCGTTGGGCGTGGCGATCGAGCAGGTGAGCGTGAAGGCCAAGACGGCGGAAAAGATGGGGCCGGTGGGCGAGGGCAAGGCAATCGAGGCGAGAGCGGTAAGTCTGTTGTTCAAGCCCTGAGCGACATGGTCCGCATCACTGCTTGTCTCTCGGGGTCGACGTGACCTTAATTCGAAGGAGGCGGATTCGGCAAAAGCGGATCGGCAATATTTGATCTGCGTGCCCGTATTGCCCCCTCTCCCTCGGGCTGACCTTTACGCACGCTGGACACGTGGAAAGTTGCGCGTCTTTACTGGCTTTGACGACATTCTTTTGCAGTGATGTGAGTTTTCGACCGAAATCGATGTGAATTTCAGATGCTGGGAGATGGGGGTGATTTTTGAGAGACCCCTCACCCCAA
>JAJKJU010000329.1 GCA_021153565.1 Rhizobacter sp.
AGCGGGTTCTATGCCGAACACCCCGGTCTGATCAAGACGCTGGGCGGCGCGGCTCTCAGCATCGCATTGGCCAAGATGGCGGAGAGCCACCAAGGCTAGACGGCTAGACCGCGTCGACACAACTCGAAGTCACTCAAACCACTTGAGCATTCAATGAGACTTTCCCTCGCATTCGCCACTGCCCTCGTAGCCTCGAGCACGGTGTTCGCTCAGGCACCAGCGGCTGCACCGACCGGGTCGACAGGAATGTGCAAGGACGGTTCCTACACCACGAACGATACTAAGAAGGGCGCCTGTGCGGGTCACAAGGGCGTGAAGGAATGGTTCGGTGCGAGCGGATCTGGAGCGCCGATGAAGACCGCCGCGTCAGCGTCCGCTGCCGACGCGGCAAAGACAACACCTACCGCCACGAAGACTGCAGCCTCGGCACCTTCGACGGCGCCAGCCGCTGGCGGCGGTCCTGGACAGGTCTGGGTCAACACCAGCTCGAAGGTCTATCACTGTGCCGGCACCAAGTACTACGGCAAGACGAAGCAAGGCGAATACATGACCGAAGCAGCAGCCAAGGCGGCCGGGGTGCATGCCGATCACGGAAAGGCGTGCTCCTGAGAACGACCTGAGTGAACCGGGGTGCCGTCGGTCGCTATTGATGGCATCTGCGCCGCTCGGGATGCTCAGCCAATGCGGGCGATCACGTAGGCCTCAGCGGTCGGGCGATAGCGAGCGCCCCTGCGGCCGCGACAAACTCACTGCCGCTGGAAAGGACCGCGCTGCAAACACAAATCGCTGTCGCAGCAACTCGACACCGGGAGGCAGCGTCGCTGCAAATCTGTCAGTCCATGAAGGAAGCTTCCGTGACGCCTGTCGACCACGTCTTTGTTCTGATGCTCGAGAACCGATCGTTCGATCATTTCTTTGGTCTTTCTGGACTTCCGTCGGACCCTCAACCTACCGATGCGGAGTTCAGCAGCGGCGCGACGCCCATCGCGCAGTAGCCGCCGAACTGTGGCAGATAGCGGTCGGGGTTGGCGCCGAACGCAGTCTTGTTCTGCGCGCTGCTGAACTGATAGCGCATGCCGTCGAAGTCAGTGCGGAAATCCGCCGAGCCGGGCTGTGCCTTGCTGCCGGTGAAATACGCCACGACGTCGTAGCCCTTGAGGGCAACGCGGGGCGCGTCGGTGGCCTGGGCGTTTACGAGCGTCGAGGCCAGTGCCAGCAGACAGGCGCGCGATCGTGGTGCGCGCTGCATTCATGGAACGACCTCCCGAACGAAGAGCAGTGTTCAGATGCTACTCCTCATGGCTCGACGATCGCGGGCCGCAACTGCACCTCGGTGCCGATGTCATGACAAAACCGATCGAAGGCCGCTTTCCGCCATTGAAACCGAGTTGCCGTCCGACGACTCAGGGTCGACAGCGTCAGTATGCGGCCTTCGGTTGCAGTCGTTGGGCGGCGAACGCAGAGGGCAAGTGGTTGTCCTCTGCTCGACGACTGGTGAACGTCAAGTTTCTGAATAGACCGGCCTTCCGCTCTTGGAAACGCTGGCTGGCAGCTATGTGCAACCGCCGACACTCGACAGGCCATACTCGAATGTCAGCAACCAGTCTTCTTGGACTGACACTCTCCAGCCGGACCCGTTGAGGCCCGCACCATGCGCAAACAGGTGATCTCCGACGGCGCGCCGAAACGTTTGGGCGGTCCACAGTAGCCGGGTTGCGCTGACAGCTGACCTTGGCCGGCCGGGTGTCCCACGCGACAAGAGTCAGCTTCCTGACGCGGCCGGTCCTCACCTTGTCGGCCATCAACAGTCCTTCTGTGAACCCCGGCGAGCGACAGCTCGAGACTCTCTGCATCATGCGGATATGCGCATGACGCTGCGGAGCGGTCACTGGCTTGGGATCTTTGACTTTCCGTTTTGGGTTGCCATGGAAAGCTCTCCATAGCGACCCGTTGATGACTTCGCAGTCCTCAACAGCTCGATGAGAAGCGTTCTTAGCTTAGCTTTAGCCATCAGGCATTGTGCTGACGGTGGCCGATCAACGAAGGCTCTGCGATCACCGCGATGAATCAGTCTGCCTGGCGCGATGCCAACATTCGACTCAGTGCTGCACGCAGCGACTCGCAGCAGACGGTGCGCATGCACCTCGTCCGAACTCCTTCCATCGTCAGCCATTCGGTGCACGGCTCGGAGTTGGGTCGTGCTCAGTCGCAGCCTCTTCAAGGCGAGCAAAGCGCGGTCCGTTCCGGCAATCGAAAGCCAGGTGCCCATCCGAGCACTTGCCCTGCCTTCTCGCCGGCGAGCAGTGGACAAGGCTCGCTCACGTTGAACGCGCCCGTGGCCCCAGGCCGCCCCATCGCAAGGAGCGTGGCGTACGCGGCGTCGTGCACATGCAGAGGCATCTCGGCCGGAGGGTCGACCGCCCACGTGCCCGGGCCATAAAGCCGACCGTAGCGCAGCACGGTGCCGGCAAGTCCGCGCGTGTCGAGCACGAGTGACTCCAGCACGCGCACGGCCTCAACGCTGACGGCGCGTTCCTCCGTGGCCGCGGTGTCCAGCGGGTCGTCCTCCATGTGCGGCAGCGGCCCGTCGGCGTAGGCCCAGGTGATGCTCTGCGCCACCATGCGGCGGCACCCCGCCGCGAGGGTGGCGGCGACGAGGTTGCGTGTACCCACCTTGCGCAACAGTGCGTTGCGACCGATCGCGGCGCTCATCGCCTCGGGTGTGCGGACCGCGGGCAGGTCGGTGAGCTGGTGCACGACCACGTCGGGCCGCGCAGCCGCGAGCGCCGCGCACAGTGCGGACGCATCCAAGACGTCGACAAGGAACGGCTCGACACCGGCCTGACGCAGCGCCGCAGCGCGGTCTGTGCGCCGCGTGCTGCCCTGTACGCACCAGCCGGCCTCGACAAGCAACCGCACCAGCGGTGCGCCGATGGCGCCCGTCGCGCCAGCAACGAAGACAGAGCGTGTCATGCCGACACCTCCGGCAAGTTCGCCGCGATCCACTCGCGCGTGAAGCGCGCGGCCGCGGTCAGCGGGTCGGCGTGGGCTGTTGCGCGTTCGAATGCAACGAAGCGGACATCTGTGATGCCGATCGCCCTCAATACCGCGGCGAGGTAAGGCCGAAAGAAGTCTGGTTGCTGCGCTTGGTCTTCAAAGATCGAGCCGCCAGCCGAAACGGCCACGAGCGTGGGCCGGTCGCGCAGGAGGCCAACCTTGCCTTGCGGCGTGGTACGGAAGCTCGCACCGCGGCGTACGACATGGTCGATCCAGGCTTTTAGCACGACGGGAACGGTGTAGTTGTGCATGGGCGAGGTGATAAGCAGAAGGTCGGTTTGCTCCAGCTCGGCGATGAGTTCGTCGGACAGCGCGCAGGATGCGCGCTCGCGCGCACCGAGGCGCTCGGGCGGCGTCACGAGCGCCTGCGCGAAGTCGGCCGATACCGCGGGCAGTGGCAATGCGGCGAGGTCACGTGCGCGCAACTCGATCTGCAGGTCGCATTCGGCGAGCGCCGCCGTGAGCAGCCGTCCCATTTGCCGGCTGACAGAAGCCTCGCCACGTGCGCTGCACTCGAGTGCGAGGAGCACGGGGGTGCGTGCGGCCACCGTCATGCGAGCACTTTCGTGAAATGCAGCCCAGTCGCCAGCAGGCCGCAGCGGAAGTAGAAGCGCTGCGCGCGGCTGTTGGCCAAGCCCGTGTCGAGCACCAGCTTGCTGGCGCCACCCGCGCGCGCGAAGCGCTCCAATTCGGCCAGCAGCCGCTCGCCTGAGCGCCCACCTCGCGAGGCCTCGGTGGTGACGAGATCGTCGATGTAGATGAAGCGGCCGTGGATCAGGTTGTCCAGCCAGCGGTAGCTCGCAAGCGCACAAGGTGTGCCGCCCTGCCACTCGGCCAACAACCGCCAGCCCTGGCCGTGCTGCATGCGCACGCGTTCGATGAACGATTCGGTGCTGTCCAGCTGCGGCCGCAGCTCGCGCATCACGGGAATGCAGGCGAGCAGCTCGGCCTCGGTCTCTGCATGGCGCAAGGTTCGGTCCGGGGTGGTCATGTCAGGCTGTATCGGTGATGGTAATGCCATCAGTTTCGCTCTCGGATGGCACAATCACCAGGGCCATTTTCTTATAAATTGACTAGGCCATGACAGTGCCGCTGTACCAGCAGATCTACGAGCGCGTGAAGCGCCAGATTGCCGATGGCACGCTCGCGCCTGGCCAGCGCATGCCCTCGCTGAGAGCGCTAGCAAGCGAGCTCGGCATCGCACGCGGCACGGCCGAGGCGGCCTATGACCGCTTGGTGGGCGAGGGATGGCTGGTGGCACGCGGGCCAGCGGGTACCTTTGTCGCCTACGGCACGCACGTGGCCCTGCGCGACGCGGCGGCGTCCTGCAGGGGCGTCACGCCGACGCTGCCCGCGCATCCCCGCCTGCTACGCCTGGGCCTGCCCGCGCTCGACGCCTTTCCCCGCAAGCTGTGGGCGCGGCTCGTGGCCCGTCAGGCGCGCGCTGCCGGCTCGTTCGACCCTCCCGAGCCCGCCGGCCATCCGCCGCTGCGCACCGCCATCGCGGCCTACTTGGAGCGTTCGCGTGATGTGGCCTGCACCGCCCGGCAGGTATTCGTGGTCCCGGCCTATGCGGCTGCGCTCGGGCTGGTAACCGAAGTCGCGCTGCGCCCGGGTGACGCAGCGTGGATCGAGTCACCCGGCTTCCCGTTGACGGCGCAGGTGCTCGCGCGTGTCGGCGCCCGCGTCGTGCCGGTGCCAGTGGACGAGGACGGCCTGGTCGTCGCCGAGGGCGTTCGGCGCGCGCGGCGAGCCAGGCTCGCCGTCGTCACACCGTCGCACCAGAGTCCGCTCGGCGTGGCCCTCGGGCTGGCGCGCAGAGCTGCGCTGCTGGCCTGGGCGCGAACGGCCGACGCCCACATCGTGGAAGACGACTACGACGGCGAATACCGCTACGGCGGTCACCCGCTGCCGGCGCTGCAGAGCCTGGACACCGAGGGCCGTGTGATCTACCTCGGCACGTTCAGCAAGGTGCTGTTCCCCGGGTTGCGACTCGCCTATGCGGTTGTGCCCGAGGCGAAGGTCGAGGCCTTTGAGGCCGCGAGCGCACGCAGTCTGCACGCGGGCTGCCCGGAGCTGTACCAGGCCGTAGTCGCAGACTTCCTCCAGCAGGGCCACTTCGCCCGCCACGTGAAGAAGATGCGCACGCTCTACGCATGCCGTCGCGAACAACTCACGCGGGCGCTGGCCGTGCTTGAGCCCGAGGGGCTGACGGTCGAGCAGCGTCAGGGAGGCATGCACCTGGTGATCCGATCGACGCGTGCTGAGCCCGACGCCGAACTCGCCCGCCGCGCTCAGGCTGCGGGATTCGCGGTGCAGGCCTTGTCGGTGTGGGCCCCGGACGGTCAGGGACCGCAGGGCCTGCTCGCAGGCTTCACGAACGTCGCGACCGAAGCCGAGGCTCGGCACCTTGCGCAGCGGCTGCGCAAGGCGATAGTGTCGAAGTAGCGCGCGTCGGCAGAGGTCGCCATCGCAGCGATCCCCAGGCCTCGATTCATGGCGCGCCGATCGGCGCGGCCCTGAGGCTGCTGCTCGCGCACCAGCCGCGCAGTGCGATGGCGGCCATCGGATTGGGCTTCCACCTTCAACTCTCGGGCCATACCCATGGCGGCCAGTTCTGGCCCTGGAACCTCTTCGTGCGGCTGCAGCCGCCGTTCACCGCGGGCCTGCCTCGCTTGCACGACCTCTGGGTCTATACCAGCCGTGGAACCGGGGAACTCGCTGCCGGGCATCGCCAGCTGTAGCCGGCCGCGACACGGGCGTTTGGCCTGCCACCGTCCGCCGACATTCACTGCCGCGACGCAGTTGGGCCTGAATACCCTGCGTGGCCTCAGCCGCCGGTAGCGCCGGGCTTGAGGAACTTCAGGATGAACTCATCTTTCGGCATGGGGGGCTCGGGCGTCTCCTTGTCGCGCGGATCGGCTGGGTTGCGCAAGAAAGAACCCGAGGCCAGCAGCTTGAATCCAGCGGCTTCGACTTCACTGCGTAGAAACGCTTCTTCGATGCGGTGCAGCGTGGTCGACTCCGAGATGCCGG
>JAJKJU010000330.1 GCA_021153565.1 Rhizobacter sp.
CCCACTCCTTCCCATCCCGAACAGGACAGTGAAACGCCTCAGCGCCGATGATAGTGCGGATTCCCGTGTGAAAGTAGGACATTGTCAGGCTATTAATAAAAAAGCCCCCGTCAAATGACGGGGGCTTTTCTCATGTGTGCCCAGCATGGGCGCACTCTTGTCAGCTCTCGTGATCATGATGCCTGCATGACGTGATGCCGCCCTACCGATAACTTCCGTTGCCATTGCAATCCGACATGGAGCATGGCGCTGAAGCGAGGACAGACAAGACGGCGTTGTCGCCGCTGAAGCAGCACTTCGGCGGCTCGCGAAGTTGAGGTCATGAGCGTCGAGGTAGACCCAAGCGGTCGAACCAGGCGCTCGTCAGCATACTGTTGAGGGAAATGCTGAAAAATGCAGCCTGAAATCCTGCGCAGTGCGTTTTCGGAGTGAGACAGACGGCCAACCTGAAAGGTCCAAAGTCACGGTTCGGCGGCCGCCGACTTTCGCCGGCCGTCTGACCGGCAGCACCCATTTTGGACCTGCTGTTCGGTCGGCCGGACCTGGATGTCACTGATGTAATTGATAACCGTCAGACGAAGGTCCTCTGACATTTTTGAGCGTCAGATCGATCTGGCATTGCAGACGCACGAGCGGATGGCGGCAATCTCATGCACGCCCGCTACTCGGCCGCTGTGACCAGCTGGTCAAGCTTACCCGTCAGTTACGTTCACGACCTGCACTCAATGATCCAACCGCCACAAAGCGGTGGCTCATGTACATCGCGACGCATCGCGAGATGGCAACGCCTGTGCGCCGTCCCAGGTGTCGACGCGGACGAACTCGGCCAGCGGGCGGCCCTGTCGCCATGCCAGTTGCTCGAGCATCGGCAAGTCGTAGAAGGTCGGCACGGGCCCCAGGCAAAGCACGGCTACGGGATGTGCTCCGTCGGGCAGTCGCAATGCCTGCGCCAGTGCTTCGGGTTCGAACATCGAGACCCAGCCGAGCCCCAGGTTTTCGGCGCGAGCGGCAAGCCACAGGTTCTCGGTCGCGCAGGCCAGCGAGCACAAGGCCATGTCGCGCGGCATGGTGCGCCGGCCGAACACGGTGCCGTCGTCTGGAGCGAGCACCGCGACCAGCAATTCGGCGCATTCGCGAATGCCTTCGACCTTCAGTCGCATGAAGTCGTCGGCTCGTATCCCCAGTGCCTCAGCGGTCATCATGCGCTCGGCATCGACCAGCTCGGCAATGCGCCCGCGCAAGGCCGTGGCCAGTACTCGAATGAAGCGCCAGGGTTGCATGAGCCCGACCGACGGTGCGCCGTGAGCCGCCTGCAGCACGCGTTGCAACACCTCATCGTGCACGCGAGCAGCGGGCGTGAAGTGGCGCATGTCGCGGCGTGATGCGATCACGCGGTAGAAGCTCGCGCGATCCGTGGCGCTGAAGCGCTCTGCATGGTGGACCGGGGGTGTATTCGATGGCAGCGATTCTTCGGCCGCTTTGAAGTGCGGGCTCAAACTGACCGTCTCACCGATCACGAGCAAACCCGGCCGCGGGCCATAGGCCGGTGCCCGCGCGACCAGGGCCTTCAGTCCGGTTGCCAGCACGTACTGGCCTGCGCGCGCGCCGTCCTGCACGATCGCGGCTGGCGTGTCGGGCGCGAGGCCGTGCGCAATGAGTTGGCATGCGATCGTTGCAATGCGCTCCACCCCCATGTAGAACACCCGAGTCTGGCGTGGCCGTGCCAACGCAGTCCAATCGAAGTCGAAATCGATGCTTCCCTCGGCGAGATGACCGGACAGGAACGTGCACGAGTGCGCCAGGTCACGATGCGTCAGCGGAATGCCCGCCGCCGCCGCACAGCCGTTGGCCGCGCTGACGCCGGGCACCACCTCGAAGCTCAGGCCGGCTGCCTGCAGCGCCTGGACCTCCTCGCCGCCTCGTCCGAAGACATGCGGGTCACCGCCTTTGAGGCGCACGACCCGGCGGCCCTTGCGCGCTTGCTCGATCAGCACCGCATGAATCTGCTTCTGCGACATCACGTGGTGGCCCGAGGCCTTGCCGACGTAGATGCGTTCGGCCTGGGGTGGAATCAGCGCCAGCACCTCGGCATCGATCAGGCGATCGTGCACGACCACGTCGGCGCACTGGATGCGATTCAACGCGCGCACGGTCAAGAGATCAGCCGGGCCTGGGCCGGCACCCACGATGTGGACCATGCCGGGTTTATTCGCGCCCCCGGCACCGATGCCTTCAGCAAGCACCGCCGTCTCCATCGCACACGCTTGCATCGGGTCCACGATGGAACACCAGTTCCTCGACGACGCGCCCGCCGACCAAATGCTCCTGGACGATGCGGTCCATGTTCTCGGGTGTCACGTTGTAGTACCAGACGCCGTCGGGCTGGACGCACAGGATCGGGCCGCCCTTGCACGCGGCGAAGCAGCTCACGCGGCTGCGCTTCACTCGCAACGCACCCTCGTTCAGGCCGGCCGCTTTGAACTTGTCGCCCAGGCTGTCGAACAGCACTTGCGACTGACCGTCCTGGGTGCAGCGCGTGCCGGTGCAGATAAGCAGGTGGCGGCGGTAGTCGCCGATCTTGGGTTTGACAATGGGTTCGTTCATGGTGTGGGTGGGGTCAAAAGCTGGCGCGCAAGGCCAAGCGCAGCGTGCGCGGCTCCATGGGGTGGATCAGACGGCCGTCGATGCCGCTGCCGCCATTGCAGCCGGCGCCATCGGCCCGGGAGCAAGCGGCACCCCAGTATTCGATGTCGTTGGCCCGGCGATCGAACAGGTTGAGGATGTCGAGCGTGACCTGCCACTGGGGCGAGTAGCGATAGCCCAGCTTCAGGTTGGCCGTGAGGGTCGGGCTAGATTGGTGTTCCCCGGTTTCCTCCAGCGCGTACGCGCCGATGTAGCGCAGGCGCAAGCCACCGAACCAGTGGCCGTGCGGATCGGCGCTGAGGCCGAGCGACGCTGACACCGGAACGGCGTTGGGCACATGGGTGCCGCCGTTCACCGCCTGCTTGAACCTTGCGCGCGACCACGCGAGGTCGGCATCAACAATCAACCAGTCGTTCGGGGTGATGTAGTTCGACCACTCGAACCCGACACGACGCGACGCGCCCTTGGGTTCGGTCACACCTTCGTCGCCGATGAACACCAGCTCCGATTGCAAGTCCATGCGCCACAGCGCAAGGCTGCTGCTCCAGCCCCGAAGCGGCACGGTGCGCAAGCCCACCTCGGCTCCTGTGGCTTTCACCAGAAGCGGCACCCTGTCGATGGGGCTGCCGTCGTTCGGGTTGTTAGCGGCGGTGGTGCCGCGCGCATCATTGCTGTGGAAGCCATGGCCCCAGTTGGCGTACAGCTCGGTCTTGTCGAAGGGGCCGTTGGCGAAGGGTCCAAGCACGAGGCCCAGCTTGGGACTTGCTTGGCTGGCGCGAACGTCGCCGCCATTGTTCAGGTTGAACATGCCGGCGAGCGGATCGACGCGTGCGCGCAACTGATCCCAGCGCAAGCCGGCCATGCTGCGCAGCCATGGGAGCCACTGTGTCTTGACCTCGCCGTACAGGCCCACAGCGGTTTCCGTGATGGTGTCTTCGCGCACGGTATTTGTGCGTTCGCGTGCCACGGTGTCGTAGAGACCGACCTTGGCGATGCGATCGTGACGCAATTGCAGGCCCAGCGTGGCGTCGGTGTCGCGCCAGGCGGAGCCGAGCTGCCAGGTGCGCGACAGTGCGCCGCCCCAGACGACACGCTGGTCGGCCTGCTCGTGCTGATCGCCCTGCGGCCCGGTCATGTAGCCCGAGGGGTTGGAGAACAGGTTCAGGCCGTAGTCGATGACATAGGCGTTGGCCCGCGTGCTTTGGTCCTCGGCACTGCGGACCCACTCGCCCGACAGGCCGTAGCGATGCGTGATGCCGCCATCGTCCGCCGCCAGTGCGCCATAGCGTCCGATCTCGCCGGAAGTGATCGCGCGTTCGGGCACGTGCTCAGTGGCGGTCCAATCAGCCTTGTATGCCATTGCGGTGAGCGCAAAGCCGTTGTCGGCGGTTCCTGACGACAGCCGCAACACAGCGTTTCGCTTATGCAGGTTTTCCGGCTGGTCCCAGGGGCCGTTGTTGCCCGCCAACTCGAGGGCGCCCAGAAGCTTCATCTCGCCGTCGGTGCCGAGCGTTCGGCTGCCCGCGGCGACCAGGCGACGATAGGCATGCGCGCCCAGGCTCAGATCGACCAGCGAAGAGGGCAGCTCACGCTGATAGTCGATGCGCGCCGAGCCGGTGGTGGCGAAGTCCCTGTCTTCGGCGGCGTAGACGCCCTTGCGGTAGTGAAGGCCGGCGATCAGCTCTGGGATCAGGAAGTTCAGGTCCATGTAGCCCTGCCCATGCCCGTGGCTCACCATGTTCACCGGCATGCCCAGGAGGGTGGTGGCGAAATCGCTCCCGTGGTCGAGGTTGAAGCCGCGCAGGAAGTACTGGTTGGCCTTTCCGTCGCCGGAGTGCTGCGTCACGGTCATGCCAGGCACGGCCTCCATCACTTCGGCCGGGCGCAGCAGTGGGCGGTTGGCGAGCTGTTTGGCCGTCACCGTGCCTTCAGTGGCCGAGTCGGCCACGCCGATCAGGCCACTGCTGCCAGTGACGACCACGGTCTCCAGTGTCGAGGTTTGCACGCCGCCCGCGAGGGCAGTGATCGGTAGCAGGCTGCAGAGGCAGCCCGCGGTCATCCACGACAAGGCCGAGGCAGCGGCCCGTATCGAAATAGCTTGGTTCATGTTCGTAGACTCAAGAGGGCGCGACCGGTCCGTGTCCTTCATGGCGGGAGCGTGGGGACGGCCGGCGATTTTTCGTTAGCGGTATGGCTGGGAATAGCTTCCCTTTGTTCAGGCTGTACGCGCTCCTGTTCCTGTCGTTTCCGTTTCCCGTTCCCGTTCCCGTTCCCAATCCCGTTCGGGCTGAGGTATCGAAGCCTTAACCCGCGGTAAAGGGCTTCGATACCTCAGCCCGAACGGATTAGGGGAAGATGTTCAGGGCAATGTCCGGACTCGGGGTTGTTCAGGCCAATGTCCTAAGCCTCGGCTTCTTCGGGGGCGTCTGCGGCCGAGGCTTCGAGTGGTTCGTTCAAGGTGGCGCGGATGTAGTCCACCGGCAGACGATGGCGTTCGGCCAGCGTCTCGATGCTGTCCCCCGCCGCGTGGTCGGCGATCAGGTTTTCCAGCCAGCCATTCAGGCCCGTGGACAGAGACCGCCCGGGCCGCTCGCCGTCGCGCGTGCTGCCGCCGTCTTGCATGTCGTACTTGTTCGCGTAGCCGCGTGGCGTGACCATCAGGCCGTGCTGCACGATGGTGTTGCTGTTGCCGATCAGTACCGTGCTCAGCATGCCGATGTCGCACTCGCTCATCCGGTCCAGCGTCGTGAACTCGATGCGCTCTCGGCGCCGGTAGGCGCTCTTCACGACAGCCACCGGCGTGTCGGCTCGCCGATGGCGCAGGAACAAACGTTGCGCCTCGACGATCTGTCGCGTGCGCCGGCCGCTCTTGGGGTTGTACAGCGCGACCACGAAGTCGGCATACGCGACCGCATCGAGCCGTCGCGCGATGGTGGGCCAGGGCGTGAGCAGGTCGCTCAATGAGATGGCGCAGAAGTCGTGCGTCAGCGGCGCACCCACGCGCGCCGCGCAGGCGTTGAGTGCCGAGGCTCCTGGCACGATCTCGACTTGCACCGGGTCCTCGGGTGTCCAGCCGGCTTGGAACAGCACCTCGTAAGTCGGCCCGGCCATGCCGTAGACGCCGGCATCGCCGGACGAGATCAGCGCCACTCGTTTGCCCGCGCGTGCAGCTTCAAGCGCACTCTCCGCGCGGTCCAGTTCCTCGGTCATGCCCTTGCGGATCACCTCCTTGCCTTCGAGCAGGTCGGCGACGAGCTTGATGTAGGTGACGTAGCCGATGACGGTATCCGCTTCGGCAATGGCATCGCGGGCGCGCTGGGTCATGTGCTCGACGCTGCCGGGGCCAATGCCCACCAGCATGATCTTGCCTATCGGTGGTGCTTCGCTGGCGTGTTCGGGGAGCATGCTCATGTCTTGGCCCCCAACATCAAGGGCTGCAACCAGCGCTGGAACACGAGTCCGCACCCCGCACCAAGCCCCGCCCACAAGGTCAGCGCGATGACGCCGGTGACCCAGATGAAATGCGCGCCGAGCTTGTGCAGCTGAGCTTGAGCGTCGGCACTGAAACCAGCCGCCGGGTCACCTGCAAACTGCGGCGCGCCCCATATGAACGGCACGGCCAGCCAGGCCGCTGAAGCGAGCCAGCGCCAGCGCGTGCGCAGCGAGGCCGCGCTTGCGCAAGCCAGCACCGCGCAGCCTGCGGCCAGCAGCCACCAGCCCTGGCGCGAGCCGAGGCTGGCCGCGTCCATGCCGGGGACTTCGGCCGGCAGCCCGAGCGAAGGCCAGAGGTGCAGGCTGAGCCAGCCCGCGGCTGCCACGACGAAGCTCAGGCGCAGCGGTGCTGGCGTGGCACCTCGGCGCCACACCCACAAGCCCATCACAGCGAACATCAGCAGCGCGAGGCTGAAGACGTGCAGCAGGTTGGCCACCCAGGTCCAGGTCGTGCGCTCCAGACCGTCGGTAGGTGCCCAGTCATGGCCGGCTTCGGTGTGCTCATGGGCTTCATGGGATTCGGCATTGGCATTGGCAGTGGCATGGTCGTGGTCGTGGTCGTGGTCGTGGTCGTGGTCGTGGTCGTGGTCGTGGCCATGACCCACGGCCGCGACCGGTGCCACCTTCTGCGCCTCGAAAGTTTCGGCGGCCAGGATGATGGGCACTGCCTGCCACTGCTGCAACGCGGTCTGCACGCTGCCGAGAAGTACGGCGACGGCGAGCGCGCCCCAGATCAGCCGTTGGAACAAAGCCATCGCAAGGCTCCTTCAGTGGCAAGGCCTGACGGTGACGTGACGCACGTCATGCGCCGCGTTATGCGCGACCGGGCTATTGGCAAAGGCCACACCGTAGAACAACACCAACCCGAGCGCGGCGGCGGCGGCCAAAGGGCGCAGCACGGCGTGGCGGGCATCGGCCATCGGGGCGGAGGGGGCGTGGGTATCGAGCATCGAGATCGGGTTCATCGAAGGTTCCTTTCAGGGTCGGGATAGCGGGGAAATGAAATCGGGGGCGCAGCGCGCAACGGACACGGTTGCGTTCTTGCCGTCTGCGTCACGCAGCTTGTGTTTTTCGACGAGCAGGTTGCTGACATCGGTGCCGGCGGCCAGCAACGCTGCTGCTTCGCTGACCGAGGGCGTGCCTGTGTATCGGCGTACCGTCTCCGATGGGTTGGGCACCGAGACCGCAGCCAGTTGCTCAGGCCGGTAAAAGGTGATCGCCCAGCCGTGCTGTGCGGCCAGCGCGAGCAGTCCGGGCTCGTCAGCCTTGAGCGTGATGCTGGCGACCGCAACCACATCGCTGAACTCGGCCTGCGCGAGGACCAGCGCTTCGGCCACGGTGCGGGCGAGGGTGCCGGTGGGGGTGCCACGGTCACAGCCGATGCCCAGCGCGAGCCTGGGGGACGGCTCGGAATGACTTTCCGAGTTCGTCAGGCCCCACACTCCACCCGTTCTGGCTGACCCTTCGACTGGGTTCCGGACAAGGTATGCCTGCGGCGTATCGAAGCCCTCCACAACCGCGGGTTGAGGCTTCGATACGCCGGAAGGCGTCCCCTGTTCTGAGCTTGTCGAAGGGTCAGTTCGAACGGACTCTGGGAAGTTATTCCGAGCCGCATCCTTGAATGCCACAGTCTTCATGCGGCAGCGGGAATCGGCGGCCGGTACACCACCAAGCGCTCGTGAAGTTGCTGCCAGCGTGCGTCATCAACCTCGGCATGCGTGATCCACAGCACTGCCTTGAATCGGCTCAGGTCGACGTCGTCAAATCGCTCGAAGCGCTGGATGTTCGCAGGCAGCGGGGAGGGCCGCGTCCACCAGTTCGGGCTGCCGGCTTCCTGCACCACGGCGATCGGTTCGCCGTTGACCACATGGGCCGAGACGCGGGTGATGTTGAGCTTCGGGGCTTCGACGGTCCATCCCAGTTCGCGACCCAGGATGTCCACGGGGATGGTCTTGCCAACGTCGGACGCGGTGGTCAGAACCGGCGTGGCGCCAATCAATGCGGCCACTTGCTCAGCCATTGCATTGGCCCCACCCACATGGCCCGACAACACCGGGATGACGAACTGCCCCGCGTCGTCCACCACCAGCACGCCCGGGTCTTCGTCCTTGCTCTTCAAATGCGGCGCGATGAGGCGCACCACCGCACCGAGTGACACGAAGAACACGATCTGGTCAAAGCGCTCGAAGAGGCCGCCAATCTCGTCCTTGAACGCGCCGGCGTAGGTTTGCACCGGGTTGGGCAGGCCTTGCATCGCCTCGGCGAACTTGGCCGCCACGCACACGCTGGCAAAGGGCAGGGCGCGTGCGAGCTGCGCGGTTTGCTGCGCGCCGTGTTTGGTGATGGCGACGATGACGACGCGGACGGGGTTATCGCTCATGCGCTCTCTTCCTCTTCTTGTTCGGGTTGATTGATGTCAGGCGCGGTGGTCTTCTTGAGACAGCCTTTGATTCGCTCACCGCGCACGCGCTGCGGGTTCTTCACGATCATCAAAGACAGGTAGCTGACTTTCTGGCCGCGCAGGCTGAGCAGGTTTGTCACCACCCGCTCGTCCGGCGCG
>JAJKJU010000331.1 GCA_021153565.1 Rhizobacter sp.
AAAGCGCAGCCATAGCTTGGCTATGGCGAGCATTTGCAACGACGAGCAGGGGGCTTTTGGCGTGATGAGCGGGCATGATCGAAAAACTCTCAGCCTCTGAACCCAAAGGTGAACGGTGGCTACGCGTCCGATCGTTTGCCGTTATTGGTCTTAATGACGTGCTCGATGGATGTCACGCGACCACGCGACCTTGCAACCACCATGAATCTGAATGAAGCGCAATAGCATAGACAGTAGCAATCCCAACCTCGTCCTCAGCCAAGAGGCAAGGAGCCGTGATCGGAAAGAGGGCAGTCGGTCGGGACGATCACACGACTCGTTCAGTGCCATCGCAGGAGGCCTTTCCTCCCTGCGGTCGTCAAAGCAGGGGGCTGTGGATGATTTCGAACCAACCTCGCATGTTTCCGATGCACAGGATCGCCGGTCCACTGTATCTTTCACAGGCCACCGCCGCTGTGCTTCCGAGCCGTGTCGGCAATCTGCGGAGTCTGGCGCATGTCAAGAGCGTGACCGCGAATCCACCTCACAGCAAGCGTCTGACGAATCGTTGCGAGAGGCCGCCGTCGCTCGTTTCGAGGAACTGAGGCAGGTGTTGGCTCCGGGCCAATGGTCGGTGATGTCGTCACAGGTGGATATGTCGTTGCTTCCGCCAGACCTTTCGACGGAACGAAGCCATGAAGAGCTGAAATCACGACGATCCGCGCAACGGCGAGCCATGAAAGCGGACAAGGGGATCTGGCAGGATCCGGCCTCACTGCAGCGCAAGCAGGAGTGGCTCCTGCGGCGAGTGGGTCTGATCGTAGCCACGAATCGGATCCACGATGCCGTTGATTGCACGGATCGGCATCTCTGAACTCAGAGTCTGAGGATTTGTCGATCATGCCCGCTCATCACGCCAGAACACGCCTGCTCGTCGTTGCAAATGCTCGCCATAGCACGAGCTATGGCTGTGCTTGGCGCCTGGATCAGGCGCCTTTTGACGTGCTGCCCGGACACGCTCGAAATACTCTCAGCTCGCAGCCTCCACGATCATCTGCACGCGTTGACGGCCGTTGTACTCGTCCACCGACAACCGATACGCCAGCGTCACCTTCTCCGCCACAGGCTCGCTGCGACCGAACCAGATCGCATCGCGCACGGCACCCTGATGCTTCACCGTCAGTTTCAGATGTCTTTCACCCACCAGGCGCTGGGACATCACTTCCACAAGGTCACTGAAAATCGGCGGCTCGAAAGCCTGCCCCCACACCTGCGCGTCGAGCGATAGCACCGTTTCGGTATTGAAATACTCCACCCCCAGAGGCCCATCGGACAACAGCTTGCGCGACAAGGTGGCCGCGTCCAGCCAGTCGTGCGCCACGCGCTGAAACGCTTCGTCGAAGGTGTCGAAATCTTCTTCCGCCAGGGTGCAGCCCGCCGCCATTGCATGCCCGCCGAACTTCACGAGCACACCCGGGTGCCGCTTGCTCACGAGGTCAAGCGCATCGCGCAGATGGAAGCCGGGAATGGACCGGCCCGATCCCTTGAGCATGCCGTCTTGCCCCAACGCGAAGACAAAGGTCGGGCGATGCACACGATCCTTCAGTCGTGATGCGACGATGCCCACCACTCCCTCGTGAAAATCCGGATCGAAGATCGCCAAGGCCGGCGGCGGGTCGCCTTCGGGCATCAGCATCTCCAGCAGCGCTTCTGCCTGCTCGCGCATGCCGGCCTCCACTTCGCGGCGCTCGCGGTTGATCGTGTCGAGCATTTTCGCGAGGTCGTCGGCGCGGCTGACATCGTCGGTGAGCAGGCATTCAATGCCCAAGGTCATGTCCGACAGCCGCCCGGCCGCATTGATGCGCGGCCCGAGCGCGAAGCCGAAGTCGAAGCCGCTTGCACGCCGCGGGTCACGACCCGCGGCGCGGAAGAGGGCGGACACGCCTGGCTGCATCTTGCCTTGGCGGATGCGTTTGAGTCCTTGTGCCACCAGGCGTCGGTTGTTTGCGTCGAGCCTGACCACGTCGGCCACTGTGCCCAGCGCCACGAGATCGAGCAAGGTGTCGAGCCGCGGCTGGTTCTCGGGCGTGAAGACGCCGCGTTCACGCAACTCGCTACGCAGCGCCAGCAGCACATAGAAGATCACGCCCACACCTGCGAGATTCTTGCTCTCGAAGCGGCAGTCTGGCTGGTTCGGGTTCACGATGACATCGGCCTGCGGCAGGGTCACCACGTCGTTGACGAGCGCCGGCAGGTGGTGGTCCGTCACCAGCACGGCCAAGCCCTTTGCGCGCGCATGCGCCACACCGGCAAGACTCGCGATGCCGTTGTCCACGGTGAGCAGCAAGTCAGGTTGCTTGGTCAGCGCGAGGTCGACGATGGCCGGGGTGAGCCCGTAGCCGTGCACCGCGCGATCGGGCACCACGTAGCAGAGAGTGTTCGGCGATGCACCCAGCAGTGCGAGCCCGCGCAGCGCGACGGCACAGGCGGTCGCGCCGTCGCAGTCGTAGTCGGCCACAACGCAGATGCGCTTCTTGTTGGCGATGGTGGCCGCCAGCAGGCGCGCTGCGTTGGCGGCGCCAAGCAGGTCTGCCGGCACGAGCAGCTTCGCCAGCCCATCGTCCAGTTCGTCCGGCGTGCGCACGCCACGCGCTGCGAACAGACGTGCCAACAGCGGATGCACACCCGCCTGTTCGAGTGCCCAGGAGGCGCGCGGCGGAACGTCGCGCAAGGTGATGGTGGGCGAACTCATAGGGACTCCAGTACGGTATGTGGATCGACGCTGCGAAAGCTGCCAGCAAGCCGCTGCCATGCGGATCGTGGTGCGGCGTCGAATTGTTGGGCGAAGCGTTCACCGCAGAGGGTGAGCGAACTGCCGGGCTCGCTCGACATGCGGTTCAGCAGGTCGGTGAGGGGGCCGGCGTCGAGCGCGCGCCAGGCGTCGGCCCAGCCAGCCCAGTCTTGCGCGAGCAGCGGGGCGCGCAGCGTGTCGATGATTTGCAGGTGACGGCTGGCGACGGGCTGCTGCCGCCCGCAACCACTCAGCCAGAAAGAGTTCACCGGTAACTCGCCGCGGGCTTCGCGCTCGTCATTGAGCGGATGGCTGTAGAGCAGCATCTGCACCTCGTTCTGCAGCCGGCGAACCAGCCGCGCCTTCGGGTGCGTGGGCAGCCACAGGTCCACGTTGCGTCCGATCACTCGATCGAGCGAGGCGCAAGGCAGGTCCTCGAAGCTGTCATGCGCCGCGTACCAGCGGGCGGCGCTGGCATGGATCAGTGTGAAGCCTTCGCTCTCGAAGAGATCACGCACGGCATCGAACATGGTGCGGGAGGTGACGTCGTCGAGCTTCAGTTCGATCGGGTCGGCCAGCGTGATGTGGTCCCGCCCGACATGCCAGTGCACGGGGGTCAGCAAACCCCAGGAATGCTGGCCGACATCGATACCGTCGGCCGCCGCGGCAAGCGCCGCGAAGGGCAGGGCGCCGTCGTCGCCTTGCCAGCCCCAGGCAGTGGCGAGCGCCCGCTCATGCGGCGGGCTGAGGCTGTACTCGTCGGTGCCTGCCCGCTGGCTGGCCTGCATCGCGCTCAGCAATCGGGACAGTTGGGGTAGCGAAAGATCTCGTGCGGTCTGCATGCCGGCATCCGACAGGGCCGAGGCGAAGGGGATGAGCAACTGCATGGACGGGGATTATCAGGGGCCGCCGCATGGCGGCTCCCTTCGGACAAAGACAGCAGCTTTCCGATGCCTGAGAGGCTGAGAGTATTTCGATCATGCCCGCTCATCACGCCAAAAGACCCCTGCTCGTCGTTGCAAATGCTCGACATAGCCCGGGCTATGGCTGCGCTTTGCGCCTAGATCAGGCGCCTTTTGACGTGCTGCTCGGGCACGCTCGAAAAACTCTCAGCCTCTGAGCGCGATTTGAACTGCCTTTCAGGCCTACTTTGGCGGCACTCTGAGTGTGTAAATCAGAAATGATTCAAAAACGCCGGCTGATGCCGATAAAGCATCAGAACCCGCATTCGTGATCAACGTGAATGCAGCCGGTCGCTCCTTCAACGGGCGTGCGCCGGGCTGCCAATGTGCGGCCCGTTCACCACCTCTACTGGAACATATCGATGAGTGCCATTGAAGACATAGAACCGGCGGTTCGCGCCGTCAGCGTCCCATTCGGAGCCGCCATCGGCTCTCCACCGGTTCATGCACCTCCCCGCGAATGCCTGACCTTCCGCCTCGGCGCAGAAGAGTACGGCATCGACATCCTGCGGGTGCAGGAGATCCGTGGCTACGAGCCGCCGACTCGCATTGCCGACGCTCCGGCCTTCGTCAAGGGGGTGCTCAATCTGCGAGGGGTCATCGTGCCCATCGTCGACCTTCGATTGAAGTTTGGTTTCGAGAACGCCGGCTTTGACGCCATCACCGTCACCGTCGTGCTCAACGTTGCCGGTCGCACGGTCGGGGCGGTTGTGGATTCGGTCAGCGACGTGATCCAACTCAACAGCGATCAGATCAAGCCCGCTCCGGAATTCAACACCGCGGTGGATGCGAGCTACATCACCGGAATCGGTGCGCTCAAGCAGGGCGAAGTGGACCGCATGCTGATCCTCGTCGATATCGAGCAATTAATGACAAGCGCGGACATGGGATTGCTCCGCGCCAACCTTCACTGAACTGAGGCCTACCTCCATGAACAAGCTTTCCGTTAAACAACAACTTGGCTTCGCCTTCGGCGCACTTGCCGTGATCGTGCTCGTCGTGAGCCTGCTCGCTTTGCGCGGCCTGAGTGAAACGAATGATCGATTCTCGAACTACGTGAGCGGCATCGCAGAGCGTGAAGGTCTTGCTACCGAGGTACGCGCTTCGGCCAATCAACGCGCGATTGCCGTGCGCAACATGGTGCTCGTCAAGACGTCGGCCGAGCGCGACGCCGAGAAGGCCGCGGCAGTCAAGGGACACGAAGCCGTGCAAGCAAAACTGAAGGCGCTCAAGGATGCACTGGCCAAAGCTTCTGACGCGTCCGAACGGGAGCGGGCTTTGTCGGTGGAAATCGACAAGGTTGAATCCTCCTATAGTCAGGTTGCGCTCGCCATCGTCAAGCTGGCCTCGGATGAGAAGCGTGACGCGGCCATCGACAAGATGAATAATGATTGCCGGCCACTGTTGGCAGCACTGCTCAAAGCCACTGGTGAATACATCGAGTACAGCAACGAGCAAGGCAGGCGTGACACCGAGGCCGCCGCCTCGAGCTATTCGCATCAACGCACTGTGTTGCTGACAGCAAGTGCATTGGCTGCCTTCATGGCCGCGCTGCTGGGATGGATGATCACGCGCCGGCTGGTGACAGCGCTGGGCGCTGAACCGGCCGAATTGAGCGACGCCGCCCAGCGTGTTGCCGAGGGCGACCTCAGCCCGGTGCGCGGGGCCGATTTGGCACCAGCCGGCAGCGTGCTTGCCTCCATGGGCGCAATGCAAGGTCAACTGATGGGTCTGATCGGCCAAGTGCGTGGATCAGCGGACAGCATCGCCACCGCGAGCGCGCAGATTGCTCAGGGCAATCAGGATTTGTCGGGGCGCACTGAAGAGCAGGCGTCCGCGCTGGAAGAGACGGCCGCCTCCATGGAGCAACTGGGTTCGACCGTGAGGCAAAACGCCGACAACGCCAAGCAGGCCAGCCAACTCGCGCAGAGTGCCTCGTCGGTGGCGATCCAGGGCGGCGACGTGGT
>JAJKJU010000332.1 GCA_021153565.1 Rhizobacter sp.
GATGCGATGCAAGGCGCTCCGAGCGCCGTGTGGCGAGCCACACAAGCGAGGAGCAACGCCGCAGCGCGCCCGCCCTGCGCCCCCAAAACGGGAAATTGTTTGGGGCCATGTCCTTATGTGCTTTGCGTTGAAGCGGCTCGCGCCTTTGCGTCCGACATGTAGGCCTCGGGATCGAGGCGCCGCATCTCGGCTTCGATCCAAGTCTCGACTTCGCGCATCAAATCGTCCGGTTCGCGTCCGATCGACGAGATGGGTTTACCGATTGAAATATCGACAACGCCCGGACGCAGCATGAACGACTTGCGCGGCCAGCAGCGCGCCGATGTCACGGCGATCGGCAGCACCGATGCCCCCGTGGTCACTGCAAGCCGGGTGCCGCCCCCCTTGTACTTGCCCCGCATGCCTCGCTGAATGCGTGTTCCCTCTGGAAACATGATCACCCAGTTGCCTTGTGACATGAATCTCTGGCCCTGCTCGGCCACGCGGCTCCAGGATTCGGCATGCTTGCTGCGATCGATGTGGACCATGTCGAGACGGCCCATGGCCCAGCCGAAGAAGGGAATCATCAGCAGCTCGCGCTTGAAGACATAGGCGAGCGGATGCGGCATCAATTGCGGAAAGGCGAAGGTCTCCCAGGTCGATTGATGCTTGGGCAGCACGACCATCGGGCCACCGGTGTCGGCGGCCTCGAGCTTGTCTTTGCCGATGATGCGCCAGCGCACGCCACAAATGAATCGTGCGCCGTAGATGGCGATGCGCAACCAGTATGTGGTGAACCAATACAGCGGAGTGCCCCGCATGAAGATCGACGCGATGAGCGAGAAGATCGCCCAGGGAATCACAGTGGCTGCCATCCAGAGGACGAACAGCGCAGAGCGCAATGACCAGAAGAGTTTTTGCATCAAATGCGAGTGCTTCAAATCAATCGGCCAAAACCGGAATCGTTTTCACCGACGATGCCGCGCGCCTGGCGCTCTTCCTGGATGATCGCGTCGGCGAACGCACCCAGGTCGGCATGCACACTGGTCCTCGGCACGAGCTTCACGATGGCCGCGAGTTCTGCGTCGGTGAGCGCAGCAGCCTTGCCGGTGCGAACGAAGTGAGTCGGGCAGCCAGCGGCCACGCCGGCCTGCAGGTCGCGCAGCGAATCCCCTACGAAGGGCACGTCTTCCAAATCGACCCCGTAGCGCTCGCCAATCTGCAGCATGAGGCCTGGCAGCGGTTTGCGGCACTCACATTGGTCTTCCGGCACATGTGGGCAGAAGAACACCGCATCGATGCGACCACCTTGCTTGGTGAGCAACTGATTCATGCGGGCATGCATGGCATTGAGCGAGGCCATGTCGAAGAGACCTCGACCAAGGCCCGACTGGTTGGTCGCAATCACCGTATGCCAGCCAGCGTGATTGAGTCGCGCGATGGCTTCCAGGGCACCCGGCAGCGGGACCCATTCTTCCGGCGACTTGACGAAGTCGTCCCGATCTTCATTGATCGTGCCGTCGCGGTCGAGGATGACGAGTTTCATGCGCGGGCCTCAGCGACTCGTCGACGCGCCCAAGCACGGATCCCATCGAGCGGATGGGTCGCTTTGATCTGTTGTTGGCGGTTCATGGGCGGATTATTCAGCGACCGGCTTCAAGTCGCCAGCTTTGACAAATCGGCCACACGGTTCATCGCTGCGTGCAACTGGGCCAGAAGGCCCAGGCGATTTGCCCGAAGGACAGGATCGTCGGCATTGACCATCACGTTGTCGAAGAAGGCATCCACCGGGGTCTTCAGTGCGGCAAGGGCTTGCAAGGAGGCGGTGTAGTCACCGCTTGCAAAGGCGGCTTCGGACACCGGGCCGACACGCTTGAGTGCTTCGTACAGCGCGTGTTCGGCCGGCTCCTGCAGCAAGACGGTGTCGACCTGAGTAAGAAGCGCGCCCCCGTTCTTCAACTGCGCAACCGTCGCGTCCTCGCTCTTCTTCAGAATGTTGCCCACGCGCTTGTTCGCGGCGGCCAGCGGCTCGGCTTCGATCAAAGCCTTGAAGGCCCGCACGGCCGCAAGGCGCTTGGGAACCTGCATCAAGCGCTGTGGCAACTGTGAGATCACCGCATCAACCTCTTGCGCGCTGTAGCCTTGTTCGCGCAGGCTACCGGCGAAACGATCGTAGATGAAGCTGGAAATCGTTTCAGCCGTGTCCTTGGCGAGTTGATGTGGTTCGATTGCCCGAACCTCTTCCCCGTTCGGCTTGCGGACCAGTCTCAAAATATTGAACGGGGAGAATGGCTCAAGCGCAAAACGAATCGCTTCCGACAGATCGACAGGCAAGCTCTTTTCAACCAACAAGCGAATAACACCCAGCGCATGGCGGCGCAGCGCAAATGGATCTTTGTCGCCCGTCGGGGCCTGCCCAATTCCAAACATTCCCGCCAGGGTCTCAAGCTTGTCGGCCAGGGCGACAACCACACCGACCGCATTGCGCGGCAGATCATCGCCCGCGAAGCGCGGCTTGTAGTGGTCTTCAATGGCAGCCGCGATGTCGTCGCCAAGCCCGTCGTGCTTGGCGTAGTAGCCGCCCATGATCCCTTGCAGCTCCGGGAACTCACCGACCATGTCGGTGAGCAAATCGGCTTTCGCGAGATTGGCTGCTTGATCGGCTTGCGCCGCCAGCTCCTCGCCGCCAAGTTGCTGCCCGATCGCCTTCGCAATCATGCGAACCCGCTCCACCCGTTCGCCCTGCGTGCCCAGCTTGTTGTGATAGACCACCTTTGCCAAGCCCGCAACGCGCGACTCCAGCGTCTTCTTGCGGTCCTGGTCGAAGAAGAACTTTGCATCGGCCAAACGAGGACGAACGACACGCTCATTGCCTTCGACCACTCGGCTCGGGTCTTGCGGGCGGATGTTGCTGACAATGAGGAATTGGTTCGTCAGCTTGCCCTTGGCATCGAGCAGCGGGAAATACTTCTGGTTGGCCTTCATCGTGAGGATGAGGCATTCCTGCGGAACGTCGAGGAATTCGCTCTCGAACTGGCACAGCAGCACGTTGGGCCGTTCGACGAGCGCGGTCACTTCGTCAAGCAAGGCCTCGTCGGCGATGGGCTTGAGTCCCTGCTTTGCGGCAGCGGCGTCGAGTTGCCTGACGATGTCAGCGCGGCGCTCGGCAAAGCTCGCGATCACCCCGCCTTCGTCGAGCAGTTGCGCTGCATAGTGATCGGCGTCTCGCAACTCCAAGACCGCCTTGGCGGCTTCGAATCGATGACCTTGCGTCGTGCGACCGGCCTTGAGACCGAGCGCGCTCACCGGCACCACGTCGGCACCGTGCAGCGCCACCAATCCATGCGCCGGGCGGACGAAGTTCACGCTGGTCCACCCGTCTTCAAGCTGGTACTGCATCACCTTCGGGATAGGAAGCTTTGCAATCGCTTCTTCGATGGCTTTCTGCAATCCTTCAGCCAGCGTCGCGCCCTTGACCAGGCTGTCGAAAAACAGCGCTTCGGCCTTGCCGTCCATTTGCCGCTTGAGCGAGGGCACGGCACCCGCATCCACACCCACGGCAGCAAGCTTCTTGAGCAATGCAGGCGTTGGCTGACCATCGGCGTCAAGACCGACGCTCACCGGCATCAGCTTTTGCGACACGGACTTGTCGGCAGCCGCGGCGGCCACGTTGGTCATGTGCACGGCCAGCCGTCGCGGCGACGCAAACGAACTCACTGCCGCTGACGCAGCGCTCAACCCTTGCGACTTCAGGCTGTCCGACAGCGAAGTCGCGAACGACTCGCCCAGCTTCTTCAAAGCTTTCGGCGGCAGCTCTTCAACGAACAGCTCGACGAGCAGATTCTTGTGCGTCATGGTGCTCATGTCTCTCACGCTGCCTTCTTCTCGATCTGGGCGACGACTTCATCAGCCCAGGCCTTGGGCGCCATGGGGAAACCGAGTCGCGCGCGGCTCTCCAGGTAGCTTTGCGCAACGCTTCGCGCCAAGTTGCGGATGCGGCCGATGTAAGCGGCACGCTCGGTCACGCTGATCGCACCGCGTGCATCGAGCAGGTTGAAGGTGTGGCCGGCCTTCAGCAGTTGTTCATAGGCGGGCAACGCAAGCTTCTGCTCCATGAGGTGCTTGGACTGCTTCTCGTGGCTGCCGAAGGCGCCGAGCAGAAAGTCCACGTCGCTGTGCTCGAAGTTGTAGGTGCTTTGCTCGACTTCGTTTTGGTGATACACGTCGCCGTAGCTCAGCGCATCGGTCCACTTCAGGTTGTAGACGCTGTCCACGCCCTGAAGGTACATCGCCAGTCGTTCCAGCCCGTAGGTGATCTCGCCGGTGATCGGTTTGCAGTCGATGCCTCCCACTTGCTGGAAGTAGGTGAACTGCGTCACCTCCATGCCGTTGAGCCAGACCTCCCAACCCAGGCCCCAGCAGCCGAGCGTGGGATTTTCCCAATCGTCTTCGACGAAGCGGATGTCGTTGGTCTTGAGGTCAAATCCCAGCGCTTCCAGCGAGCCCAGGTACAGCTCGAGAATGTTGGCCGGCGCGGGCTTGAGCACCACCTGGTATTGGTAGTAATGCTGCAGGCGGTTGGGGTTCTGGCCGTAGCGGCCGTCTTTGGGGCGGCGGCTGGGCTGCACATAGGCCGCCTTCCAGGGCTCGGGCCCGATGGCGCGCAAGAAGGTTGCCGTGTGGCTGGTCCCCGCGCCCACTTCCATGTCGTAGGGCTGCAGCAAGGCGCAGCCCTGCTTGTCCCAATAGTCTTGGAGGCGCAGGATGATTTGCTGGAAGGTCAGCATGGTGTCGATGGGGTGGTGAACGGCGGAAACCGGCAAGTTTACTGGGCGTGTCGACATTCACGTCCCATCGCCCCTGGGGCCAGCCTGAGCGCACCTCGAGCGCCGCCGCTCCGATCGCCGCCTGGCCGCCCATGGCCATCTCAACGCCTGTGCCGCATCCCCGCAAATACCGCCACCACCAGAGCCCCGAAGAGTGCGAGCGGCCACAGGCCGTAGCGGCTACACCACCACGCGAAGGGCGTGAGGCCTTCACGCCCTTGCACATTGCCTTCGAGAAAACCGACAGTGAAGGGCTTGAGGGACTGCGTCACGTGGCCCCGGTGGTCGATGATCACCGTCGCGCCCGTGTTCGTCGCGCGCATCATGGCCCGCTCGAATTCGAGCGAGCGCATGCGAGAAATGTGCAAATGCTGGTCGACCGCGATGGTGTCGCCGAACCAGCCTATGTTGCTGATGTTGGCGAACATGGTCGGCGCGCGGGCCGGGTTGGAAAAGCGTGCAGCAAGTTCTTCGCCGAACAAATCTTCATAGCAGATGTTCGGACCGATCCGCTCGCCATTGACCACGAACGACGGCGCGTTGAGCGCTCCGCGGTTGAAGTCGCCAAGGGGGATGTTCATCAACTGCGTGAACCACTTGAAGCCGACAGGAATGAACTCGCCGAATGGCACAAGATGGTGCTTGGCGTAGCGGTAGTCCTCCTTGGCGCCGGGAGAAAAACCCACTGCGGAATTGGTGTAGCCCGTCTGTTCGCTGCCCAGCGGGACCCCGAATAGCGCAGAGGTACGTCCGCTCGCGAATCGTTTGCGAAGATCGTCCCAGAAGCCTTCAGGCAGTTGCTGCGGGAGTAGCGGGACCGCCGTTTCCGGAGCAATGACAAGGTCGCTGCGGGCTCCGACGAGGCCCTTGACATGCCATTCCAGGGCGGCACCCAGGTGGTCGGACGCGAACTTCTCTTCCTGCGGAATGTTGCCCTGCAAAAGGGTGACGGACAGTGTATGGGTAGGCGTGGTGAAGCCTGCCCGCGTGTTGGCAGTCACAGCAAACACTCCCACCGCCACGGCCGCACCCACCCATCGACGCCTGGCCTGTGCGAACGACAAGGCCGCCCACGCCGAAATCAGGGCTGCCATGAACCCGATGCCGTAGACGCCCACGAAGGGCGCGAGCGAGGCAAGCGGCCCATCCACGTGTGCATAGCCCGAGGCCACCCACGGAAAGCCGGTGAAGATCACGCCACGGGCCAGTTCGGCAAGCATCCACAGCGCCGCGAACAACAGGGCGTCAAGCCACGGCTTGCCGAAACGCCAACGCGAGAACGCGCCCATGGCGGCCGCGAGGTACACGGACAGGAACCCGCTCAAGGCGAGCACGGCAAGCAAGGCCATCCAGCCGGGCAGTCCACCGTAGCGGTGCATGCTGATGAAGAGCCACCATGTGCCGGTGGCCATCCATGCCGTGCCGAAGAGCCAACCGAGCGCCGCTGCCCTGCCCGCCCCGGTCATGACGCCTCGCCAGGCGAGCCATCCGGCGCACATGAGCTGCAGCCACCACGCCTCGGTGTAAACGTATGAGGCAGTCTGCAGCGCTCCGGCCACCGCAGCGACGACCAGATCGAAGGGAAGCGACAGCGGCCGTACTGGCAGCGCGGGAGGAAGCGGCCCCGCCATCAGGCGCCGTCGCTGCCCAGCGCTTCTTCGGGCGCGCGGGTGACCTTGAACCAGCGCACCGCACCGCCGCGGGTGAGCATGACAGTGAACACCAGCCCCCCCAGCGTCAGCGCTTCGCCACGGCGGGGCACGCGGCCGAGTTCATGCGCCACCAGCCCTCCGATGGTGTCGAAATCTTGCTCCGGCAGCAATGCGACGAAGGATTCGTTCACCGTGCGGATGTGCGCGTCGCCAGCCACCCGGTGACTGCCGTCGGCAAGTGTGTAGATGCTGGTGTCGCCGTCTTTTTCGTCGAATTCGTCCTCGATCTCGCCGACGATTTCCTCGAGCACGTCTTCGATGGTGATCAGCCCCGCCGTGTTGCCGAATTCGTCGATGACGATGGCGAGGTGGTTGCGGTTCGATCGGAAATCGCGAAGCAGTTCGTTCAAGCCCTTCGATTCGGGAACGTAGACCGCCGGCCGCAACAGCGTTCGCAGATTCAATTCCGGCGACCTCTGCAACTTGAGCAGGTCCTTTGCCATCAGCGTACCGATGATGTTCTCGCGCTGGCCCTCGTAGACCGGAAAGCGCGAATGGCCGGCGCCGATGACCAGGTGCAGCACGTCGTCGTAGGGCGCGTCAATGCTCAGCAGATCCATGCGCGGAGCTGCGACCATCACGTCGCCTGCCGTCATGTCGGCCATGCGGATCACGCCCTCGAGCATCATGCGCGACTCGGGCGGGATGAGTTCGCGGTCCTCC
Source organism: Rhizobacter sp. (assembly GCA_021153565.1). Classification (GTDB taxonomy): domain Bacteria; phylum Pseudomonadota; class Gammaproteobacteria; order Burkholderiales; family Burkholderiaceae_C; genus Albitalea. The sequence continues at coordinate 7,181 of JAJKJU010000332.1, forward strand.
GCGTCGGCCAGCGTCGAAATCAACTCGTCGGTCGAGTCGGGGCCGGGATGGACAAACTCGACGATGCGCTGGAAGAGGTTGCGCTTGTCGGTCGTGGAAGATGGGTGCGGTCGCTCGCCGGACTTGGCGCGGCCGCTCTGGCCTGAATGTGGATCGGACATCGCACAGTGGCGAGTAGTGGGGAGAGCGCCAGCTTAACCCAACAGGATTTCTCAAGTGTGCTAGCTTGACGGGTTGATTTCCGACCCCGGGGCCCCAGATCGCGAGGGCCGCACCACTGCTTCAGGACTTTCACCATGGCCCTCATCCCCGCCACCATCCTCACCGGCTTTCTCGGCTCAGGCAAAACCACGCTCTTGAAGAGGGTGCTCACCGAGGCTCACGGCCAGAAGATCGCCGTCATCGAAAACGAATTCGGCGACGAGAACATCGACAACGAGATCCTGGTGCAAGACACCAGGGAACAGATCATTCAACTCAACAACGGCTGCGTGTGCTGCACCATCCGCGAAGATCTGCGCACTACCTTGAGCGATCTGGCGGAGAAAAAACGCAAGGGCGAACTCGATTTCGACCGCGTGGTGATCGAGACCACCGGCCTGGCCGACCCAGGCCCGGTCGCCCAGACCTTCTTTATGGACGACGAGATTGCAGAAAGCTACCTGCTCGACTCCATCCTGACGCTGGTGGACGCCAAGCACGGCCAGGCCCAACTCGACGATAGGCAGGAGGCTCGCCGCCAAGTCGGGTTTGCCGACCAGATCTTCATTAGCAAGGCCGACCTCGTGGACGATTCTGCCGTCGAGGACCTGGCCCACCGCGTCAAGCGCATGAACCCGCGCGCCCCTCAGCGCCAGGTGAACTTCGGCGAGGTGCCGATTTCCCAGGTGTTCGACCTCCGCGGCTTCAACCTGAACGCCAAGCTCGACATCGATCCGGATTTCCTCAAGGCGGACGACCACGATCACGACCACCATGATCATGACCACGACCATGGCGAGCATTGCAACCACCCGCACCACCATGCGCACGACGACGACGTCAAGTCTTTTGTATTCCGATCGGATAAGCCCTTCAACCCCGCCAAGCTCGAGGACTTCCTGGGTGCCATCGTCCAGGTCTACGGCCCCAAGATGCTTCGCTACAAGGGTGTTCTGAACATGAAGGGCACCGACAAGAAGGTGATCTTCCAGGGCGTGCACCAGTTAATGGGCAGCGATCTCGGTCCGAAGTGGGCGCCCGGCGAAAAGAAAACAAGCAAGATGGTGTTCATCGGCATCGACCTGCCCAAGGATGTGTTCCTTCAGGGTCTCGACCAATGTCTGATCTGAGAATCCTTGCAAAGTATTGCCGATGTTTGGAACCTCTGGTTTCCATTCGAGGTAATCAGAGGGCGGTGCCTGAACACAACGTAGCTACAATCCGCGGCGCCCAAATTCGCCCCGATGTTGAAAACGCCGAGGTCAGAGCGGGTATAACCGCCGTTGCGAGGAGACTCATGTGAGCAAGACCCCGGCAAAGCAAGCAAGTCCCACGAAGGCCGCGGCGAAGACGCCAGCGGCCACGGCGGCGGCAAAGACGGCAGCACCCGCGAAAGCGGCGGCAAAGGCGGCGCACCACGCTCCGTCCAAGACCACAGCCAAGGAAACGCCCGCGTCAGCCAAGCACACTGCCCCCAAACTCGCCACTGCGCATCCGGCTGTGCACCATGCTCCGGCAGCCAAGCCAGTGGCGCAGCAGCCGCCGACCCCGCCCACGCCGACATCGCCCAAGCGGTCAGGCAAAACCCCACCAGCGGCTCCGGCGGCATCACCCCTTCCTCCTCCGACTTCCCGATTCGCCGACCGGTTCGCACCGCCCCGCCCCCCAACCCGACAGATGAACAACGACGTAGTGGATACCCCAAAGCACGAATACAAGTCCGACCCGAAGCTGGCCAACGCATGGAAGACCAAGGCCGGCCGCGACCTGACCGAGGCCGAACTCATGGCCATGCCCGACAACGAGTACATGAACGACAAGCAGCTGGACTTCTTCCGAGCCCGGCTGCAAGTACTCAAGGACGACCTGCTGTCCAACGCTGGCGAAACGACCGAACACCTGCGCGAAGACACCTCCATCGTTCCGGATCCGGCCGACCGGGCGACCATTGAGGAAGAGCATGCACTCGAACTTCGCACACGTGACCGCGAACGCAAGCTCTTGAAGAAGATTTCACAATCGCTGTCCCGCATCGAGGCTGGCGATTACGGTTTCTGTGACGAAACCGGCGAACCGATCGGCCTCGGTCGACTGATTGCTCGGCCCACCGCTACACTGTCGCTAGAGGCTCAGCAACGCCGAGAGCTCAAACAGAAGATGTTCGGCGACTGAGAGGCTGAGAGTATTTCGATCATGCCCGCTCATCACGCCAAAAGACCCCTGCTCGTCGTTGCAAATGCTCGCCATAGCCCTGGCTATGGCTGTGCTTTGCGCCTAGATCAGGTGCCTTTTGACGTGCTGCTCGGACACGCTCGAAAAACTCTCAGCCTCTGAGCAGTCGCCTGCATCCGTCCATCCGACGCGGCAGTACCCCGACATGGCGGAACCGAAAGACACGACAAGTTTCTTCCGTAAGGTCGTGAAGTTCGTGGCCAATCCGGCCACGGAGTGGAGCGATTTGGGACCGCCTTCAGCAGAAGCGCGGGAGAGTGAATTCGCCAAGTCGGAATTGAAGGCGATGATCGAGCGCAAGCGGCGCAACGACTTCGTCCGCAAACGCGAGTTCGACATGCTTCGCAAGGTGCGCCGAGAGGGCTTGTCCAGCGAACAGCTCGCGGCCCTCGGCGGCTCGTCCAGGATTGACGATTCCGAAGCCCGCATCGACAGCGGTGCCAAGCCCGACAGTGGCGTCAAGGCCAAGATCGACGAGATCGAGCAGCAGATGGTCGGCGACGGCTACCACGGCTCGCAGCGCCGCACCCCCGAGTTCTACAACGCCCGTACGCAGCCGGTGCCCATGGATCGAACGCCGGCTGCGCGCCAGAGCACGCACGCACAGCTCGCGGCCGCGCCGGACGACGGTCGATTGATCGACGCCGGCAGTCCGAGCGACAGCGGCAAGCTGACGACCGCATCGGCCGCCGCCGCCGTGGTAATGAGCTCGAGCATGTCACCGCTATCGCCCCTGGCGCTCGACATCGCGTCGTCGGACTTCGCCAACCCCTTTGCGGTTGAAGTGAGCGAGGTTGCCCACGACCCCGAACTCGATGAAGCCGTCATCGCGTTTGCGAATGCCGATTTCGAGTTGTGCGAACAGTCGCTCTCGACGCTCACCGGCTCGGGCGGTAGTCGCGCGCAGCATGCCGAAACCTGGCTGGTATTGTTTGACCTGTACCGCGCAATCGGCCAGCACAGCAAGTTCGAGGCGCTCGCACTGGACTATGCCCAGCAGTTCGGTTGGTCGGCGCCACAGTGGTTCTCGATGCCGCAACTGATGGCGGAGTCGGCGAACGCAGATGACAACGTTAAGCCACGCACCGCGCGCCCCGAGGGCCAGGTTGGCTGGATCTGCCCGGAAATCGTCGACGCTGAAACCGTCGCCAAGCTGCGATCGCAGACCCTTCAGATGCCCCTTCCCTGGGTGTTTGACTGGGGGCAAATGAACAGCATCGACCCTGAGGCCTGCGCCCGGATGAGCGAACTGTTCCGCACCTGGATAGGCCAGAAGCTCGACATGCGCTGGCTGAACGGCGATCGGCTTTTCAACGTATTGGCAGACGCCGCGCCCACCGGCGTGCGAGATGCCGACCCAGCCTATTGGCAGCTTCGCCTCGACGCGCTGCGCATGACCAACCGCCCTGACCAGTTCGACGAAGCGGCAATCGACTACTGCGTGACCTACGAGGTATCTCCTCCCTCGTGGGAGCCGGCCAAGTGCCAAGCCCGTGTGAGTGGGCCGGATCACAGCACGCAATCGCCGCCCCTGTCAGTGGTGAGCGAGGTGTCAACGAGCTTCGTCGAGTCACAGCTCACCGACGAACCAAACATAGTGCAGGTGGCAAGCGTCGAGTTGTCGGGCCAGTTGGTCGGCGACATCGGCGATACGATGAAGAAGATGGATGAACAGCTCGGCAACGCGAGCATCGTGAACGTCTCATGCTCGAAGCTAATCCGAGTCGACTTCATCGCGGCGGGTGATCTCCTCAACTGGGTGCTCGCGCGCCGCAGCGAAAACCGCTCTGTGAGCTTCCTTGACGCGCAACGCCTCGTCGCCCTGTTCTTCGGCGCCATGGGCATCACCGAACACGCGCGCGTTAAAGTGCGCACGGTCTGAACGCAAGGCGGGCAAAGCGCAGGTCCGCATCGTGAGAGAGTCCGTCGAAGGAGCCCACGCGGACAGTTGATCCGTTCTTAAAGACATGTCCCCGGGCGCACGCCGCACTTTGCCAATCACCCGACATACCCGACATGGCGTGCGCGAATTGACCCCTGAAAGCCGGATACTGCATCCACTGCGGGCTTGATTCCCGCACCTTCACCAGCAGATACGCCCAATGGAAAACTACCACGGCACGACCATCTTGAGCGTGCGCCGCGGCAATGTCGTCGCCCTTGGCGGCGACGGCCAAGTCACTCTCGGCAACATCGTCGTCAAGGCCTCCGCCCGCAAGGTGCGCAAGCTCTATCGCGATCAGGTGCTCGCGGGCTTCGCAGGCGCAACTGCCGACGCCTTCACCCTCTTCGAGCGTTTCGAGGCCAAGCTCGAAAAGCATCAAGGTCACCTCGTGCGCGCCGCCATCGAGCTGACCAAGGACTGGCGTACCGACCGCGTGCTGCGCCGCCTGGAAGCGATGCTGGCGGTGGCCGACAAGGAGGCCTCGCTCATCATCACAGGCAACGGCGATGTGCTCGAACCCGAGCACGGTATCGTCGCCATCGGATCGGGCGGCGCCTATGCTCAGGCGGCTGCGCGCGCCATGCTCGAACACACGGAACTCGCGCCGGTCGACATCGTCAAGAAGTCGCTCGAGATTGCCGGTGACTTGTGCATCTACACCAATCAACATCACACGATCGAAACCCTGGGGTCGTGACGTGAAATCAAGCATGACCCCTCAAGAGATCGTCTCCGAACTTGACCGCCACATCGTGGGCCAGCGCAACGCCAAGCGAGCCGTTGCTATCGCCTTGCGCAACCGTTGGCGCCGACAGCAGGTCGACGAGAAACTGCGCGGCGAGATCACGCCCAAGAACATCTTGATGATCGGGCCGACGGGTGTGGGCAAAACCGAGATCGCACGGCGCCTCGCGAAACTGGCCGACGCGCCCTTCATCAAGGTCGAGGCAACCAAGTTCACAGAGGTCGGCTACGTCGGCAAGGATGTGGACTCCATCGTGCGAGACCTGGTCGACATGGCCGTCAAGCAAGAGCGGGAAACCGCAATGCGACGCCAGCGCAGCCTCGCGGAGGACGCTGCCGAAGACCGCGTGCTCGACATTCTCGTGCCGCCCGCGCGAAGCGACTTCGGCATCACCTCGCCGCCCACTGACAACACCGCGCGGCAGATGATGCGCAAGCGCCTGCGGGAAGGCGCGCTCGACGACAAGGAAGTCGAGATCGAAGTGGCCGACAGCAAGCCCGCCATGGAGATCATGGGACCCGCCGGCATGGAAGAGATGGCCGAGCAGTTGCGTGGCATGTTCGCCAACATGGGTGGCGGCAAGCGCAAGCTGCGCAAGATGAAGATTTCCGAAGCTTTCAAGCAATTGGTCGAGGAGGAAGCGGGCAAGCTCGTCAACGAAGAAGAGATCCGCGCGACGGCACTCACCAACGCCGAGCAGAACGGCATCGTCTTCATCGACGAGATCGACAAGGTGACCTCGCGTTCGGACTCGGGCGGCGCAGAAGTCTCGCGCCAGGGCGTACAGCGCGATCTGCTGCCGCTGGTCGAGGGCACCTCGGTGAACACGAAGTACGGCATGGTCAAGACCGACCACATTCTGTTCATCGCGTCAGGCGCCTTCCACCTCACCAAGCCCAGCGACCTGATTCCCGAATTGCAAGGTCGATTCCCGATTCGCGTCGAGCTTGGCTCACTGAGCGTGGACGACTTCGAAGCCATCCTCACGCAAACGCACGCCAGCCTGGTCAAGCAATATCAGGCCTTGCTCGCCACCGAAGGCGTGACGCTCGAGTTCAAAACGGAAGGCATTCGCCGCCTTGCACAGATCGCGTATGACGTGAATGAGCGCACCGAAAACATCGGCGCGCGGCGCCTGTCGACGGTGATGGAGCGCCTGCTGGACGAGGTGAGCTTCGACGCACCGAATCTGGGCGGCAAGACTGTCGAGCTCGGTGTCGCAGAGGTGGACGCGAAGCTCGCCGAGCTTGCGAAGAACGAGGACCTGTCTCGCTACATTCTGTGAATCGCTGACACCTCCAAGGACACAGTACTCGCCCCCCCTTTCTGCCGGAATGCGCTGGCTTCGTCGGCAAACTCGTCAGCGAAGCACCTTCCGAAACTCTCAGCCTCTCAGAGCGCAAGCCGATGCGACTGCAGCGCGAGCAGACCTTCGAAGATCAAGGTGTCGACCGTCTCGAAAGAGAGGTCGGTGATCGGCTCGAGCTTTACAGCGGCGCCGCCGCTCATCAGCAACACCGGCTCCTGGCCCGTGCGCTTCAGCAGACGCCGATGCATGCGCTCGACGGCGCCGGCGATGGAATGCGCGCCGCCGCTCATCAAGGCGTCACTGGTGTTGGTCGGAAAATCGCGCACCTCGCCGGTAGGTGCCTTGAGGCCGGCCGTGCCCATCTCCAGCGCCCGCAGCATCAGGCCGAAGCCGGGAAGAATCAACCCGCCCAGGAATCGTCCGGTCTCGTCCAGGGCATCGACGGTCACCGCCGTCCCGACCATCACCACCAGTGTCGGACGAGGCCCGCCGGTGGCCAGCACTCGGTGCCATGCACCGATGAGCGCAACCCAGCGGTCGGTTCCGAGCCGGTTCGGATGGTCATAGCCGTTGGTGACGCCGCCAGCATGCGGCGATGAGACCACCCAGCGCGGGGCGATGTCCCAGATCTCCATTTGCTCTTCGACGCGGCGCTTGACACCTTCTCCGGCCACGATGCTGCCGAGCATGCTCGACGGCGCAGGCAGATGCTTCCAGTCGGTTTCGGCCAGGTTGTCGATGGTCTCGAGAAATACGGCGCCATGCGCGAGCAGCCCGGCCCCGGGCTGCGGTGATGCGTACTGCGCCCATTTGAGGCGCGTATTGCCGACGTCGATCGCAAGAAAGCTCATCGACGGCGATTGTGCACGGTTAACTTGATTCACGGGCAACGAAGCAGGCGGGTATCGAGCAGATCAAGCTTATGGATTTGGCCCGGAATAAGTTCCCGTTTTGGGGGCGCTGGGCGGGCGCGCTGCGGCGTTGCTCCTCACTTGTGTGGCTCGCCACACGGCGCTCGGAGCGCC
>JAJKJU010000333.1 GCA_021153565.1 Rhizobacter sp.
ACCACCACGAAGTTGTAGTCGACACGGACGACTTCGGCCGTGATGACCTCGCCACTGCGCATCTCGGAGCGCTTCAGCGATTCTTCGAACAGGGCGGCAAACGATTCGCCGCCAAAGCTTGTGGCAGTTTGGGTTTGGGACATTGGGTAATTCCGGTGCAGCTTACGCTGCGGGTTAAGTTGAAGATCCGATGCTTCGATGTGCTTAGAACAGCACGGAGGGAAAGCGGCGGGCCTGTTTGGTCTTATGACCTTGGTCTTGCGACAGTCTTGTGGCCTTAGAAAGACCTGCGTTGTTCCCAGGCATCAAGAACCCATTTCACCGAGTCTTCGATGGACAGGTCCGAGTTGTCGAGGAGCACCGCATCCTGTGCCGGCTTGAGAGGTGCGACGGTCCGGTTTTGATCTCGGGCGTCACGTGCTTCCAAATCGGCACGAAGATTATCGATGCTAGCTGAAATACCCTTAAGAATCAACTGCTTATGGCGTCGTTCAGCCCGTTTGGCCGCGCTTGCCGTCAGGAACACTTTGAGGTCAGCGCCGGGGAAGATGACTGTGCCCATGTCGCGGCCGTCGGCCACGAGGCCTGGGACTTTTCGAAACGAGAGCTGAAGCTCGCGCAAGGCGCTTCGAACAGTTGGTAGCGCGGAAATCTTGGAGGCCATCGAGCCGACGGCCTCGTCGCGCAACAGGTCACTCACTTCCTCGCCGGCCAAGCGGATGCTGCCGTCTTCAAAAGCCAGGTCGAGCGTTGCCGCGAGCAAAGCCACTGCGTGCTCATCGGCAGGGGTCAGTCCGGCACGCATGGCGGCCAGCGCCGTCGCCCGGTAGACGGCGCCCGAATCGAGGAAGTGATAGCCCAGCGCTTGAGCCACGGCGCTTGCGACCGTACCTTTGCCGGACGAACTCGGCCCGTCCACGGCAAGAACCGGGATGAGCGGCGTGTCAGTTTCGACGACTGAAAACAGGGTCTCGAAGTAGTGCGGAAAGGTCTTGCCAACGCACTTTGGATCTAGGATGCGCACGGGGGTCGGCGGCTTCGCGCGCGCGAGCGAGTTGAACGCCGCGAGCGAAAAGCACATGGCGACGCGGTGGTCGTCGTAGGTGTGAATGGCAGCGGCCCGCCAATGCGACGGCGGCGAGACTTCGATGAAATCCGCGCCTTCGGTCACCGTGGCGCCGAGCTTGCGAAGTTCCGTCGCCATGGCAGCGATGCGGTCCGTTTCCTTCACCCGCCAACTTGCGATGTTGGTGAGCCGGGTGGTGCCTTTGGCATACAGCGCCATCACCGCAAGGGTCATGGCCGCATCGGGGATGTTGTTGCAGTCCAGGTCGATCGCCTTCAAGGGCCAGGCGCCACGCTTTACTTCCAACCACCCTGGGCCGCAGGACACGTTCGCCCCCATGGCCCGAGCAGCTTCGACAAAGCGGATGTCGCCTTGGATCGAATCCAGCCCCACACCTTCGATGCGAATCGGCGAATCGGTTGCGGCGATCGCCCCCAGCGCGACGAAGTACGACGCCGACGAAGCATCGCCTTCGACGTGAATGTCGCCGGGCGACCGATAGGCGCTTCCCTGCGGGATGGTGAATCGTTCCCACCCGTCACGCTGTACCTCGATGCCAAAGCGCGTGAGCAAATTGAGCGTGATCTCGATGTAAGGCTTCGATATGAGTTCGCCCTCGACCTCGATGGCTACCGGCGAGGTCGCGCTCACCAGCGGAAGCGCGAGCAGCAAGGCGGTGAGGAACTGGCTCGACACGTCACCGCGCACGCGGATCGGGGCGGTGGTGCGCACGCTTCCTGACCCAGCGGATAGGCGAAGCGGTGGGTAGCCGTCGGTGCCAAGATAGTCGATGCGGCATCCGAGTTGGCGAAGCGCATCGACCAGGTCGCCAATGGGACGCTCGTGCATGCGTTGCACGCCGCTCAACTCGAAGCGGCCTCCCTGCGTAGCCGTCATCACGGCGAGTGCGGCCGCAAGGGGGCGCATGGCCGTGCCAGCATTGCCGAGGAACAACTTGGCATCGCGATTCTTGAGTCGCCCGCCCAAACCTGCGATGCGTAGCGTTTGCCCCGTCGAATCGATTTCGCAGCCCAATTCGCGCAACGAGGCGAGCATTACACGCGTGTCGTCGGAATCGAGCAGGTCGTGGACAACGGTGGTGCCGGAACTCAAGCCGGCGAGCAAGAGCACTCGATTCGAGATGCTCTTTGAGCCAGGAAGGCGCACTGTGCCGCCGGCCTTCAGCAGCGGGGGAAGATCGAGAAACGGCGTGCTGTACATGTCGAAATTGCTAGGACCCGCGGCGGGAAGGGCTTCGGAAACTCGGCGAGAAGATTCGTCGAATGCAGTTGGCAAAGAGGCAATCAGCGATTCGAGGGCGACTTGATCGAGTTCATCTGCCAGCCCGAGCGAGCGTCCGAAGCGCCACGGATAAGGTCTTCGAGCGCTTCGACGTTGCCCGTCTTGATGACGTGCTCCATCGCGTCAAGGGTGTGCCGAAAGCGCATCGACTGCTTGAGCAACTCCTCGCGGTTCGACATCAGGATGTCGCGCCACACCGCCGGATCGCTGGCAGCAATGCGAGTGAAGTCGCGAAACCCAGGTCCGGCCAGCGACAGGAAATCGCGGCCCGCCGGCTGCCTCGCCACTGAGTTGAAGTACGCAAAGGCCAGCATGTGCGGGAGGTGACTCACGGCGGCAAAGGCGGCGTCGTGGTTCTCCGGCGTCATGCGCAGCACCTGCGAGCCGATGGCCGCCCACACGTCCGTGGCCTTTTGCACGAGGTCGGGATTGGTTAGCGAGATCGGCGTGAGGATGACCTGACGGTTCGTGTAGAGCGCGGCATCTGCATGTCCGATGCCCGCGACTTCCTTGCCGGCGATCGGATGCGCCGGTACGAAGTTCGCAACGCGTTCCTTGAGTACGCGGCGGGCCGCGTCGATGACGTCGCGCTTGGTCGAGCCGACGTCCATGAACAGTACACCCGGCTCGACGAGATGGCGAATCGCCTTGAAGGTGGCTTCGGTGGCCGACACCGGCACAGCGATTAGCACGATGTCCGAGCCCGACACCGCCAGCAGCGCGGATTCGGCCGCCATGTCGATGACCCCCAGCTTCCTTGCCTTCTCCGTGGTCGAGGGCGACTTGCTGTAGCCAATGACGCGCTTCACGAGGCCGGCGCGCTTCAAGGCGAGAGCGAACGATCCTCCCATGAGGCCACAACCGATGACGCCGAGTTGGTTGAACATCTGCTGGTGGTGCTGGATCAGTGCACGTCAATGGGGTAGGTGCCCAGCACCTTGAAGAACGCGCAGACGCCGCGCAGTTCCTTCAATGCGGCGGCCACTTCGGGCTGTTCAGGATGCCCTTGCACGTCGATGTAGAAGTAGTACTCCCACTGGCCGGACCGCGCGGGCCGCGACTCGAATCGCGTCATCGACACACCATGATGCTTGAGCGGCACAAGCATGTCGTGCACGGCACCCGGCTTGTTTAGCACCGACACAACGAGGCTCGTGCAGTCGTGGCCGGATGCCTGCGGCTGCGGGTGCCGGTCGGGGTGCGTGAGGATGGCAAATCGCGTCCGATTATGCGGATCGTCCTGGATGGCGGGCGCGACGACATGAAGCCCGAATTCGCTCCCGGCACGTTCGCTCGCGATCGCGGCGAGTGTTGGGTCGAGGCTCGCGAGCCTCGCGCCTTCCGCGTTGCTTGACACCGGGCGGCGCTCGACTTGCGGCAAGTGATTGCTCAGCCAGCCGTGGCACTGCGCCAGCGCTTGGGGATGTGCGCAGACCGCGCTGACGTTGGCCAGGGAGTTTTCCCGCCGCAGCAGGTTCTGCCGCACGGCGAGGCTTGTCTCGCCGATGATGAAGAGCGGTTCAGTCAGGAAGAGATCGAGCGAGCGGGCCACCACGCCTTCGGTCGAGTTCTCCACCGGCACCACACCGAAATCGGCGGCGCCAGCAGCCGTCGTGCGAAACACCTCGTCGATGCTCGCGCATAGAACTCTGACGATGGACGATCCGAAGAATCCCAATGCAGCCTCTTCGCTGAAGGTGCCGGCAGGCCCCAAGTAGGCCACGCGCGTAGGCGTTTCGAGCGCTCGGCAGGCGGACATGATCTCGCGCCAGATTGGTGCGACGCTCTCAGACTTCATCGGGCCCGGGTTGCCGGCTTTCAAGCCGTCAATGACCTGCGCCTCGCGCTCGGGGCGAAACGCCACCGAGCCTTCCATCTTCTTCACCTCACCCACTTCCTGGGCGAGAGATGCGCGCCGGTTCAAGAGCGCGAGCAGGTCGCGGTCGACGGCGTCGATCTCGATTCGAAGCGCCAGAAGCGCCGGATTGGTGGCAGGTGAAGTCTCAGCCATGGCGTGCGGCAAATTCTCGCACGCGCAAGCGCTTGAGCTGAGGTGTCGATGGGGCGTCGTGAGTAGAAATCATCGAAGCTGCGGCCCTACTTGGCTGCGGCCCTACTTGCTTGCCGGCTTGGCAACGGGTTTGGCGCTGCTCGCCGCAGGCGTGGGCCCCTGGGGCTTCGGAATTTTCGCGCCGCCGGCGCGCAGCGTGCCGGCCACTTTCTCCTGCAGGGCGGTCAGCTTGGGGTCGAGCATCGGCGAGACGTCGGGCAGTAGTTTCTGCAGCAGGCTGTTGCGCAATTCCGGCCCCAACTGCTCGTACTTCTTGCGAACCGGAGATTCGAGCCAGGCGACGAGTTGCTTCAATTCGTCCTCGGTCATCTTCTCGTCCAGCATCGCACCTACCGTCAACGGTGTGAGCTTGGCCACGCGATCGCGAATCAGTGGCGCGGCTTCTTCGAGGTAGGCCTTGAAGTCGGCGTCGATGGACTTGGCGATCGCATCGCGCTTCTCCGCGGGCACGGTCTGCAATGCGGCACCGGCTTGTTGGCCGAGACTGATCACGGGACGCTCCGCCACCGTCTTGGCCAGTTCGTCGATACCGGCCTGCTGCATGGAGAGTGCCTTGTTGATCAGATCTTTCTTAGCCGGCGAACTCGGGGCCTTGGCGGCGGGTGCGCTCGACTGAGCATTCGCAAGCGTAGCGCAGCAAACGACCGCCAGGACCATCCGACGTTTCATCAGGTGCTTTCCTCGGGTGCGGGCTCATCGTTCGCGGATTCGCCGTTTGAATCGTTGGCGTCGTTTTCGACGATGCGTTGCAAGCCGATCAGCGCGGAGCCGTCGTCGAGCGCAATCAGGGTCACGCCTTGGGTAGCGCGACCCAATTCGCGAATTTCGGAAACCCGAGTGCGCACGAGCACGCCACGATCAGTGATGAGCATGATCTCATCGTCCGGCCTCACAAGCGTGGCGGCAACCACTTTGCCATTGCGCTCGGTCTGTTGGATGGCGATCATGCCCTTCGTGCCGCGACCATGCCGGGTGTACTCGACGATGCTCGTGCGTTTGCCGAATCCGTTCTCGGTGGCGGTCAGCACGCTCTGCGATTCGTCCTCTGCAACCAGCATCGCGATCACGCTCTGGCCATCGTCGAGCATCATGCCGCGCACGCCGCGGGCGGTGCGGCCCATTGGGCGAACATCGTCTTCGTCAAAGCGAACGGCCTTGCCGCCGTCGCTGAAGAGCATCACGTCGTGCTTGCCGTCGGTGAGCGCGGCTCCGATCAGGAAGTCGCCCGGGTCGAGATCGACGGCGATGATGCCGGCCTTGCGCGGGTTGCTGAACTCGTCGAGCGCCGTCTTCTTGACCGTGCCCTGCGCTGTGGCCATGAACACATAGTGGTCAGGCGGGAAGCTGCGGAAGCCGTCGGTCAGCGGCAGCACCACATTGACCTTCTCGCCCTGCTGCAGCGGGAACATGTTCACGATGGGCTTGCCCCGCGAATTGCGCGAGCCTTGGGGAACTTCCCAGACCTTGAGCCAATACACGCGGCCGCGGTTGGTGAAGCACAGTATGTAGTCGTGCGTATTGGCGATGAAGAGTTGGTCGACCCAGTCGTCTTCCTTCGTCTGTGTTGCCTGCTTGCCGCGGCCGCCTCGCTTTTGCGCGCGGTATTCGGAGAGCGCCTGGCTCTTGATGTAGCCAGTGTGCGACAGCGTCACAACCATGTCGGTCGGCGTGATCAAGTCTTCGGTGCCGAGGTCTTGAGCGTTGTGCTCGATCACGCTGCGTCGTGCGCCGATCTTGGTCTGGCCGAACTCCGTCTTGATGGCGTTGAGTTCGTCGGAAATGATCGTCGTCACGCGCGAAGGCGTAGCGAGGATGTTCAGCAAGTCGGCGATCTCCGACATGACTTCCTTGTACTCGCCGATGATCTTGTCTTGCTCGAGTCCAGTCAGGCGCTGCAGGCGCATCTGAAGGATTTCGCTGGCCTGGGCGTCGGACAGGCGATAGAGCCCGTCGGGCTGCATGCCCAGTTCGCGGGCAAGGCCTTCAGGTCGGAACGACTCCCGTCCGCCTGGCGCTTCGCTTTCGGCGCGGGCGAGCATCTCGCGCACCATCGATGAATCCCAGCTCTTGGCCATCAACGCGGCTTTCGCCACTGGAGGCGTGGGCGACGTCTTGATCGTTTCGATGAACTCGTCGATGTTGGCGAGTGCAACGGCAAGACCTTCGAGCACGTGGCCGCGTTCGCGGGCCTTGCGCAGTTCGAACACAGTGCGGCGAGTGACGACTTCGCGCCGATGTTCGAGGAAGATCTCGACCAGATCTTTCAGATTGCACAGCTTCGGCTGGTTGTCGATCAACGCCACCATGTTGATGCCGAAGGTGTCTTGCAACTGAGTTTGCTTGTACAGGTTGTTGAGCACGACTTCGGGCACTTCGCCGCGCTTGAGTTCGATCACCACCCGCATGCCCGATTTATCGGACTCGTCCTGGATATGGCTGATGCCCTCGATCTTCTTCTCATGAACCAGCTCGGCCATGCGCTCGAGCAGGTTCTTCTTGTTCACCTGGTACGGAATTTCGTCGACGATGATCGCCTGACGCTGGCCTTTGTCGATGTCCTCGAAGTGGCACTTCGCACGCATCACCACCTTGCCGCGACCGGTGCGGTACCCGTCGCGCACGCCATTCAGGCCATAGATGATTCCGGCCGTGGGGAAGTCAGGCGCCGGGATGATCTCCATCAACTCGTCGATGGTTGCGGCCGGATTGCGCAGCAGGTGCAAGCAGGCGTCGACCACCTCGTTGAGGTTGTGCGGCGGAATGTTGGTGGCCATGCCCACCGCAATACCGGCGGTGCCGTTCACCAGCAGGTTGGGCAGCCGCGTGGGCATGACCAACGGCTCTTTCTCTGAGCCGTCGTAGTTCGGGCCGAAATCGACCGTTTCCTTGTCGAGGTCAGCAAGCATCTCGTGCGCGATCTTCGACAGGCGGATTTCGGTGTATCGCATGGCCGCAGCGTTGTCGCCGTCGACCGAGCCGAAGTTTCCTTGACCATCGACAAGCATGTGGCGCAGCGAGAAGTCCTGCGCCATTCGAACAATGGTGTCGTACACAGCACTGTCGCCGTGGGGGTGGTATTTACCGATCACGTCGCCGACGATACGGGCCGACTTTTTATAGGGCCTGTTCCAGTCGTTGTTGAGCTCGTGCATGGCGAAGAGCACGCGCCGATGCACCGGCTTCAAGCCGTCGCGCGCATCGGGCAATGCGCGCCCCACGATCACGCTCATCGCGTAATCAAGGTATGAACGCCGCATCTCCTCTTCGAGGCTGATCGGCAGGGTTTCCTTGGCGAATTGAGTCATGGGAAAGGCGAGGGCAGTGGTGCCCGCCAATTGAGAAAGGGCGAAGCCCGGTATTCTAAGTGCGAGCTGATGTAGCACTAGCGCAACAGTGCTTCACGGGCGACGGGACAAAGGGAGCAAATCCGTGCTCTGCTGGCACAATGAATCGGGTGGTAAGCCATTCGCGCTCAGCGAAGGTTTTCCAGCGCATTCCGATTCCGGTTCGGACGTTTTGCAGAAAACTGCACCTTCCCTCGAGAGGAGAATCAATGAAGAAACTGAACAAGGTGGCGTCGCTCTTCGCATCCGCCACGCTCGCTGCCTCGGCATCTGGTGTGTTTGCACAGTCGCAGACGATTGACAACTGGGTCAATGCCTCGGGCATTCCCTGGAAGAACGGTACCAACGAGCTGTGCTGGCGCGATGCCAACTGGACTCCGGCAACTGCCCATCCCGATTGCGATGGCGCGATCAAGCCGGTGCCCAAGGCTCCCCCGCCCCCGCCCCCGGCTGCTCCTCCTCCGCCGCCCCCGCCAGTTGCTCCGCCGCCCCCGCCGCCCCCGCCGGTTGTCGTGGCCCCTGTGAGTGAGAAGGTAACCTTCGCTGCTGACGCATTCTTCGACTTCAACAAGGCCGATTTGAAGGCCGAAGGCAAGGCCAAGCTTGACGATTTGGTCAGCAAGATGTCCGGTATCAACCTCGAGGTCATCATTGCCGTCGGCCACACCGACTCGGTCGGTGGCGATGCCTACAACCAAAAGCTGTCTGTCAAGCGCGCCGATGCCGTCAAGAACTACCTGACGACCAAGGGCATCGAGAAGAACCGTGTGTACACCGAAGGCAAGGGCGAGAAGCAGCCTGTCGCCGATAACAAAACCACCGACGGCCGCGCGAAGAATCGTCGCGTGGAAATCGAAGTGGTGGGTACCCGCACCAAGTCGTAATCGGCTTTTGCCGGTCACGCAAAACCCCGCCACGGCGGGGTTTTTTTCTTATGGGTTATCCATGCAAGCACCGAATCGATATCTCGTGGACCCTGGTTAACATTACGGCATGACGACTCTCAATGCCGATCCTCAGGAGCTTGCCAAATTCGGCGAACTCGCCCATCGCTGGTGGGATACCGAAAGCGAGTTTCGGCCACTGCATCAGATTAATCCGCTTCGGCTCGACTGGATCGACAGGTGGGCCCGCATCTCGGGCAAGCGTGTCGTCGACATCGGTTGCGGCGGCGGGATCCTGTCGGACTCGATGGCGCGGCGCGGCGCGAAGGTGCTGGGCATCGACCTCTCCACCAAAGCGCTCAAAGTCGCGCAACTGCATGCGCTAGAAGCAGAAACGCCCAACGTCGAATACCGTGAGATCGCCACCGAGGCCCTGGCCGCGGAGGCGCCGGGGCAGTTCGATGTCGTCACTTGCATGGAGATGCTTGAGCATGTGCCCGAACCGGCCTCCGTCGTGCGCGCCTGCAGCACGCTTGTGAAGCCCGGTGGCTGGGTGTTCTTCTCAACCATCAACCGCAACGCGAAGGCATTCCTCTTTGCCATCGTCGGGGCAGAGCACGTGCTCAAGCTGTTGCCCAAGGGCACGCACGAATATGCGCGTTTCATTCGCCCAAGCGAGTTGGCGCAGTGGCTTCGCGATTCAGGCCTGAGTCTCCAAGGCACGCGTGGCATGGAATATAGCCCGCTCACGCAACGGTACTGGTTGTCGGGTGACACCAGCGTCAACTATCTCTTCGCATGCCACAAGTGCGCCTGATGTCCCATCAATATCAGGCAGTGCTGTTCGACCTGGATGGCACTCTCATCGACAGTGCGCCTGACCTCGCGGGCGCCGCCAACGAATTGCGGGAGGCGCACGGCTTGCCTGCGTTGCCTTATGAATGCTTTCGGCCGATGGTGGGCTCGGGGGCCCGCGGAATGATCGGTGTGGCGTTCGACGTCGGCCCGCATCACGAAAGTTTTGTCGGCTTGCGTGACGACTTTCTGCGTCGTTACGAGCTTCGCATGACAAAGCAGACGCGAGTCTTCGATGCTGTCGTGCCCGTGCTCGAGGCGCTCGAGAAGCAACAGCGCAAATGGGGCATCGTCACTAACAAGGCGGCGCGTTTTACCGATCCGCTGGTGCGGTCGCTGGGCCTGCATCCGCGCGCCGCTACCGTGATCGCGGGGGACACCACTCCGCATTCCAAGCCGCATCCTGCGCCGCTGCTGGAAGCGGCGCGGCGAGTGGGCCTGGCGCCGTCCCAATGCATCTACGTCGGCGACGACCTGCGTGATGTGCAGGCTGGCCGAGCCGCCGGCATGGCGACAGTGGTTGCGGGTTGGGGCTACCTCGGCGCTGATGAGCCGATCGAGTCCTGGGGTGCGGAATACATCGTGCGAAACCCGGCCGATCTCTTGAACCTTCTCGGTTTGGCCTAAACTAAGCAATTCCTGGGGCCGACTTGGCTTCGACGTGGGTGCGGAGTTGGAACAGGGCATGCCGAGGGCCAGTCACCTCGTAAATCCATCTGGAACAAAGTAACTGCGAA
>JAJKJU010000334.1 GCA_021153565.1 Rhizobacter sp.
GGGCCTCTGAGCAAACATGAACTTGTCATGCGTCAACCCCGCCTTCTTCAAACCTCGTAGGGGAAAAATTTGCTCCAACGGCCATCTTCCGCGTGTCCAGCATACGTAAAGGTCAGCTCCCAGTGGGAGAGGAAGCAAGGACTACGAAGCCGGAGTTGTGGGCAATAGGCAATAGAGAAGGTGAAACTTGGGTGCGTTGGCGTCAAGGCCCGTTCCCAGGTTGCACCCGGCCTACGAAAGCCGCTACATCACCCGCCCAAACCAAGCCACCGACAACCCAGCCGCCACCACCACCATCACTGCCGCAAAGGCCGCAAACAACCCGCTGATCTCCGTTTCCTTCTTCTCGACCACCAGCCGGGTGCTCAGCGACTGATAGACCTTCTTCAGGTCGTTTGCCGTCCCCGCATAGAAGTACTCCGCTCGCGTTGCACTCGCGATGTTCTTCAGCGCGTCTTCATCCAGTCGCACCCGCATGCTCCAGCCTTCGAAGCCGATGGTTTCGCCGTCCTTCGTGCCAATGCCGACCGCATAAACCTTCACGCCCCGGTCCGCCGCCATCTTGGCTGCATCCATGGGGTCGGGGCCGGTGGTCCGCTGGCCGTCGGTGAGCAAGATGATGGCGCCCGATCCGTACGACCACGGCGCCACTGGGTCGAAATCCTTCTTCGGCTTGGCCCCCGGCCCGACCGGCATGTTGCGTGCGCCGGTGATCTGCGACAGGTCGATGCCGGCATCCGGGAACAAGGTCGCCAGCGACAGCACGATGCCGCTGCCGATGGCCGTGCCGCGCTGCAACTGGAAGCGGTCGATGGCCGCCACGATGTCCTCGCGGCTTTGCGTCGGTGGCTGCACCACGGCGGCCGTGCCGGCGAACGACACCACGCCCACGCGCACGCTTCTCGGCAGGTCTTTCACGAAGGCCTTGGCGGCCTCTTGTGCCGCGACGAGCCGGTTGGGCTGGACGTCGGTCGCCTGCATGCTGCCCGAGACGTCCATCGCGAGGATGATGGTTTCCTGCTGGCTCGGCAGCGTCACGATGGCCATTGGCCGCGCGGTCGCGAGCAGCAATGCGGCGATGGCCAGCAGCAGCAGCGATGGTGGCAGATGCCGGCGCCACCCCGGACCCTTGCCGCTGGCTTGCTTGACAAGCGCCAGGCTCGCGAATCGAACCGTGTTCTTCTTGCGTCGATACAGGAGCCACAGGTACAAGGCCACCAGTGCGGGCAGCAGCAGGAGAAGCCACAACAGATCGGGCCAGGCGAAGGTCATCGGCGGCCTCCGTGACCCGGCGTGGCGGCAAGCGGCGACGACGGGCGGCCATGGCGCGACAAGTGCACCGGCAATGCGCCTCCTGCCGACAAACGACTGCGCTGGCGTCTCATCTCGGCAAACCTCAGTACTGCATCAACAAGATCATCATCGGTCGCCAACTCCAGCGTGTCCACCCCCGCTTGCAGAAGGGCTGCGTGAAGCTGTTCTTCGTTGTCTTCTGCTGCCTGGATGAAGCGTTCGCGAAAACCCGGATCGTGTGTGTCGACGAACAATTGCTCGCCGGTTTCCGCGTCCTGGATGGTCACGAGGCCCAGGTCGGGCAATTCAAGTTCCGTCGGGTCGTAAAGCCGGATGGCGAGCACTTCGTGGTGCTGGGCCATCCGTGCCAAGCTGTCTTCCCAGCCCGGCGAGCTGATGAAGTCCGACACCACAAAGACCATCGAGCGTCGCGAAATCATTTGCCGCGCGGCCTCCAGCAAATTGCGTAACTGCGTTGGCGCCTTGGCCGCTGGCGGCTGGTAGTTGCGCATGCGCTGCAGCAAATGCAGCACGTGATTTCGACCGTGCCGTGCGGGCAGTACCGCGTCGACCTGCGAGCCGTAGAGCAGGGCGCCCACGCGGTTGCCATGACGTGTCAGCACCCGCGCGAGCACGGCGACAAACTCGGCCGACACCGTGCGCTTGGTGCGTTCGCGCGAGCCGAAGTCGACGCTGCCACTCAGGTCCAGCAGGAACCACGCGTTCAACTCGCGGTCTTCGGTGAACTGCCGCACGTGCGGTGTCTGCAGGCGCGCCGTCACGTTCCAGTCGATGTGGCGCACGTCGTCGTGGTGCTGGTATTCGCGCAGGTCGGCCAGGTCCAGCCCCGCGCCGCGGAACAGCGTCCGGTAGTCGCCCTGGAGCATGCCGTCCAGGCGACGGACCACCGTCCATTCGAGACGGCGAAGAATGGCTTCAGAGGATGAGAGTTTTTCGAGCATGTCCGAGCAGCGCCTCAAAAGGCACCTGATCTAGGCGCAAAAGCACAGCCATAGCCCGCGCTATGGCGAGCATTTGCAACGACGAGCAGGGGTCTTTTGGCGTGATGAGCGGGCATGATCGAAATACTCTCAGCCTCTCAGAGGTTGGCGCGCTCATCGGCGTGGTGGGTCATGGGTTTGTCAGGCTTGGGCAGCTTCTGCACGATCTGGGCCACGATCTGGTCGGCGCTCGATCCATCGGCCAGCGCTTCGTAGCTCAGCACAAGGCGGTGGCGCAGCACATCGGGGACGAGATCGATCACGTCCTCGGGCAGGGCGTAGCTGCGGCCGCGCAGCATTGCCATGGCCCGGGCGCCTTCGATCAGGCCGATGGTGGCGCGGGGGCTTGCGCCGAAGGTGATGTACTTGGCGAGATCGGGCAGCCCGTGGCGGGCCGGGTCGCGCGTGGCGGTGACAAGCCTCACCGCGTACTGAATGAGCGACGGGTCGACGTAAACCTTGCGGCATTCCATCTGCAGTTCGGCCAGCTGCCCTGTGCTCGCCACCGCGCTCACGACGGCCGGCTCACCCGTCACGCGCTGGACGATCACGAACTCTTCTTCCTCGCTCGGGTAGCCGACCTGCACCTTCATCATGAAGCGATCGACCTGCGCTTCCGGCAGCGGATAAGTGCCTTCGGTCTCGATGGGGTTTTGTGTGGCCATGACCAGAAACGGCGAGGGCACCTTGTGCGTTTCTCCTGCAATCGTTACCTGCCGTTCCTGCATGACTTCGAGCAGCGCGCTTTGCACCTTGGCGGGTGCGCGGTTGATCTCATCGGCCAGCAGCAGGTTGGCGAATACCGGTCCGAGCGAGGTGCTGAACTCGCCCGTCTTCTGGTTGTAGATGCGCGTGCCGACCAAGTCGGCCGGTACGAGGTCGGGCGTGAACTGGATGCGTTTGAACGAGCCGCGCAAGGTGGTCGCAAGCGTCTTGACGGTGATGGTCTTGGCAAGCCCCGGAACGCCTTCCACGAGAAGGTGGCCTTGCGCGAGCATTGCCACCATCACGCGCTCGAGGAACTTGTCTTGCCCGACGACGACTCGCTTGACCTCGTAGAGGATACGTTCCATCAATGTGGCGGTGTCTGGCGTGTCCATGGTTCTCCTTGATTGAATGTCTCGGGCAGATCAGAAGGGTGGCATGCCTGCGGCGGCCGCCGCGTTCTCGATGGGCACTGCAAAGCCAATGCCGATGAAGGTGCCTTGCTCGCCCGGGTTGAGGATGGCGGTGACGATGCCCACCACTGCGCCGTCCATGGTCACGAGCGGCCCCCCCGAGTTGCCCGGATTGGCAGCCGCGTCGAACTGGATCAGGTTGGTCAGCCGCTCGCCCTCAGGCGCGCGGAAGCTGCGCTTCAGGCCCGAGATGACCCCGCCCGAGGCGGACGGGCCGATGCCGAAGGGAAAACCCACGGCCAGCACTTCATCGCCCGGAATCAGGTCGCCCGTGCCCCGCATGGTGGCGGCCTGCAGGTCGTCGGGGAGACTCTTGGCGCGCAGCACCGCGAGGTCGTTCTCGGGTTGTGCGCCGACCAGCATGGCGTCGGATTCGTGCCCGTCGAAAAAGGTGACGCGGATGCGCTTGGACCCCACCACGACGTGCAGGTTGGTGAGGATGGTGCCGTTGTCGATGATGACCACGCCCGTGCCCGTAGAGCGCGAATGCAACTTGGGGTCCTCGTGCTTGGCCGCGGCTTCTTCCTTGTCATCCTTGTCGTCGTCGGTGCCGACGATGCGCACCACCGACGGCCTGATGGCGGCGTAGGCACGTGCATAGGGCGAGGGAAGAACTTCCTTCGCGAGCGTCTGCTTGACGGCGCCATCGATGTCTTCCTGAGTCAAGACTCGTGCCGGCGCGAACAGCGCATGCTGGGCGATCCCACCGCTCATGATGAGCAGAACCGCAGCGGCAGCCCACATCGGCGCGCGGTGGCGGACTAGGAAATTGCGGACGCGGTGGCGACGCGTCGGCTTCCCGTCAGGTGCGGCGGGTTCAGGTTCCGCAGGGTCGGTTGATGGCGAGGAGGTGGCGGTGGAGGTGTCTCGGGCAAGCGCCGCCATTTCGGGCCGGGTCGGCGAACCAGGACGATGGCGTGAACGGCTGTAAAGCGGAGCCTTCTTCATCGCTGCACCCCCTCGATTCACCAATCGGCAAACCTTGTGCCTGAACCGTATCACGGTCGGAGGCTGCATGCACGCGAGGGGTGAGTAAACCGGGCATGATTCAACGGATGTCCTGGATCGATTCGCACTGCCATCTCGATGCCCGAGAGTTCGATGCCGACCGTGCCGACGTGGTGCGCCGCGCACGCGACGCTGGCGTGTTGCAAATCGTGCTTCCGGCGGTTGCAGTGTGGAACTTCGATTCGGTTCGTCGCCTCGCCCACGAACATCGGTTTTGTTACGCACTCGGCATTCATCCGCTGTGCGTGGACGGCGCGCGCGACGAAGACATCGACACGCTTCATGCTGCGGTGCGCCAACATCGTGACGACCCGCGGCTGGTGGGCATCGGTGAAATCGGGCTCGACCATTTCATTCCCGGCCTTGACCGCGCAAAGCAAGAGCGCTTCTACGTGGCGCAATTGAAGCTCGCGGTGGAGTTCGACCTGCCGGTGATCGTGCATGTGCGACGATCGGCGGATACCTTGCTCAAGCACCTGCGGCGCATTCCGGCGCGAGGCATCGCGCATGCCTTCAACGGCAGCGAACAGCAGGCGCAGTTCTTCATCGAACTCGGGTTCAAGCTGGGCTTTGGCGGCGCGATGACCTTTGATCGCGCCTTGCAGATTCGGCGCTTGGTGCAATCGGTGCCCGACGAAGCGATCGTGCTGGAAACCGACTCGCCCGACATCCCGCCACACTGGCTTTACAAGACTGCGGAGCAACGTGCCAAGGGCGCCACCATGCGCAACGAGCCCGCCCAGTTGCCGCGAATCGCGGGCACGCTCACGGAATTGCGAGGCTGGTCGGTGCAAGACGCTGCCCGCATCAGCACGGCCAATGCGCATGTCGCCCTGCCGAGGCTGGCGGCCTTGGATGAATCGTAGGGTGGGCAAAGCGAAGCGTGCCCACGCGGTGGTCAATCAAATCAGATCGACTGTCCGCGTGGGCACGCTTCGCTTTGCCCACCCTACACTGAGGCGATGCGCTGTCAAAAAAATCAAGCTGACGTCGACCTCGCGCCGGCCACGATGTCCGAAGCGGACGGTGTGCGTTACCTGCACCTCGGAACACCCTGGGTGCAGGGGGCGATGCGAGTACGCAAGCCGCAGTTGCTCGAACTCGAATACATCCAACGCATGATGGCGTGGATGCTGTTTCGGCCGTCGAAAGAATTGACGCATGGCCACGCCGTGCAGTTGGGCCTCGGTGCTGCGGCCATTACGCGCTTTTGCCATGGCGTGATGAAGATGCGCACGACCGCGGTCGAATTGAATCCCACCGTCATCTCGGCATGCCGCATGTGGTTTCGGTTGCCGGACGATGGCGCGAAGCTGAAGGTGCTGAATGGTGACGCCGCCCACTACGCCGCCGATGCGGAGCATGCGCAAACCGCAGACGTGCTGTGTGTCGATCTCTACGACCACGACGCGGCCAGCCCGGTTCTCGACAGCAGAGGCTTCTACCGCGATTGCCATCGATTGCTGGCCGACGGCGGCGTGATGAGTGTCAACCTCTTCGGCCGCGACGCGAGCTTCGAGCGCAGCGCAAGGCGCATCGCAGCCGCCTTTGGCGACGAGCAGGTGCGCTCGCTTCGACCCACCAAGGAGGGCAACACCGTCGTCATCGCGGTCAAGGCCGCGGACATGCCCGATCGCGACGAGCTTGCCGCACGTGCGGAAAACATCGAAACTCGATTCCAGTTGCCTGCGAGAAAGTGGTTGCGGATGATCCGCATGCTGCCTGCCGCGGACCCCTCGACATGACCTCCAGCGACCACCCCGCCCGCACGACACCGACCGGCAAGCTCGACTGGCGCCCGCTGCTCAAATGGCTGCGCGACGACAAGGTCATCGCGCCTGAAGACTACGAGGTCACGAAGAAGCGATTCGGCGGCGCCAACAGCGCGCAGCATCCCCTTGTTCGATTGGGCTCCGCAGGCTTGTCGCGCCTGGGCAGTGGCCGCGTGCTCGACACCGAAGCGCTGACGGAGTGGCTGGCGGGCCGATGCGGCCTGTCCTATGTGCGCATCGACCCGCTCAAGGTCGACGTCGGCCGCGTGGCCGAGATCATGTCCATCAGTTATGCCGAGCGCCGCCGTGCATTGCCGCTGCATGTCGGCGCGCACGAGGTGACGATCGCTACTTGCGAGCCCTTCGACACCGCTTGGGTGTCCGAGATCGAAAGCCACACGCGCAAGTCCATCAAGCTCCTGCTCGTGAGCCCGCTAGAACTGCAGAAGTACACGACGGAGTTCTACACGCTGTCGCGTTCCGTGCGCGCAGCCATCAAGTCGGGCGAGACCGCGGCGGTCGCAAGCTTCGAGCAACTGGTTGAACTCGGCCGCAGCAATCGCCAACTCGATGCCAACGACCAGGGTGTCGTGCAGGTGGTCGACTGGTTGTGGCAATACGCCTTCGACCAGCGTGCATCGGACATTCACCTCGAGCCGCGGCGCGAACTGAGCGCCATCCGGTTCCGCATCGACGGCATGATGCACACCGTCTATCAGCTTCCGCCGGGCGTGATGAACGCGATGATTGCGCGGGTGAAGCTGCTGGGCCGCATGGACGTGATCGAGAAGCGCCGGCCGCTCGACGGCCGCATCAAGACCCGCAACCCCGACGGCGATGAAGTGGAAATGCGTTTGTCGACGCTGCCCACGGCCTTCGGCGAGAAGATGGTGATGCGCATCTTCGACCCTGACACCACGGTCAAGCCACTCGAACAACTCGGCTTCGGCAGCCACGACGCGAAGCGCTGGGAGGGGCTGACGACGAAGGCCCACGGCATCATCCTCGTGACGGGTCCCACGGGCTCTGGAAAGACCACGACGCTCTATTCGACATTGCGCCGTTTGGCCACCGACGAAGTCAATGTCTGCACGATCGAAGACCCGATCGAAATGATCCAGCCCGCGTTCAATCAAACGCAGGTGCAGTCCGCGCTCGACCTCAACTTCGCGGAGGGCCTGCGCGCCTTGATGCGCCAGGATCCGGACATCATCATGGTCGGCGAAATCCGCGATCTCGAAACCGCGGAGATGGCCATCCAGGCGGCGCTGACCGGCCACTTGGTGTTCAGCACGCTGCACACCAACGATGCAACGTCGGCGATCACGCGGCTCGTCGATCTCGGTGTGCCGCCTTATCTCATCGGTGCGACTGTGATCGGCGTGCTTGCACAGCGGCTCGTGCGAACCCTGTGCGCCAGCTGCAAGCAGCCAGACGACGAGCTGACCGCGGACAAGCTGGCCGAGTTCGTGAAACCTTGGCGTCTCAATGGTGCCGTGCGTGCATACAAGCCGGTGGGTTGTCTCGAATGCCGCATGACGGGCTATCGAGGGCGCGCGGGTCTTTATGAATTGCTCACCGTCGGCGACGCCGCGCGGCGCTGCATTTCTCCTGTGCCTGACGGGGCAGGACTGCGTCAGCAAGCGCTGAAAGACGGCCTGCGTCCGCTGCGTCTCGCGGGCGCGATGAAGGTCGCCGAGGGCGTGACCACGATCGATGAAGTGTTGAGTGCTACCCCTTCTTGGGAGTGATGGAGATCCTCACGTTGCCTCGCCTGTGCCCCGCAGGTCTTCGCTACCTCTCCCTCTGGGCTGGGGTGCTGGGGTGCTGGGGTGAGCGTGGGCGGTGAATAAAGCCATGGGTTGCATCACCGCAGCCCCTCACCCAACCTCTCCCCAGAGGGGAGAGGAGCCAATACAAGACCTTGCCCAAGGGGTGCCTCTCAGCCCCACCAATTTCAGGTCTTTGCTCCATCTCCCTCTTGTCTCCGGGGGAGAGGAAGCCGAAATGCGTTGCTTCGAAGCGGGCCACAGCGAGCGAGCCTGTATTGCTCCCTCGCCCCTTCGGGGAGAGGGCTGGGGTGAGGGGCCTGGGCCTCTGA
>JAJKJU010000335.1 GCA_021153565.1 Rhizobacter sp.
AAATGCTCGCCATAGCCCGGGCTATGGCTGTGCTTTGCGCCTAGATCAGGTGCCTTTTGACGCGCTGCTCGGACACGCTCGAAAAACTCTCAGCCTCTGAGAGGTCGCAAAAGGAAAGAATCATGTCGAAAAAGGGAATCGAAACACTGGTCGGATTGTTCGTGCTGCTTGGGCTCGCAGGCTTGGTATTCCTGTCCTTGAAGGCAGCGAACCTTGCGAGTTTCGGCACGCGCGACAGCTACAACGTCAGCGCGCGCTTCGACAACATCGGCGGCCTCAAGGCTCGATCCCCAGTGCGCAGCGCGGGTGTCACGGTGGGCCGCGTCACCTCGATCACGCTGGACCCGAAGACCTTCCAGGGTCTGGTCCTGATGGATCTCGACAAGAGCGTGCAGTTTCCGCGCGACTCGTCGGCCAAGATCCTGACCTCGGGTCTCCTCGGCGACCAGTACGTGGGAATCGAGCCCGGCGCAGACGAGAAGAACCTCGGACCCAACGACACGATCAAGCAGACGCAATCCGCCGTGGTGCTCGAGAACCTGATCGGCCAGTTCCTGTTCAGCAAGGCTGCGGAAGGCAGCAACAGCAGTGCCGCAAGCACGCCTGGAGCAAGAAAATGAACGAGTACGCCACGACCGGCGCCGTCCGGCTCGGGCGGCTGTTCGTCTGGGTCTCGCTGCTCGTCGGCGCCATCTTGTTGCAAGGCTGTTCCACGCTCGGAGCGACGACAGCGGGCGACAAGCTGGACCCGTGGGAAAAGTGGAATCGCAAGGTCTTTACTTTCAACGAAAAGCTCGACGAAAACGTTTTGAAGCCGGTCGCCGTGGGGTACAGCAATCTCGTACCGCGGCCTGTGCGAAACGGCGTCGGCAACTTCTTCGGCAACGCGGCCGACGCTTGGTCTGCAATCAACAACTTCCTGCAGGGCAAAGTGTCCAACGGCTTGCACGATGTGGTCCGCTTCGGCACCAACACCGTGTTCGGGCTGGGCGGCGTGCTCGACGTGGCGACCGAGTTCGGGCTCGATCATCAATACGAAGATTTCGGGCAGACCCTTGGCGCCTGGGGCTTCGGTCCGGGGGCCTACATCGTGTGGCCGCTGTTCGGCCCATCGAGCGTGCGCGAATCCATTGCGCTGCCCCTCGATCGTGCGGTGTCGCCAGCGCTCGTCTTTCACGACGGGGCGGTGAAATGGGAGATCACCGCTTTGCAGATTGTGAACACGCGCGCGAGCCTTCTAGGTGCGAGCCAGGTGCTCGATGACATCGCGATCGACAAGTACACCTTTGTGCGCGATGCTTACCTGCAACGCCGCCGAAGTCTCGTGTATGACGGCGAGGAGCCACCCACGCCCGACGAATCGAAGACGGTGGATGACGGCAAGACCCCGCCAGTGAACGCAAAGCCTGCCGAGACCAAGCCCGGCGATTCAAAACCTGCCGATCTCAAACCCGCGGGCGACAAGCCAGCTGACAAAGCCCCGCCGACGCCGCCTGCAACAAAATAATCGCCAACCGGTGTGGCGCCCACCGCGTTGTGCAGACCGGGTGGGCGTCGATTGGCGCAGAACTCACCAGTGCCGATGTACTCCAAACCCGCGTGCTCCACCCGGAGCTGGGCTTAGAAAGGTAATGAATGTTTTCTCGACGAATTGCTCTCTTCTTCTCCGCCGCCGCACTGATGCTTGCCAGCGGTGCCGCCAGTGCGCAGACTGCGCCGGGCGCCCCGGAAGCCCTGATCAAGCAGGTGTCCACCGAAGTCCTCGATTCGCTGAAGTCCGACAAGTCCATCAAGCAGGGCGATGTGCAAAAGATCATTGCACTCGTGGACGCCAAGGTGATGCCGCATGTAAATTTCAAACGCATGACGGCTTCCGCTGTCGGCCGCTACTGGCGTCAAGCCACGCCCGAGCAGCAAAAGCGCCTGCAGGATGAATTCAAGATTCTGTTGGTGCGCACCTATTCCGGTGCACTGGCCCAGGTGAAGGACCAGACCGTTCAGCTCAAGCCGACGCGTCCCGGCACCGATCCGAATGAAGTGGTTGTGAAGACCGAGATTCGCGGCCAGGGCGACCCGATCCAGCTCGACTACCGGCTCGAAAAGTCAGGCGAAGATTGGAAGATCTATGACGTGAATGTGCTCGGCGTATGGCTGGTCGAAAACTATCGCAACACCTTCGCTCAGGAAATCGGCGCCGGTGGCATCGACGGGCTGATTGCGAAGATGGCCGAGCGCAACAAGGCCGCCGCGGCCCGCAGTTAAGGCACGACGACATGTTGCTGCTGCCCGCCACCGTCACGATGCAGGAAGCGCGCGATGCACGCGCCATGCTGGCCCAGGCTCTCAAGCGCTTGCCTGAAGGTCCGGTGGTGATTGACGCTTCGGGCCTCCAGCAATTCGACACCTCGGTCATCGCGGTATTGCTGGAGTGTCAGCGGCTTGCGCAGGCTTGGGGCAAAGCCTTCAGCGTGAAGCATGCCCCGCCAAAACTGACATCGCTGGCCAAGCTCTACGGCGTCGATCCGATCTTGTCCTTCGCTGCGAATTCGTAGCCCGGCAGTAAGGACATGGCCCGGAACAAGTTCCCGTTTTGGGGGTGCTGGACGGGCTTGCTGCGGCGTTGCTCCTCACTTGTGTGGCTCGCCACACGGCGCTCGGAGCGCCTTGCATCGCATCCCGGCCCAGCGCCCCCAAAACGGGAACTTGTTCCGGGCCATGTCCTAAACCGGGTTGCACCCGGCTTGCGACATCTACACCGCCATCACCCCGGCTGCGCGTAGCGCTTGGCGCGCTGATCTCCTGCAACATTGGCCGCAACTCGCCGGGAAGGCGCAGTGCCACGGCGGTGGTCAAGATGTCGATGACCATGAGATGCAGCAGCCGCGACACCATCGGGCTGTAGAGGTCGTAGCCTTCCGGGTGGTCGCAAGCCAGCAGGATCTGGTTGTTGCCCTGGGCCGTCTGGGCGAGGGGCGATCCGCTGGCCGTGATGAGAATCGCCGTCGCGCCTTTGCGACGTGCAATGTCGGCCGCATCCAGCAGATCGCGGCTGCGTCCTGAGTTGCTGATGATCACCGCGCAATCGCCCGGCGTGAGCATGGTCGCTGCCATCACCTGGACGTGTCCGTCGCTGATCGCCGCGGTGTTTACGCCCAGCCGGAAGAACTTGTGCTGCCCGTCCTGTGCCAGGATACCGGAGTTGCCGACGCCGTAGAACTCGATACGCTTGCCCGCACGGCCCGCAGCGGCAAGTGCTGCAATCGCGCGTTCGAAGGCATGTCCGGCCGCATCGTTGCGGTATTTGAGCAGCGCAGACACTGCGTTGTCGATGACCTTCACGATCACGTCGCCCGGCTTATCGTCTTCAGCCACCGAACGGTGCACGAAGGGCACGCCCTCGTTGACATTGCCCGCGAGCTTCAGTTTGAAATCGGCAAGACCGTCATAGCCCACGCTCCGGCAAAAACGCACGACGGTGGGCTTGCTCACCTGCGAGCGTTCCGCCAGCTCTCCGACGGGCAGGCTCGCAAAACTGCGTGGGTCGGCGAGAACCAGCTTCGCAACGCGCTGCTCGGCCGGCGGCAGGGCGGGTATGGAAGCGCGAATCCGGTCCAGCATGATCTTTGTCTACCGTTCCAACGCGCGGCCTTCTCATGAGAGGCTGAGAGTATTTCGAGCGTGTCCGAGCAGCACGTCAAAAGGCGCCTGATCTAGGCGCAAAGCACAGCCATAGCTCGTGCTATGGCGAGCATTTGCAACGACGAGCAGGCGTCTTTTGGCGTGATGAGCGGGCATGATCGAAAAACTCTCAGCCTCTGAGGCCTGCGCCAAATCCTTATTGTTCTTCAGCCCACGCAAAGCCGTCGCGCGCCACTAGTGCGCTCGCCGCTGCGGGGCCCCACGTACCCGCTGCATAGGGGCGAGGCCCGCCGGATGCCGCGTTGTCGCGCTTCCAGGCATCCAGCACGGGCTCGACCCACCGCCATGCCTGTTCCTGCTCATCGCTTCGAACGAAGAGATTGAGGCGCCCGGCAATCGCATCCAGCAGCAAGCGCTCGTAGGCGCCTACGCGGTTTTCAGCGAATGCCTTTTCGAAGTCCAGGTCGAGGAAGACCGGGCTCAAAGACTCCTGCTGTCCCGCGCCCTTGACCGCGAGCAGGTGCAGCTCCAGGCCGTCTTCCGGCTGCAGTTTGATCACGAGCTTGTTGGGCTGGTTGACGCCTGGGAAGATGCTGTGTGGCGTCGGCCGGAAGTTCACGACGATCTGTGCATCGCGTGCTGCCAGCCGTTTGCCAGTCCGCAGGTAGAAGGGCACGCCAGCCCATCGCCAGTTCTCGACCTCGGTGCGCAGCGCGACAAAGGTTTCGGTCTTGCTGTCTGCGGGCACCTTGGCTTCCTCGAGATAACCAGGAACCGGCTTGCCTGCGGACGTGCCCTTGCGGTATTGGCCGCGGATCACGTCGCGCGCCACGCTTTCGTCGGTAAAGGGCTTGAGCGAACGCAGCACCTTGAGCTTTTCGTCGCGAATCGCATCCGCATCCATTCGCGAAGGCGGCTCCATCGCGACCATGGTGAGTAACTGCAGCGCATGGTTCTGGACCATGTCGCGCAGCGCGCCGGTCCGGTCGTAGAAGTCGCCCCGCGTGCCAACGCCCAGATCCTCGGCGAGCGTGATCTGGATGTTGGCGATGCTTTCGCGGCGCCACAGCGGCTCGAACAGCGCATTGCCGAAGCGCAGCGCCATGAGGTTTTGCACGGCGGGCTTGCCGAGGTAGTGGTCGATACGAAACGCCTGTGTCTCGCTGTACACCGAGCGCACGACGCGATTGATTTCCTGCGCACTCGAGAGGTCATGGCCCAACGGCTTTTCCAGCACCACGCGAATGCTCGGACCATTCAGGCCCACGGCGCCCAACTGCTCGCAAATCATGGGAAAGAGGTGTGGACTCGTCGCGAGATACAGCACAGCCGTGTCCGCGCTGCGCTCTTCCAGCCACTTCTTGAGCTTGAGGTAGTCCTCGGGGTGTGACAAGTCCATCCGGCGGTAGTGCACCAACTGGGCAAAACGTTCGAATTCCTCGTCGCTAGGACGCTTGGCGTCGACGACGTCCTGGAAGCGATCCTTGAGCCAGACGCGGTATTTGTCGTCCGTCAGCTCGTCACGCGCCACAGACAGAATGCGCCCGTTCGGTGGCAGCTTGCCATGCCGAAATGCCTGGAAAAGTGCCGGCATCAGCTTGCGCCACGTGAGATCGCCGGTGCCTCCAAAGAAGACGAGATCGAAGGACATTTCCGCGTCTGATGTAATTTAGTTTCACGGGAATCATGCCCACGTTTCTTGGGCCGGTCAACGTTTCAAGGTCGCCAGCGGGGTTTCGGTGCGACACTTCGAAAGGTCGCTTACCTGTGAGCGAAAGCGGTCACGGCACGATTCGCCTTCGGCTCGGGTTCTAATGCAATTCACAACGGCCTGATCAGGACGGTGCCATGAACCAACTCGACCAGCTCAAGCAATACACGACCGTCGTTGCCGACACTGGCAACTTCAAGCAGCTCGCGGCCTTTGCGCCAAGAGATGCCACCACCAACCCTTCGCTCATCCTGAAAGCGGTCCAGCAGCCCGACTACGCTCCACTGCTCGCGGAAACCGTGGCCCAGTTCAAAGGTTGGCCGCACGAAGAAGTCGTTGACCAGGTACTGGTGCGCTTTGGCCGGGAGATCCTGAAAGTCGTGCCCGGCCGTGTCTCGACCGAGGTCGACGCGCGACTGAGCTTCGACTGCGCGGCGACTGTCGCGCGAGCTCACCGCATCATCACGCTGTACGAGGAGGCAGGCATTGCGAAGGAGCGTGTCCTGATCAAGATCGCATCGACATGGGAAGGCATCCAGGCGGCGCGCATCCTTGAGCGCGAGGGCATTCACTGCAACCTCACGCTGCTCTTTTCCTTCTGCCAGGCGGTGGCCTGCGGTGAGGCCGACGTGAAGCTCATCTCGCCATTCGTCGGCCGCATCTACGACTGGTACAAGAAGTCGGCAGGAGGGAAGTGGGACGAAGGCGCCAACGCCGGTGCTCATGATCCGGGCGTGCGGTCCGTGGCGCAGATCTACAACTACTACAAGAAGTTCGACGTCAAGACCGAGGTGATGGGCGCGAGCTTTCGCAATGTGGGCCAGATCACTGCGCTCGCCGGCTGCGATTTACTCACCATCAGCCCCGAATTGCTTGCCACCCTGCAATCGAGCGAAGCGCCGCTGCGACGCGCGCTCGATCCCGAAGTGGCCAGAGCCGCGGTCATCCACGCGGTGACCTACAACGAAGCGAGCTTCCGCTACGCGCTCAACGACGACGCGATGGCCACGGAGAAACTTGCCGAAGGAATCCGCGCCTTCGCCGCTGATGCCGCCAAGCTCGACATCATGATTGAAGCCCTGTTATGAATACCCCCCGCTGCGATCAAACCGAAGCGTGGAACGCGCTGCGTGGCCACTACGAAGCGCATGGCCGCGACTTCGATCTGCGTGAAGCCTTTGCGCGCGACCCCGGTCGCTTCGGCGCACTGAGCTTCGAGGCGCCGAACGTCTTCGCCGACTTGTCGAAGAACCGCATCGATACGGCGTCGCTGCATTTTCTGCTCGACCTGGCGAGCGAGTGCCAGATCGAATCACGACGCGATGCGATGTTCAAAGGCGATCCGATCAACCATACCGAAGGCAGACCGGTTCTGCACACTGCGCTGCGTGCACCGCGTGGACAGGCCCCGTTCAGCAGCGAGGTGCACAGCGTGCTCGAGGCCATGCTGGCGTACGTCGAGACGGTGCGTGACACACAGGCGAGCGGCATCCGCCACATCGTGAACATCGGCATCGGCGGCAGCGACCTTGGGCCGCAGATGGTGGTGCCGGCGCTCGATGCTTTCGTGCATCCGGGAATGACCTTTCACTTCGTCTCGAACGTCGACGGCCATGACATCGCTCCGGTGCTACGCCAGATCAAGCCGGCAGAGACACTCTTCATCATTGCGAGCAAGACGTTCACGACACAGGAAACCATGGCCAACGCGCAAGTCGCGAAGGCTTGGTTCGCGAGCAACGGCGGTACCGACATCGCGAAGCATTTCGTCGCGACAACGACCAACGTGAAAGCGGCAGCGGAATTCGGCATCCAGACGACATTCGGATTCTGGGACTGGGTCGGCGGCCGATATTCACTCTGGTCTTCCATCGGTCTGTCGATCGCGCTGGCCATCGGCGCCGATAATTTCCGTGCATTGCTCGCAGGTGCGCACGACATGGACAGGCATTTCGCTGGCGCCC
This sequence comes from Rhizobacter sp., assembly GCA_021153565.1. Classification (GTDB taxonomy): domain Bacteria; phylum Pseudomonadota; class Gammaproteobacteria; order Burkholderiales; family Burkholderiaceae_C; genus Albitalea. The sequence goes on from JAJKJU010000335.1 coordinate 7,315, forward strand.
CGCTCGCCAAGAACCTGCCGGTGCTGCTCGCTCTCGTCGATGTCTGGTATCGCAACTTTCATGGCTTCACCAGCCGCAGCGTGGCGCCGTATCACCAGGGGTTGAAGCGGCTGCCGGCGTATTTGCAGCAGCTCGAGATGGAGAGCAACGGTAAACGCGTGGACCTGGATGGCAAGGACCTCCCGTACGCGACGAGCCCGGTCGTGTGGGGCGAACCGGGCACCAATGGGCAGCATGCCTACTTCCAGATGCTGCACCAGGGCACGGACGTGATTCCGGTCGAGTTCGTTCTGGTGAGGCACCCGACGCACGCATTCACCGATCTTCACTCCAAGCTGCTCGCCAACGGATTGGCGCAGGCACAGGCGCTGATGCTTGGCAAAACCACGGAGCAGGCGGCCACTGAAAAGGCGCCTACGGCGTCGAGGGAACTCGATGCGCAAACCATCGCTCGTCATCGCACCTTCCCCGGCAACCGTCCGAGCACCACGCTGCTGCTCGATCAGCTCACTCCGGCAAGCCTCGGCTCGCTGATTGCGCTTTACGAGCATCGCGTGTTCGTGAGCGGCGCCTTGTGGGGAATCAACAGTTTCGACCAATGGGGCGTGGAGCTGGGCAAGGCCTTGTGCCATGACCTGTTGCCCCGGCTCACGTCGGGCGACGTGGAGGGGCTGGATGGCTCCACCGCGGGGCTGCTGCGACGCTTGACCACGTGAAGACGAGCTATGGCTGCGCTTTGCGCCTAGATCAGGTGTCTTTTGACGCGCTGCTCGGGCACGCTCGAAAAACTCTCAGCCTCTGAGACCGCCGACAGCAGATCAGTGAACACGTTCGATGCCCCGATCACGTCTTTGAAGCCCGACCGTTCAACCAGACTGCGAGGCTGCTCGTTCAGGTCGCACAGCATGAGCCGCACACCTTGGCGTTCCAGCGAGCGATGCAACTGTTCCAAGGCATCGAGACCCGAGGTGTCCATTGAAATGAGCCGATGCGCTTCGAGCACCACGGCGCGTGTCGCCGGCCCAACGCTCGTCGCGATCGGTTCGAGTTTCGCCACTGCGCCGAAAAAGAGCGATCCGTACAACCGAACCACGCGCACCTCGTCCGTTGAAGCCTCGTGCGGCTCCACGCGAAACAGCGTACTCATTCGATAGATGAAGAACACGCAGGCGAGCAGCAGCCCCACTTCGACTGCCACGGTCAGGTCAAAGACGACAGTCAGAAAGAATGTTCCCAGCAGCACCATGCGGTACTGCGGGCTGAACTTGTGAAGCCGCGCGAATTCGTGCCATTCGCCCATGTTCCATGCGACGAATAGCAGGATGCCAGCAAGCGCGGCCAGGGGAATGTATTCCGCCAGCGGCGCTGCCACGAGCACGATGACGAGCAGGGTCAGCGCGTGGACGATGCCCGCGATGGGTGTGCGAGCGCCGGCGCGGATGCTCGTCACGGTGCGGGCGACGGTGCCGGTGGCGGGCATGCCGCCGAACATCGGCGACACGATGTTGGCAATGCCTTGCGCCATCAACTCCTGGTTCGGATCGTGGCGCGGCGAGTCGCTCAGGTTGTCGGCCACGCGCGCGCACAGCAGCGACTCCACTGCCCCAAGCAACGCGATGGTGATCGTCGGGATGAACAACTGCTTGGCGCTTTCCCAGCTGAAAGGCGGCAGCGCAAGCGTCGGCAGGCCTTGAGGAATCTTGCCGAAGCGCGAGCCAATGGTTTCAACTGGAAGCTGCAACACGTACGCCACGATGGTGAGGGTGACGAGGGCCAGGATCGGTCCGGGCATGCGCGATGCTGTGCGCAAGGTGATTCCTTCAAGTACTTGCGCGGGCAGAAGCGTGCCGGGCGAAAACAATCGCGGCCACAGGAAGAGCCCGCCCAAGCACGAGAGGCCGATCGCGAGCGCATACGGATTGAATGTGTGGATGTTCGATGCGAAGGCGTGAATCTGCGCGAAGAAATCGCCCGGCAGCTTGTCGATCTTCAAGCCCAGCAGGTCTCGAACCTGCGACAAGGCGATCAGCACGGCAATGCAGTTGGTGAATCCGATGACGATGGTGATGGGCATGTAGCGCACGAGTGCGCCGAGACGCATCGCGCCCATCGCGAACAGCAATGCACCGGAGAGGGCGGTGGAGATCAGCAAGTTGGTGAGCCCGTAACGCTCGACGATGCCGTAGACGATGACGATGAACGCGCCTGCCGGCCCGCCGATCTGCACGTTCGATCCGCCGAACGCTGAAATCGCGAGGCCGGCGACGATGGCGGTGAAGATGCCTTGCTCGGGCTTGAGGCCAGAGGCGATGGCGAAGGCCATCGCAAGGGGCAGGGCGACCACGCCCACCGTGACACCTGCCCCGAGATCGTGGATGAAGTCTTGGCGCTTGTAGCCCTTTAGCGCGCTGATCAGACGCGGACGGAAGTACAGGCGCGAGAGCCGGGGCATGGCAGTGCGGACGAATGTCTCATCGGCGCTTTCGCGTCGAGGCGGGGTCGGTGTGGCGAGGCTTTTTTGCTGTGGAGTGCGAAGGCGCCGCCACGGCCTCGGGGGATGCGCCGGGAACATAAGTGACGCCGTGCTCGGCGAGGTAATCGCGGATCAGTTGCCGCACGACCTGCGATGGGGTGAGATCCTGCTGCGCGCACAGACGCTCGAAAGCGGTCTTCTTCGCGGGGTCAATCAGCAGGGTCAGGCGTGCCGTCTTCAGTTCCATGGATCGTGACCAATCTGGCTGGTTGTGCTGGCATGTTAATGTTATATGTGTTTAATGTGCATGCTACGCGCATAAAATGAGGCTCGCAAGTCCAAGTCCTTGCCGACATGACTTCATTCTTCCACCGCCTTACCGCCCGCGACCGCACGCGGCGTGCCAATCGTCAGCTGGGCGGTGTGCTCGCCTTTGTCGCGGGCGCGGTCAACGCGGGTGGATTCCTGGCAGTGCAGCGCTACACCTCTCACATGACCGGGGTGGTTTCATCCATCGCCGACGACGTCGTGCTCGGACATGCGTCGCTTGCCATGGCCGGACTGTCGGCTTTGCTGGCCTTCGTCGGCGGCGCGGCGACCACGGCCGTGCTCATCAACTGGGCAAGGCGCCGCAAGATGCAGGGCGAATTCGCGCTGTCATTGATGATCGAGGCACTGTTGTTGCTGGTCTTCGGCCTGCTCGGGGCCAATCTCGAACTCTTCATCGACGTGTTCGTGCCGTCCACCGTGCTGCTGCTGTGTTTCATCATGGGCCTGCAGAACGCCATCGTGACCAAGATTTCGCGGGCGGAGATCCGCACCACCCACATGACCGGCGTGATCACCGACCTTGGAATCGAGATCGGGCGACTTGTTTACTGGAACCGCACCGAGCGGGTCAACGCAGAGCATTTCGTTCGGGCCGATCGCGACAAGCTCAAGATCCACGGCGCCATCCTCGCCATCTTCTTCATGGGTGCACTCGTCGGTGCTGTGGCTTTCAAGCGGGCGGGCTTCACCGCCACTGTGCCCATCGCCGCCTTGCTCATGGCTTTGGCCGCGCCGCCGCTTTGGCGCGACCTTCGCACACTGAACCGCTGAGGAGTGTCCTCGTTGCTCAATGATTTCCTGCCCGTCGATCCGCATCTCGTGCGGCCCTACGTATACGAAGACGAACGAACGGTGGCAATGCATTTCGACATGTCTGCCACGCAAAGCCGAATGCGGCGTGCCGATCCGTTTGCGCTGGACTTGGACTACACGCGCGCGATGATGGGCTTCCTGATGTTGCTGCCTTCGCCCGCATCGATGCTCATGATTGGCCTGGGTGGTGGTTCACTGGCCAAGTACTGCCACCGCCACCTGCCTGGGACTGACTTCACCGTCGTCGAGATCAATCCGCACGTGATCGCCATGCGCGACGAATTCCTCGTGCCGGCCGATGGCGAGCGGTTTCGCGTGGTGCGCGGTGACGGTGCCGCCTTCGTCCGTTCCGCGCGCGGCCCTTGCAGCGTCGTTCTGGTCGATGGCTTCAACTACGACGGGCAACCCGAAGACCTTTCCATTCCGGATTTCTATGCCAACTGCCGCCGGTTGATCGGCAACACCGGTGTGCTGGCGGTCAATCTGCACGACGATGAGCCACAGTGCGCCATGCTGACGCAGCGAATCTGCAAAGTGTTCGATGCCGATGTGCTCGTGGTCGACGTCGAGTCCGGCGGTAACCGGATCGTCTTCGCAGCCGAGCCGGCGGTCCTCAGCTGCGCAGCCTTGCAGTGGGACGAACGCTGGGCGGCCCTGGATGAGGTTCACCGGCGAACCCTGCGACCCAGCGCGATTCGCATGAGGCGCAGGCTGCAAGAGTTCCTGCCTGTTTGATTCTCAGCCTCTCAGAGGCTGAGAGTTTTTCGAGCGTGCCCGAGCAGCACGTCAAAAGACCCCTGATCTAGGCGCAAAGCGCAGCCATAGCCCGGGCTATGGCGAGCATTTGCAACGACGAGCAGGGGTCTTTTGGCGTGATGAGCGGGCTTGATCGAAATACTCTCAGCCTCTCAGCGCAGCGGCCGATGCAGCAAGCGTTCCAGCGTGCGCAGGGGAGACGTCTCCGGCCGCATCAAGTCTTCCACATCCAGATAGAACGTCTGCTCCATCATGTGCTGACCGCCCATCGCGGCGTGTAGCACCTGGTCGCTGTAAACGACCCATGTCGTCCCCGGCGCAAAGTCGACACGTGCCTGCGGGCCGTCTTTCTGGAACTCGAGATCTGCCTTCGCGTGGTCGTGAAGCTGCAGCATCACGTGGTCGTACTCGGTGCGCCGGCGCTTGGTGATACCGATGCTCTTGATCAGCCACGCCGAGCCCGGAATGGGCCGCGTGATCGACGGAAGGTACCGCCGTGCATGTGCCGCGAAGGGTTCGCCGACGCGCCATTCGCGTGGCTTGCCCTCTTCGTTGACGTTGCAGAAGACGCGCAGCAAACGCATGCCGTGCATGGGGTTGGACGGGAAGGCATCGATGTGCAGCCGCGTGTCGTCCTTGCGCCAGCTCGATTCACGCCCGGCAACATTGGTCGGGCGAAACGAGGTGTTCCCGCGGCGCAACTTGCCGCGGTAATGCGGAAAAAGCCGCAATGCGAAGGCCTCGCTTTGATCGGCGTAGCGAACGACCATGGCCTTGAGCGCTTCCAGGTCGGCCGCGCTGCCGGAAGCTCCGCGCAGCTCGCCGGTGGGCCAGCGCACCGAGATGTTCTTCGATTTGCCGTCGGCCCAGCTCTCGTCGAGGAAGCGGCGTTCGTCATGACTCAGCACGAAAGGCAGCCTCGGAAAGCTCAGCACCTGGCCGTCCTCGACCACGGCCTCGACGCCGCGCGTGGGGCCGTCGTCGGCCCACGACGTGTCGGGGAACTCGCGAACGATGTCGACAGGCTGGTTGGTCATCTTTCAGCGAATGCGCAGGCCCGGCGTCGCACCCGGCCAGGGTTCAAGGATGTAGAGGCCCGGGTGGGTCTTCTCGTCGGCGTGGCTCGCGGCGAGCACCATGCCTTCGCTCACGCCGAACTTCATCTTGCGCGGAGCGAGGTTGGCGACGAGCACGGTGAACTTGCCCGCCAGCTCTTCCGGCTTGTAAGCGCACTTGATGCCGCTGAACACGTTGCGTGTCTTGCTTTCTCCGACGTCCAAGGTGAGGCGCAGCAGCTTGTCGGAGCCTTCGACGTGCTCGGCGCTGACGATCTTGGCAATGCGAAGGTCGATCTTGGCAAAGTCGCCGATGGCGATGGTCTCGGCGATCGCTTCCCCGCCCGGATCGTCTTCGGCAGCGCCGTTGCCCTCGACGGCTGCAGGCGGGGCCGAGGCTGGCGCGGCCAACAGATCGACCAGCATCTTCGGATCGACCCGCTGCATCAAGTGCGTATAGGCCCCGATCACATGCTTGCCCAACAATTTGTCCGCATCCGAGAAGCTCAGATTCTCGACACGCAAGTAGTTCTCAACCTCGCGGGCCAGGGCCGGCAGCACGGGTTTCAGGTAGATCGTGAGCAGCCGGAACGCCTCGATGCACACCGAGCACACCTCGTGCAGCCGCGCGTCTGTGCCGGGCTGCTTGGCGAGTTCCCACGGCTTGTTCTGGTCGACGTACTCGTTGACGCGGTCGGCCAGCAGCATGACCTCGCGCAAGGCCTTGCCGAATTCGCGCTCTTCATACAGCCGCTGCACTTCATGCGACTGGGTCATCAAGGTCTGGAGCAGCTTGGTCCCGTCGGCTGCATGATCCGACGCAAGAATCCCATCGAAACGCTTGCTGAGGAAGCCTGCCGCGCGGCTTGCAATGTTGATGAACTTGCCCACCAGGTCGCTGTTCACGCGCGCCACGAAATCGTCCGGCGTGAATTCGATGTCTTCGACCTTGGCGTTCAGTTTGGCTGCGATGTAGTAACGAAGCCATTCCGCGTTCATGCCCAGCTCGAGGTACTTGAGCGGCGAGATGCCCGTGCCGCGGCTCTTGCTCATCTTGTCGCCCCCGAGCGTGATAAAGCCGTGCACGTAGATGTGGTCAGGCACCTTGCGGCCGCTGAAATGCAGCATCGCCGGCCAGAACAGCGTGTGAAAGGTGATGATGTCCTTTCCGATGATGTGGATCTGCTCCACCTCGGGGTCGGCCATGAAGGCGTCGAAGTCGCTGCCTGTCTTAGCGAAATAGTTCTTGAGCGACGCGAGATAGCCCACCGGCGCATCCAGCCACACGTAGAAGTATTTGCCCGGCGCGTCGGGAATCTCGATGCCGAAATAGGGCGAGTCGCGGCTGATGTCCCAATCGTTGAGCGCCACGTGGCCTTGCTCATCGACGCTGAACCATTCCTTGATCTTGTTGAGCACCTCGGGTTGCAAGCGGCCCGGCTTGCTCGTCCATTCGCGCAGGAAGTCGATGCAGCGCTGCGCCGAGAGCTGGAAGAAGTAGTGATCGCTGCTCTTGAGCACCGGCGTCGCGCCGGTGAGCGTTGAGTACGGGTTCTTGAGGTCGGTGGGCGAATACACCGCGCCGCAGACCTCGCAGTTGTCGCCGTACTGGTCTTTCGCGCTGCAACGCGGGCAATCGCCCTTGATGTAGCGGTCGGGCAGGAACATGCCCTTCACCGGATCGAAGAACTGCTCGATGTTGCGTTCGCCGATCAGTCCCTGCTTGCGCAAGGCGCGGTAAATGTCCTGCGCGAGTTCGTGATTCTCGGCGCCGTCGGTCGAATGCCAGTTGTCGAAGCTGATGTGGAAACCGTCCAGGTACTGCTTGCGGCCCGCGGCGATCTCGGCCACGAACTGCTGGGGCGTCTTGCCCGCCTTGTCGGCTGCAATCATGATCGGCGCGCCGTGGGCGTCATCCGCGCAGACGAAGTGCACCTCGTTGCCCACCATGCGCTGGAAACGAACCCAGATGTCGGCCTGGATGTATTCCATCATGTGCCCAATGTGGAATGGCGCATTGGCGTAGGGCAGGGCGGTGGTGACGAAAAGCTTGCGCGTCATGGGCGGCGGGGGCCTGTGGCCACAAGTGATAGGGGGGAACGGGGATTCTAGGCTCAGGGGCAAGCCCGAAGAATCAGCCATCGCATGGACCCGTCCCTGCGATGCGCGTTCTCGGCCGCAGCGAGCGGAAATTCAAAGCCCACCCCCATAAGAGCGACTTCCAACGCGGGATTTCTTGAATATGCTGCGCCGTTCTCGACGCCAAGGCACACCAAAAATGGCGTCCACCTCGATGCAGCAAGACCGAAACACATACGATGAGCAACGCCACCTTCCCCAGCCCGCTCGACGACCCCCAGCACCTGCTCGTGGGCTACAAGGAGGGCATCACCCTCTTCAGCCACAGCGACCTGATCGTGCTGATGCAGCTGCCGCTGCCCGGCATCACGATCTTC